>DATAEY010000088.1:0-8618 GCA_036257715.1 Solirubrobacteraceae bacterium | reverse complement strand
CCCAGCGACGGCAGTACCGCGCCCAGGCGGCGAGCGGTCGCCGCCGGCCCGGGCCCGCGGACCGGATGCGAGCCCGCGAACGCCTCGTAGAGCACCAGGACGAGCGCGTATACGTCCGCCTCGCGCCCGACGCGACGACCCTCGGCCTGCTCAGGAGCCATGTAGGCCAGGGTCCCGACCACGTCGCCGGTTCGGGTGAGCGGGTCGTCCCCCGCGAGAAGCGCCACCCCGAAGTCGGTCAGCTTGGCCACCCCGAGCGGCCCTTCCGGGTCGTCGGGGACGATGACGTTCTGCGGCTTGACGTCGCGGTGGATCACGCCTCGCTCGTGGGCATGGGCCAGGGCTGTGGCGACGGCGAGGCCGATCCGCGCGACATCGCGGTCCGAGAGCGCCCCGGCCGCGATCAGCTCGGCCAGCGTGCGGCCGCGAACGACCTCGGAGATGAGGTAGTGGTTCTCGTCGTCGGCGCCGGCCTCGTAGAGCGTCACCACCGCGGGATGGCTCAGGCGCGCCGCCGCGAGCGCCTCGCGCTGGGCGCGCTCGCCGTCGGCGCGCTCGCCGCGGCTGCGCGCCACCGTCTTGACCGCCACCTCGCGTCCGAGGTGCTCGTCACGGGCCAGCCAGACGGCGCCGAAGCCGCCGGCACCGATCCGGCGCTCCAGGCGGTAGCGGCCCAGCACCAAGCGCCCGCCGGCCGCGGCGTCGGCCAGACCGGAACCGCCCTCGGGGGGCCGGGGGGCCACCGGCGCGGTGGCGCCGGGGAGGGTCGGAGCGGTGTCCACCTCAGGCCGGTTTCTACACGTCCGTCAGGCTCCCTGCCACGACGTTGGAGCTGGCCCGCGCCGGCGATCCCGGCCCGGGAGGCGGCCGGCAAGCGACATCGCGCCGCCGAGCCGGGCATACTTCGCGCGGCTGCGTCCCCCAAGGAGCGAGACGATTGTCCTTCTTCGACGAGGGTGACGAGCCCCGCCGGAGCCCCCGCCCCCGCCGCCCGGCCGGCGGGACCGTCCGGGTGGATTCCCGGACCGTGCGCATGCGCCAGGGCGTGGCGGTCGCCGGACTGCTGGTCGTGGTCATCCTGCTCGGGCTCGGCATCAGAGGGTGCGTGAGCGGCGCCAAGAAGCGCTCGCTGCGCGAGTACGCCCAGAACGTCTCCTCGCTGGTGCAGGAGTCCGACAACCAGGTTGGCAAGCCGTTCTTCCAGCAGCTCGCGGGCTCCGGCGGCGCCAGCAACGCGCTCAACCTCGAGACCCAGGTCAACCAGCTGCGCGTGGTCTCCGAGGACCTGGTCAAGCGGGCGCGCCGCCTCGACGTCCCGGGCGACATGCGCCAGGCGCAGAGCGTGTTGCTGTTGGTGCTGGAGATGCGCCGGGACGCCCTGCGCAAGATCGCCGACAAGCTGCCCAGCGCGCAGGCGAGCGGCGGCACCGCCGACCAGGCGATCGTCGGGCTGACCGGCCAGATGCAGCTCTTCTACGCGTCGGACCTGCTGTTCAAGTACCGGGTGGCGCCCCTGATCAAGCGCGGGCTCGACGACGGCGGGGTCAGCGGCCAGCCCGTTCCCGACACCAACTTCTTCCCCACCATCAGATGGCTCGACGCCGGGCAGGTGGCCAACCGGCTGGGAGCCACCCTCAGCGCCTCCAAGCGCGGCGGCCCGGTGGCCCCTGGCTCGCACGGGCACGCCCTGACATCGGTGAGCGTGGGCGGCGTCGAGCTGGATCCGGATACCGCCAACCGCATCCCCGCCGGCTCCAACCTGGCCTTCACGGTCACGTTCCAGAACCAGGGTGACAACGACGAGACCGGGGTGGTGGTCAAGCTGGCGATCGAGGGGGGCGGCAACCCGGTGACCGCCGAGGCGACCGTCCCCGAGACCACCAAGGGCAGCGAGGCGTCGGTCGACGTGCCCCTGCGCCAGGCGCCCCCGATCGGCGTCCCGGTCACGATCACCGTCTCGATCGACGCCGTGCCCGGCGAGAAGATGCTCGAGAACAACAAGCGCTCCTACCCCGCGATCTTCACCCGCGGCTGAGCCGCGCGAGCCTCCGGGCCGGCGGCGCGGGCGGCCGTCGCCCTATCCTTGCGGCGTGAACGCCCTGACCTCGGTGCCCGGGATCGTGGCGCTGGCGGCCGCCGCCGTGGCGGCCGTCGCCCTCGTGCTGGCGGTCGTGCTGGGCATCAAGCTTCGGCGTCTGAGACGGGCGCAGCGGGTGGTGCTGGGCGAGGAGGGGCACGACCTAGTCGCGCACGCCGCCGGCCTCCAACAGGACTTCGACCGGCTGGCGGCCGAGGTCGAGCAGGCGTCGATCGCCCTGCACGAGCGGATGGCGGATGCCGAGCGGCGCCTGGACGGCGCGATCACTTACCGATCGCTGATCCGCTACGACGCCTACAACGAGATGTCGGGCCGCCAGTCCACGTCCATTGCCCTGCTGGACGCCTCCCGGTCCGGGGTCGTGCTGTCCTCGATCCATCACCGCGACCAGGCGCGCCTGTATGCGAAGCGGATCAACGGCGGCGAGCCCGAGCTCGAGCTCTCGCCCGAGGAGACCGAGGCGGTTCGCCAGGCGCTGGAGCCCGACGAGCAGCGCGCTGCCGCGTCCGGTCGCTAGTGGTCCAGCCGGTGCTGATCGGCTACCTCGGCCCCGAGGGGACGTTCACGCACGAGGCGCTGATGGCCGACCCGGCCGCGCGCTCCTTCGAGCTGCGTCCGCTGCCCACGGTGTACGACACGATCATGGCCGTCCAGCAGGGGCTAGTCGAGCGCGCGCTGGTGCCGATCGAGAATTCGCTGGAGGGATCGGTGAACTCCACCCTCGACACGCTCGCGGTCGAGGCGGGGGACGTGGCGGTCGTGGGCGAGACGGTCCATCCCATCCGCCACTGCCTGATCTCCCGCCGGCCGGTGCCCCTCGAGGACATCCGGGAGGTGATCTCGCACCCTCAGGCCACCGCGCAATGCGCGCGCTTCCTGCGCGACAGGCTCGGCGGGGCAACCGTCACCTCGGCCACGTCGACCGCGGACGCTGTGCGCACGGTGGCCGAGTCCGACCGCGCCACGGCCGCGCTGGGGACGCGGCTGTCGGCTGACATCTACGGGGGCGTGGTCATCGCCGACGGAGTCGAGGACCTCGCGGGCAACCAGACCCGCTTCGTGTGGCTAGGCCCCCAGGGGTTAGAGCCGCTCGGCGACGGCCCGTGGAAGACGTCGATCGTCTTCTGGGGGGCAGGCGACGACACCCCGGGCTGGCTGGTTCGCTGCCTGTCCGCGTTCGCCGACCGCGACGTCAACCTGACGATGATCGAGTCGCGGCCGCGCCGGCTCGCGCTGGGGCACTACATGTTCTTCGCCGACCTCCAGGGGCACGCCGAGGATCCGCGCGTCGCCGAGGCGTTGCGAGCACTGCGGGATCAGACCGAGGCGCTGCGGGTGCTCGGCTCCTACCCCGCGGCCTGAGCGCCCGGCGGCCCGACCTCCAGGCGGCGGGCGTCGACGACACCAACCACGCGCGTGCCGGCGAGCACCTCGAGCAGCTCCTCGCCCACGAGCTTTGCGCGCCAGCCCTGGAGGACCCGGAACCGCCGGGCGTCGCCGCCCTCCCGCACGCACGAGACCAGCTGCGTGAGCTCGTCCCGGGTGGCGATCAGGCCCGCCGCGACCCGTGCATCGAGGGCGCGATGGCGCACCACCGCGCCCAGCAGCGAGGCCACCGGCGCGTCGGCGGCCGCCGCGGGCCGAGAAGTGGGCGCAAGCACCGGCGCGGGTCTGCGCGCGCCGCGGGCGACTGCCTCCAACAGGCCGCCGGAGCGCCGCCGTCGCAGCGACTCGGGAAGCCCGCGCACGTCGTTCAGCGCGCGGCGGCCGCGCGGCGCCTGGCGGGCCACCTCGACCAGGACGTGGTCGGGGAGGACCGAGCCGGCGTTGCGATCGATCTCCCGGGCCACCGCCTCCCGCCACTCGACCAGCTCGCGGGCGATCGCCCGTGCGGGCGGCCGCAGGCGCGCGACGCCCGGCAGACGCTCGAACAGCGCATCGGGATCTCGCGCGTCGCTGACGCCCTCCAGCCAGCGGCACTCCTCCCTCGCCCACTCGAGGCGTCCGGCGCGCTCGAGCTCGCCCTCCAGCGCCTCCCCCAGCTCGAGGAGGTGGCGCGCGTCCTCCAGCGCATAACGCAGCTGATCGTCGGTGAGCGGCCGGCGGTCCCAGCGCGTGAACGACTCGGTGCTGGCGATCGACACGCCCAGCACCCGGCGGACCAGCGAGCGGTAGCTCTCCTGCGTCCCGTAGCCCAGGAACCCTGCCGCCACCTGGGTGTCGAAGACGTTGGCCACCCGGGTCTCCCACACCCGCTTGAGAAGCGCGATGTCCTGGCGGCCAGCGTGGACCACGACCTCGACCGCGGGATCGGCCAGCGTCGCGGCGAGCGCTCCCGGGCGCGGCCCGTCGAGCGGGTCGACCACCTCGGTCCGGATGCCTTCGGCGGCGGACGAGTCGCGCAGGGCGAACTGGGCCAGGCACAGCATCGGCCGGTAGCGGCGCTCGGTCATGAACTCGGTGTCGACCGCCATGCGCCCGGCGAGACGGGCCAGGTGGGCCAGGTGCTCGGTCACCGAATCGCCGAATCTAGGCCAGACGGGACGCCCGCTAGACTGCGACCCCGGACATGGCCGTGGCCGTACCACCAGCCCCAGCCCGGCCTGCGCCGCTCGAGGAGCACCGGCGGCGCGGGTCCTCCACGGCCGGCGCCAGATCGGCGGTCGGCGGCCGAGTGCTCGTCCTCAACGCCACCTACGAGCCGATCAATGTATGCACGATCCGGCGGGCCGCCGTGCTGCTGCTCAAGGAGAAGGCGGAGATCATCGAGCACGCCGAATGGGAGCTGCGGTCCGAGAGCCTCAGCCTGCCCCGTCCCGTGGTGATCCGGCTCGTGACCTACGTGCGGGTCCCGCGCGACACCCATCGGCGCAAGATCACCCGCCGGGCGGTCTTCGCGCGGGACCGCTGGACCTGCCAGTACTGCGGCTCGCGCACCAGCCTGACGGTAGATCACGTAGTGCCCCGCTCCAAGGGCGGCCACTCGAGCTGGGAGAACATCGTGACCTCCTGCGCGCCGTGCAACCGCCGCAAGGGCGACGCGATGCCCCGCCAGGCGGGGATGAAGCTGATCCGCCAGCCCAGCAGCCCGAGCCCCCAGATCTTCATCCACGTCGCCACCCCGACGATTCCCGCGGCGTGGCGCGCGTACCTGTTCGAAGCCGCCTGAGGCCGGCGGAGGTGACGTCCGCTCGCCCCGGGCGAGACGAGGGGCGCCCGCGGGCGCCCCTCGATCCCCAAGCTGGCTGGACTGTGGCCTACGTCGCTGGCACTGCCGCCGGGGGGACCAGCTCCGGCAGCGTCGCAGGCGGTGTCCCGGGTTGGATTCGCTAAGCGGATCCAGCCTTCCGACCTAGCGGCCGGTCACCTCCAGGGTCCCGCAAGAACTGTCACTCAACGTAGGACCACCTCCTTTCCCTGGTCCGCCTATCTAAGCAGACTCCGCAGAGGGGTCGCCCCTGACCACCGACCGCGGAGGCCCGCGCAGGGCTAGACGGATCCGTCGTGGCCGTTGGGCTCGGGCGTCGGCGGCCTGCCGGCCGACTCCGCCGCCGGCGCCTTGCCGTTGCCTGCGGCCGGCGGCTCGTCGGCGACAGGCGCTCCGGTCGCCGCCTCGGTCTCCATCACCAAGGCGACCGCGGAGACCTGGTCGTCGTCGCGGATGTTCATCACCCTGACACCCTGGGATGGGCGACCCTGACGCGATATGCCCCGGGCGCCCGTGCGCTGGACCATCCCAGCCTGGGAGATGAACACCAGCTCCTGGTGCTCGCGCACCACCAGCGCCCCCAGCAGGGCACCCTTCTTATTGGTCATGGAGATGGTCTTGACCCCCATCGTGCCGCGGTTCTTGACCGGGTACTCGCTGACCGGCGTGCGCTTGCCGTAGCCGTTCTCGGTGACCACCAGCAGCTCGGTGTCGTCGCGGGCCACGTCCATGGCCAGCACGGCGTTGCCCTTCTGGGAGACGTTCATGCCGCGCACACCGCCGGTGTCGCGTCCCATCGGCCGCACCTGCGACTCGTGGAAGCGCGCCGCCTGCCCCGAGCGCGACACCAGGATCACGTCGTCGTCGCCGCTCGTCCGACGCACCGCCACCAGCTCGTCGTCGTCGCGGATGTTGATGGCGATGATCCCGTCGGCCTTGATCGGGGTGTTGTAGGCCGCGAACTCGGTCTTCTTGACCTGGCCATCGCGCGTCGCGAACACCACGTAACGGCCCTCAGTGAAGTCGCGGGTCGCCAGGACGGACTGGACGCGCTCGCCCTCGCGCAGCGGCAGGAAGTTGGGTAGGGCCCGCCCCTTCGCCGTCCGGGAGGCCTCCGGCAGCTCGTAGACCTTCGAGCGATAGACCTTGCCGCGGTTGGTGAAGAACAGCAGGTAGTCGTGCGTCGAGCAAACGAAGAGGTGCTCGATGTAGTCGCCGTCCTTCATGTCCATCCCGGTGACGCCGACGCCGCCGCGTCGCTGCATGCGATATGTGGACAGCGGCAGGGACTTTATGTACCCGCTCTTGGTGATCGTGATCACCATCTGCTGGTCGGCGATCAGGTCCTCGATGTCGAGCTCGCCCTCGACGTGGCTGATCTCGGTGCGCCGCTCGTCGCCGTACGTCTCGGCGATCTCCAGCAGCTCCTCCTTGATCAGCCCCATCACCTTCGCCTCGTCGCCCAGGATCTCCCGCAGCTCGCGGATGCGCTCGACCAGGTCGGCGTGCTCCTGCTTGATGCGGTCGGACTCGAGCGCGGTCAGCTGGCGCAGGCGCATGTCGACGATCGCCTGGGCCTGGACCGTGCTCAACTCGAAGCGCTCGATCAGCGCCGTGCGCGCGGCGTCCGGGTCGCGCGAGGCACGAATCGTCTCGATCACCTCGTCCAGGTTGTCCAGCGCGACCAGCAGTCCTTCGAGGATGTGGGCGCGCGCCTCGGCCCTGGCCAGCTCGTACTTGGTCCGGCGCGTGACCACCTCGCGCTGGTGGTCCACGTACGCCTCGATCGCCTCGCGAAGCGCCAGCGTCCGCGGGACGCCGTCGACCAGCGCGACCATGTTCACGCCGAACGTCGTCTGCATCGGCGTGTGCTTGTAGAGCTTGTTGAGCACGACCTTGGGGATGGCGTCGCGCTTGAGCTCGATCACCAGCCGGGTGCCCCGCTTGTCGGACTCGTCGCGCAGGTCCGAGATCTCGGAGAGCTTCTTCTCGTGGACGAGGTCAGCGATCTTCTGGACCAGCCCGCCGTCGCCGCCCTTCTTGACCGCGTAGGGCAGCTCGGTGACAACGATCGCCTCCTTGCCCTGCTTAAGCGGCTCGACGTGGGCGCGGGCCTGGACCCGGATGCGGCCGCGCCCGGTGGCGTACGCATCCCGGATCCCCGAGGTGCCGAGGATGATCCCGCCGGTGGGGAAGTCGGGACCCTTGACGTGGCGCATCAGGCCGTCGACGTCGATCTGTGGATCGTCGATGTGGGCCACCGTGGCGGCGATGGCCTCGCGCAGGTTGTGAGGCGGGATGTTGGTGGCCATGCCCACCGCGATGCCCGACGAGCCGTTGACCAGCAGGTTGGGGAAGCGCGACGGCAGGACCAGGGGCTCCTGGACCGACCCGTCGTAGTTGGGGGTGAAATCGACGGTGTCGGCGTCCAGGTCGCGCAGCATCTCGGTGGCGACCTTCGATAGCCGCGCCTCGGTGTAGCGCATGGCGGCTGCGGGGTCGTCGTCCACCGATCCGAAGTTCCCCTGGCCGTCGGCCAGCGGATAGCGCATCGCGAACTCCTGGACCAGGCGGACCAGCGTGTCGTAGATCGCGGCGTCGCCGTGAGGGTGGTACTTCCCCATCACCTCGCCGACGATGAATGCGCACTTGCGGAATGGGCGGGTGGGCTGCAGCCCGTTCTCGTTCATCGAGAACAGCACCCGGCGGTGCACGGGCTTCAGGCCGTCGCGCGCATCGGGCAGCGCCCGGCCGACGATCACCGACATCGCGTAGTCGAGGTAGGACGACTTCATCTCCTCCTCGAGCCCGCGGGGCTCGATGTTGCCGCCCGTCAGCTGGTCGGGGGTCGCCATCTAGCCGGTCACCTCCCTCCTAGACATCGAGGTTCGCCACCTGCTTGGCGTTGTCTTCGATGAACTTCCGCCGCGGCTCGACGTGGTCGCCCATCAACATCGAGAACAGCTGCGCCGCCGCCGACGCGTCCTCCATGGTCACCTGGGCCAGGGTGCGGCTGGCCGGATCCATCGTGGTCTCGGCCAGCTGGTCGGCGTTCATCTCGCCCAGGCCCTTGAACCGCTGGAGCTTTATGCCGCGCTTGGCCACCTCCAGCACGCAGCGACGAAGCTCCTCGAACGAAAGCGCCTCGACCGCGTGCTCGCCGAGCCGCACTTGGAAGGGCGGCGTGCCGGCGAGCTCGACGAGCGCCTTGTGCACGCGCAGGAACTGCCGGTAGTCGTTGCCCTCGAGCATGCCCAGCGGGAGGCGGTGGGTGCGCGCGAACCCGGTCTTGCGCTCGACGGCGCGCACCAC
>DATAEY010000087.1:0-10724 GCA_036257715.1 Solirubrobacteraceae bacterium | reverse complement strand
TCGCCGGCCAGCTCAAGCACGCGCGTGAGATCTCCTCGATCTTCGCCCAATGGGTGAACTCCTATAAGCGCCTGGTGCCCGGCTACGAGGCGCCGGTGTACTGCGCCTGGTCGCGCCGCAACCGCTCGGCGCTCGTGCGCGTGCCCCTCTATCACCCGGGCAAGGAGCAGGCGACGCGGGCCGAGATCCGCTGCCCCGATCCCGCCTGCAACCCGTACCTGACGTTCGCCGTGCTGCTCGCCGCCGGGCTCGAGGGGATCGAGCACGGCTACGAGCTGCCGGAGCCGATGGAGAAGAACCTCTACCACCTGTCGCCCGACGATCGCCGGCGGCTGGGGATCGAGCAGCTGCCCGAGACCCTGGGCGAGGCCATCGAGCTGACCGCCATGTCCGAGCTCGTCCTGCGCACGCTCGGCGAGCACATGTTCAACCGCTACGTCGAGATCAAGCGCCAGGAGTGGGAGGACTACCGGGTCCAGGTCACCCCGTGGGAGCTCGAGCGCTACCTACCGGTCCTGTGACCGCGATCGGACGCGGGGACGAGCGCCGCGGTGCCTAGCCGAGCAGGTCGGCCAGCTCGGCTGGCTCGGTGACCGGGCGCTGGCAGGCGAAGTTCTCGCAGACGTAGGCGGCGGCGCGCCCGTCGACCGGGGTGCGGCCGGCCAGCAGCGGCACGCCGTCCGACCGCGCGGGGTCACGCGCGCCCGCGAGGACCAGGTGGGGCCGGAACTCGGCCCGGACCACTCGCTCGAGCGGGCGCAGGTCGTCTCCCACGAGCGCCACCTCCCGGACCGAGGCGGTGTAGAAGTCGAGCGCCTGGAGCAGGTGCCCGAACGCCTGGGGATGACGTGGGGCGACCTGGTGCAGCAGGCGCAGCACGCCGGTGGCGCGCCGCTCGTACCCGCGCTCGCCGGTCAGCGCGGCCAGGCGCAGGAGCCCGACGGCTGCGCTCGAGCCGCCGCTGGGGATGGGATGGTCCTCCAGCTCCTTGCGGCGTGCGAGCAGCTGCTCGTGGTCGTCCGCGGTCGAGAAGAACCCGCCGCGCTCGTCGTCGGCGAAGTGATCGATGACCACGTCGGCCAGTGCACGCGCCTGGGTGAACCAGCCCGGCTCGAAGGTGCCCTCGTAGAGGGTCAGCAGCGCCTCGACCGTGAACGCGTGGTCCTCCAGGTACCCCGGCAGCCGGGCTCTCCCATCCTTCCAGCTGCGCAGCATCCGGCCTCGCTCGTCGCGCATCTGCTCGAGCAGGAACGTGGCGCACGCTCGGGCGGAGTCGAGGTAGTCACCGCGCTCGAGCACGGCGCCGGCCTCGGCCAGGGCGCTGACCATGAGCGCGTTCCAGGCGCACAGGCGCTTGTCGTCGAGGCCCGGCCGGACGCGCCCGGCCCGGGCGCCGAACAGCCGGCACTTGATCTCGGGCAGGCGCTCGGGCGGCGCCCCGCGGGCGGTTAGGACGTTGGAGCGCTCGAAGTTGCCGGCCTCGGTCGCCCCGAAGTAGGCGATCGCCGAGTCGGCGAGCTCCGGCCCCAGCGCCTCCCGCAGCTCGTCCACCGTCCAGACGTAGAACTTGCCCTCGACCCCCTCGGAGTCGGCGTCCAGGGCGGAGAAGAAGCCGCCCTCGGGGCCCCGCATCTCGCGCAGGGCCCAGTCGAGCGTCTCGCAGCAGACCCGCCGCAGATCCGGGTCGCTTGTGGCCTGGAACCCGTGGAGGTAGGCGCGCGCGAGCAGGGCGTTGTCGTAGAGCATCTTCTCGAAGTGGGGCACCGTCCATACGTCGTCCACCGCGTAGCGCGCGAAGCCGCCGCCGACCTGGTCGTAGACGCCGCCGGCGGCCATCGCCTTCAGCGTTCCGATCGACATCCGGCGGTCTCCGCGGGCCAGCAGGAACTCGATCACCGACGCGGGCGGGAACTTCGGGGCGCCGCCGAACCCGCCGTGGCGATCGTCGTAGGACTGCCCCAGCACGGCGACCGCGGCCTCCAGCGAGCGCGGGTCGATGGGGTCGGTCGACGGCGCGAGCGTCGCGGCCCCCGCCAGGCGCTCGACGATGCGCCCGGCGCCGGCGCGGATCTCGCCGCGCCGGCTCTCCCAGGCGTCCGACACCGCCTCCAGGACCTGGCGCCAGCTCGGCATCCCGGGGCGCGGCTGCGGCGGGAAATACGTGCCCGCGTAGAACGGGACCTGCTCCGGGGTGACGAAGGCGTTGAGCGGCCAGCCGCCGTGGCCGGTCATGGCCTGCACGGCGTCCATGTAGATCGCGTCTACGTCCGGCCGCTCCTCGCGGTCCACCTTCACGCACACGAAGCGCGGGTTCATCAGCGCAGCGACCTCGGGGTCCTCGAAGGACTCGCGCTCCATGACGTGGCACCAGTGGCAAGCGGAGTAGCCGATCGAGACCAGCAGTGGGACGTCGCGCTCGCGGGCCTCGGCCAGCGCCTCGGGCCCCCACGGGCGCCAGTCGACCGGATTGTCCTTGTGCTGCAGGAGGTACGGCGAGGTCTCGCCGGAGAGGCGGTTGGGCATGACCCAGAGGCTACCCGCCGCCTGCCGGGCCGAACGGCGGGGCCGGACAGCCGGCCGCTAGGGTGCCGTCACATGGCCCAGCACCGAGAGCCGGTCACCGCCGTCGGGGCGCCCGCCGCCGCCGGCCCGTACGCGCACGCCATCCGCGCCGGGGGGCTGCTGTTCTGCTCCGGCCAGATTCCCCTCGATC
This sequence comes from Solirubrobacteraceae bacterium, assembly GCA_036257715.1. Lineage (GTDB taxonomy): Bacteria > Actinomycetota > Thermoleophilia > Solirubrobacterales > Solirubrobacteraceae > DATAEY01. The sequence goes on along the minus strand of DATAEY010000087.1, from coordinate 8,011 downwards.
CAGAGTCGGGCGAGCTGGTCGGGGGCGCCCACGCCGAGCAGACCGTCCGCTGCCTGGAGAATCTCGGCGCGGTCTGCGCCGCGGCCGGCGCCGAGCTGCGCGACGCGGTGAGGCTGACCGTGTACGTCACCGACCCCGACGCGTTCGAGGCGGTCAACCGGGCCTACGCCGGGTTCTTCCCCTCCGACCCGCCCGCGCGCACCATGGTCGGGGTCAACTGGCTGCCCCGGGGGGCGCGCGTGGGCATCGACGCGGTCGTCGCCCTGCCCGCCTGAGAGCGGGATCATTGCCGGGTGGCCGACGGCCATCCCACACTCCAGGACGTGCGTCGCGCGCGCGAGGCGGGTGCCGGCGTGGTCGTCCACACGCCGGTCCTCTCCTCGGGCACGATCTCGCGCGCCGCCGGCGGGACCGTGCTGCTCAAGGCCGAGAATCTCCAGCGCACCGGGTCGTTCAAGCTGCGCGGCGCGTTGGCCAAGATCGGGTCGCTCGGGGATCGGCATGTCGAGGGCGTGGTGGCAGGCAGCGCGGGAAACCACGCCCAAGCCGTGGCCTATGCCGCCCGCGCCCGGGGCCTGGCCTGCGAGGTGTTCATGCCCGCCGACGCCTCGATCGCCAAGACCGACTCGGCCGCCGAGCTGGGAGCGACCCTGCGGGTGGTGGAAGGGTCGGTCGACGACAGCGTGGCCGCCGCGCGAGAGCACGCGGAGCGCCATGGTCTGGCCTTCATCCACCCATTCGACGACCCGGTGGTGGTCGCCGGACAAGCCACGCTGGGACTCGAGCTGCTCGACGACGTGCCCGACCTGGCGAAGGTGGTGGTCCCGGTGGGGGGCGGGGGCCTGGCGAGCGGAGTCGCCATCGCCGTCAAGGAACGCGACCCCCGCATCGAGGTGGTTGGAGTCCAGGTCGAGGCCTCCCCCGCGGTGCGCGAGTCGCTGCGCCGGGGCCGCCCGGTCGAGATGCAGGTCGGCGCGACGATCGCCGACGGGATCGCGATCAAGCGGCCCGGCGAGCTCACGCTGGAGCTGATCGAGCGCTGGCTGGACGGCGTCGAGGTGGTGTCCGAGGACGACGTGGCCGAGGCCATGGTCCTGCTGCTCGAGCGCGCCAAGCTGGTGGTCGAGGGCGCCGGGGCGGTGGGCGTGGCGGCGCTCCTGGGCGAGGTGGTGGCGCCGGCCGCGCGCGGGCCGACGGTGGCGGTGCTGTCGGGCGGCAACGTCGATCCCGGCGTGCTCGCCGGGGTGGTGCGCCGCCACGAGAGCAGCGTCGGAAGACGGCTGGTCGTCCTCTCCCGCGTCCCCGACCGCCCGGGCGGGCTGGCGGCGCTGCTGTCCTGCGTGGCCGCCGCCGGCGCCAACCTGGTGGACGTCTCGCACGTGCGCGAGGGACTCGACCTGCACGTGCGCGAGACGGCGGTCGAGCTGGTGATGGAGACCCGCGGGCCCGATCATGCCGACCAGGTGCTGGCCGGGCTGCGCGACGAGGGCTACGAGGCCCGCGTCCTGCGCTGAGCCGTGCCGCCGGGCAACCCGATGCGACTCGGCGTCCGCGCGGCCCTGGCCGAGGGGACGGTGGTCGAAGGCGACGTGGAGATCGAGGGGGAGCGGATCGCCAGGCTGGGCGTGCGCCCGCCCGGGCCCGCGGGGATCGCGGTCCCCGGGTTCGTGGACATCCATGTCAACGGGTTCGCCGGAGTCGACTTCGTGGCCGCCGACCCCGAGGCCTATCGCCGCGCCGCCAAGGCGCTGGCGGCGACCGGGGTTACCGCCTTCCTGCCCACGTTCGTCTCCAGCCCGCTGGACGCCTATGGCGAGGCGATCGCGACCGTCGCCGGCCTCGAGGGCCGGCTGGCGCCGCGCGCGCTCGGCGTCCACCTCGAGGGCCCCTTTCTCTCCCCCGGCTGGGCCGGCGCGCACGATCCGGCGCACCTGAGGGACCCGGAGCCTCGGCTAGCGCGTCGCCTGTGCGCCGGCCCGGTCCGGATGATGACGCTCGCCCCCGAGCTGCCCGGCGCACTGGAGGCGATCGAAGCGCTGACCGGCCACGGGGTGGTGGTGTCCTGCGGGCACAGCGACGCCGACGCCGCCGCCGCCCATGCCGCGTTCGATCGCGGCGCAGCGGCGGTCACCCACGTGCACAACGCCCACCGCGGCTGGCGCCCGCGCGACCCGGGGCTGGGCGGGGTGGCCCTGGCCCGCCCCGACGTGACCGTGCAGGCGATCGTGGATCACGTCCACCTCGCCCCGGAGACCGCCTACGCCACCTTCCTCGCGGCACGGGGGCGCTTCTGCCTGGTCACCGACGCGATCGAGGCCACCGGGCTCGGGCCCGGTGACTACCGCCTGGGAGAGGTCGCGGTCCGGGTGGCGCACGGCGCCGCCCGGTTAGCCGACGGCACGCTGGCCGGCAGCCTGGTGGCGATGGATCAGGCCGTGCGCAACCTGCTGGGGATGGGCGCCTCCCTCGCCGACGCCGTGGAGGCCGCCGCCGCGGTCCCGGCCCGGCTCGTGGGCCGACCGGACCTCGGAGTGTTGCGGGAGGGCGGCACGGCCGATGTCGCCGTGCTCGACGATGACCTGCGCGTGGCGCGTACGGTCGTGGACGGGATCGAGGCGTTCGCGCGAGGCTAGGCGTCGCGTCCGACGCATGCCGGGTCCAGCCCAGCGCCTCGATGGCGTCGGCCTCGGTCCGGAAGAAGCCGAACGACACGATCCTGCCGGCCCGGCCGCGGGTGCCAGTCCGGGAAGACGTCCAGGACGGCGGCGAACCACTTCCTCACGCCGCGATGGGCCTGGTACGCGGGCCGCTCCGCCTCGGTGAGCAGCGACCTGACCTCGACGGCCGGGTCCAGCAGCTACAGCAGCGCGTCGACGTCGCCGCGGGCAAAGGCGTCGAACGACCGCCGGACCAGCTCCACTTCGGGGAACGACATCTCAGGCGATCCCCGCGTTTCGGCACGGCTGCGAGTACTCCCCGCGGCAGATCTGCTGAGGGGTCAGGAACCGGTCGGCGATCACCGTGTCCTTGATGTTGCCCCGTGTCACGACCAGGGTGTCCAGGAGCACGGATGGGACGTCCTCACGCCCGTTGTTGACCCTCGCCCTGGCGATGTCCGGCGGGCGCTTGCCGTTGGCGATCGGGACCGCCAGGTCGGCGGCGATCTGGGCGATGCGCTTGATCGGCTGGTAGACGGTCATCAGCTGCTGTCCGAGCAGGATTCGCTGGATCGCGGCCGCCTCGGCGTCCTGGCCGGTGACCGGACGGCGGGCGGGGTCGATCTGCGCCCCCTTCATGGCGGCGATCGCGCCCCCGGCCATGCCGTCGTTGGCGACGTAGACGCCGTCGAAGCCGTCCTTGCCGACGGCGGTGATGGCCTGCTCCATCTCCTTCTGGGCCTTGTCCGGGCTCCAGTCGGGGGTGTCGTACTCGCGAACCACCCTCACACCGGCCGCCTGCAGCACGCTGCGGGCGCCCTTCTTGTAAGGGCCGGCGTTGCTGTCGGTCGGAGCTCCGTTGATCATCACCACCGAGGGCCTGGCCGTGCCCTGGCGCCGGAGCGCGGCGACCAGCGCCCGCCCCTGCTGCTGGCCGACCTTGAACGGATCGATCGATATGTAGTAGTCGAGGTCGGCGTTGGCGACCAGGCGGCCGTAGCTGATCACCGGCACCTTGGCGCGCTTGGCGCGCTGGACGATGCCGGCGGCGGACTCGACGTCGACGGCGTCGAGCACGAGCACCTTCGCGCCCTGGGTGATCGCCGCCTCGGCTTGCTGCTGCTGCTTGGCCGGGTCCTGGTCGGCATTGGCGTAGATCACCTGGCAGCGCGGGCACAGCTGCCTGACCCGCCGCTCGAAGTTGGGTCGATCCTGCTCCTCGTAGCGGGTCGTCTTGGTCTCGGGCAGCAGCAGTGCGATCTTGGGCGCCCCGCCGGCGGTCGGCCCGCCGCCGCATCCGGCCGCGGCCAGGACCGTCGACGCGAGCGCGCCGCCGGCGATCGACCGGCGCCTGCCGCTGCTGCCAAACCCCATGCTCTGCCTCCTCGTCTCGGTCGCCCGGGCGGGCCGCCCGGTCGCGCGGACGCTACCGCAGCTGATCGGGCGTGATGTAGGCGCCCGACAGGCCCCCGTCGACCATGAACGCCGAGGCGGTGACGTATGAGGAGTCGTCGCTGGCCAGGAACAGGGCCGCGCCGGCGACCTCGGCGGGCTCGGCGAAGCGGCCCATCGGCAGGTGGATCAGCCGGCGCGCCGCCTGCACGGGGTCGGAGGCGAACAGCTCCATCAGGAGGGGGGTGGCCACCGGTCCGGGGCACAGCGCGTTGACCCGCACGCCCCGACGGGCGAACTCGACCCCGAGCTCGCGCGAGAGGGCGATCACTCCTCCCTTGGACGCGGTGTACGAGATCTGCGAGGTTGCGGCGCCCATCATCGCCACGAACGACGCGGTGTTGATCACCGACCCGCCGCCGGACTCGAGCAGGTGCGGGATGCCGTGCTTGCAGCACACGAAGACGCTGCGCAGGTTGACGTCCTGGACCCGCTGCCAGGTCTCCAGCGACGTCTCGAGCACCGATCCGTCGTCGGTCGGGTTGATGCCGGCGTTGTTGAACAGCACGTCGATCCGCCCCAGCGACTCGCGGACCCGGGAGTAGACGCCGATCACCGCCTCCTCGTCCGAGATGTCGGCCTGGAGGGAGAGCTCGGCCGGCGACTCGCCGGCCACGTCGACTCCGACCACGCGCGCGCCCTCGTCCGCGAATCGCTCGGCGGCGGCGGCGCCGATCCCCGACGCCGCGCCGGTGATCACGCACACCCGGTCTCGGAGTCGATCCGCCATCAGCGGCGCTCGTCGGTGGCGTAGTAGACCGTCTTGCACTCGGTGTAGTGCTCGAGCGCATACGGGCCCAGCTCGCGGCCCAGTCCCGATTGCTTGAAGCCGCCGAACGGGGTCGAGACGCGCACCGAAGTGTTGGAGTTGATCGACAGGACCCCGGTCTCGAGGGCGCGCGCCACGCGCAGTGCTCGGGCGCCGTCGCGGGTCCAGATCGACCCCGAGAGGCCGTAGATCGTGTCGTTGGCGATCGCGACGGCCTCGGCCTCATCGGAGAACGGGATCACGCACGCCACCGGGCCGAAGATCTCCTCGCGCGCGACGCGATCCCGGTTGGAGACCGGCGCCAGCACCGTGGGCGCGAGCCAGAATCCCGGTCCGTCCGGAGCCCGGCCGCGGATCGCCACCGGCGCGTCGTCGGCCACGTACGCGGCCACCGACTCGCGCTGACCCGCCGAGATCAGCGGCCCCATCTCGGTGCCTTCGTCGAGCGGGTCCCCCACGCGCATGGCCTCGATCCGCTCCTCGAGCGCCTCCATGAAGCGGTCGAGGACCGTCCGCTCGACCAGGATCCGCGAGCGCGCGCAGCAGTCCTGGCCGGCGTTGGCGAACACGGCGCCCGGGGCGGCGGCCGCGGCCTGCTCCAGGTCGGAGTCGGCGAACACGATGTTGGCCGACTTGCCGCCCAGCTCGAGCGTCACCCGCTTGATCGTCGCGGCCGCCCCGGCGGCGATTGCGCGGCCCACCTCGGTCGATCCGGTGAAGGCGATCTTGGCCACCTTGGGGTGCTCGACCAGCCGGCGGCCGCACTCGCTGCCGGGACCGGCCACTACGTTGACCACCCCCTCCGGGATGCCGGCCTCGAGCGCGATGCGCTCCAGCTCGATCGCGGTGAGCGGGGTCAGCTCGGCCGGCTTGAGCACCACGGTGTTGCCGGCGGCCAGCGCCGGGGCGACCTTCCAGGAGGCGATCACCAGCGGGAAGTTCCAGGGCACGATCAGGCCCACCACGCCGAGCGGCTCGTGGAAGGTCATCGCCGCCCCGCCCGCCACCGGCACGGTGTCCCCCAGGAGGCGTTCCGGGCCGGCGGCGTAATAGCGAAACGTCTCCACCACCATGTCCATCTCGGCTCGCGCATCGGAGATCGGCTTGCCGACGTTGCGGGCCTCGAGGCGCGCGAGCTTCTCGCGCCGCGCCTGCACCGCCTCGGCCAGCCCGTGCAGCCGGCGGGAGCGCTCGCCGGGCGCGATCGCCGCCCACGCCGGGAACGCCGACGCCGCACGCTCGACCGCGGCATCGGTCTCGAGCGCGCCGGCGCGCGGCAGGCGCGCCATAACCCGCTCGGTGGCGGGCTCGACGACCTCGATCACCGCCGCGCCTCCTCGACCAGCGCGGCGATGAGGCGGCTCGCCTCGTCCTCCTCGGGATGCCACTGCACGCCGAGGAGGAACTGCCGTCCGGGATCCTCGATCGCCTCCACGATCCCGTCCCCGTTCGCCCACCCGGTGGCGCGCAGGCCCTCTCCCAGCTCCTGCACGCCCTGGTGGTGGTAGGACTTGACCGTCAGGTCCTCGGCGCCGACGGCGCGCGCCGCCAGCGACCCCGGCTCGAGGCGCACCTCGTGGTCGGTGAACGTGCCCGGACGCCCCCGGTGCATGTCCGCCTCCAGCACGTCGGCGAGATGCTGCTCCAGGGTGCCGCCCCGCGCGACGTTGATCAGCTGCATCCCCCGGCAGATACCCAGCACCGGGAGCCCGCGATCCCCGGCGGCGTGCACCAGGGCGACCTCGTAGTCGTCGCGCGGCGCCTCCACCGGCGTGGTCTGCGGATGGCTCGCCTGCCCGTATCGAGCCGGGTCCACGTCTCCGGCCGCCCCGGAGACCACCAGGGCGTCCACCAGGTCGAGGGCCCCGTGGGGCTCGGCCGCGTCGGCGGGGTCGGGAACCAGCAGCACGGCCCGTCCCCCGGCCCTCTGCACCGCCCGGACGTACGTGAACGGCACGCCGGCGGTGCGCTCGGTCCAGCCACCCGACGTCATGGTCTCGACCGACGCGGTGATGCCCACGGTGGTGGTCACCCGGCGGGCTCCTGCACGCCCTCGACATGGTCAAGGCCACCCGTCACCATTGGCACGTAAGGCAAGCCAAAAATACACTTTACGCTCGGCGGCGACAGGCGGACTTCGCGGGCCGGCGCAGGCCGCGGTATATGCTCGTCCTTCCGGCGAGCGAGGAGGGCAGCATGGAATCGAGCACTCGGCTGGGCGACGCCGTCGCCCGTTCGGACGCCAAGGTGCGCCCCGGCGGGCCGGGGACCGTGCGCGGCATGCTCTCGCTCGAGGAGCTGCGCCAGGAGGTGGCCACCGGGACGATCGACACCATCGTCACCGCCTTCACCGACATGCAGGGGCGGCTGATCGGCAAGCGCATCCAGGGCGAGTACTTCGTCGAGGACGTGGTCGATCATGGGATCGAGGGGTGCGACTACCTGCTCGCGCTGGACATGGAGATGGACCCGGTGCCCGGTTACGAGATGGCCAACTGGGAATCCGGCTACGGCGACTTCCGGATCGTCCCGGACTTCTCCACGCTGCGGCGCATCCCCTGGCTGGAGGGCACCGCCCTGGTGCTCTGCGATGTGACCTGGGAGGACGGCTCGCCGGTCGTCGCGTCCCCCAGGCAGGTCCTGATCGCCCAGTACGAGCGCGCCCGAGAGCTCGGCTTCGTCCCGATGTTCGCTTCGGAGCTCGAGTTCTACCTGTACCGGGAGAGCTATGACGAGGCGCACGCCAAGGGCTACCGCGACCTGACGCCGACGATCCCCTACATCCTCGACTACCACGTGCTGGCCACCACCCGGGACGAGGGCTTCATGCGCCAGGTCCGGCGGGGGATGCAGGGAGCCGGAATCCCGGTGGAGTTCTCCAAGGGGGAGGCGTGGCACGGCCAGCACGAGCTCAACATCCGCTACGCCGACGCGGTCACCTCCGGCGACCGCCACACGATCTACAAGAACGGGGTAAAGGAGATCGCCTACCTCAACGGCCTGTCCGCCAGCTTCATGGCCAAGCCGTCCGAGAAGGACATCGGCAGCTCCTGTCACATCCACTCCAGCCTGGTCGACATCGAGCCCGGGAGCAGCGGGTTCGTCGACGGGCACGAGGAGACCGACCTGTTCC
>DATAEY010000086.1:0-7570 GCA_036257715.1 Solirubrobacteraceae bacterium | reverse complement strand
AGTACGCCCAGTGTTGCTCGAGCCCGAAATCGGCGAGGACGTCGTTCAGGTAGGCGACGTTGAACTCACAACCGAGCCCGGTGCCTCCGTCTACGGGGTTGTACGGCCAACCCCCGCTGTCCTCTAGGTAGAAGACCTGGTGCCCGAGCTGGGCAAGGCCGACGACGTACTGTAGGTAGTGCCAGGTCAGCCCGCCTAGGGGATATCGGGCGATCAGGCCGGTGACGACGATCCGCTCGGAAGCGGCGGTCATCCCCTCGCGGGCAGCGGGTCGTGGATGCCGGTCGCATCCACGACCCTTCCGTGCGCCAACTGGATGCGAGCATCGCACACGATCAGCGCGCTCGGGCGGTGGGCGATGAGAAAGGTCGTGCGGCCCTCCATGAGCCTTTGCATCGCGTCCAGAATCGCGGCTTCCGTGTTGACGTCGACGGAGCTGGTTGGCTCGTCGAGGATGAGGATCGGCGCGTCCTTGAGAAACGCCCGGGCCAGCGCGATCCGCTGGCGTTCGCCCCCCGAGAGCCGCATCCCTCGCTCGCCCACGACGGTCTCGTAGCCGTCGGGCAGTGCGGTGATGAAGTCGTGCGCGTTCGCCGCCTTCGCGGCGGCCGATAACGCCCCGGCATCCGCGCGCGGGTCGGCGTAGGCGATGTTCTCCGCGACGCTGGTGGAGAACAGGACCGGCTCTTGGAGCACGATCCCAAACTGCTGCCGCAGGTCGGCCACTCGGAGTTCCCGAATATCTACGCCGTCGAGCAGTATCTGGCCCTCGTCCGGGTCGTAGAAGCGCGTCATCAGGCTCGTCACCGTGGTCTTTCCCGCCCCGGTCTCGCCCACCAGCGCCAGTCGGGTGCCCGGATCGACCGAGAACGAGATGTGGCGGAGCACCGGGTGCCCCCGGTCATAGGCGAACCAGACGTTCCGGAACTCGATCGCTCCGCGAGCACGCCGCAGCCTGCGCGCATGCGGCGGATCGAGGACCTCCGGGGCCTCGTCGATCAGCTCGAACGCCCGCTGGGCGCTGGCCAGTCCCGACTGGAGGTCGGCGACCTTCTTCGTGATGTTCTCAAGTGGGTTGTAGAGCTGGATCAGGTAGTTCATGACTATGAGCAGCTCACCCACGGTGAGTTCACCGGCTTGCACGTTGCGGACTCCGATGAACAGGACCGCGGCGGTGCCCAGCCCGGTGGTGAGGTTGACCAAGAGGCCGAACCGGCCCTCCGCGCGAGCGATGCGAACGCGCGCACGTGCGCCGGCGCCTGCGCGCGCCATGAAGCGGCCGTGCTCGCGGTCCTCCCGGCCGAACGCCTTCACGACCCGGACGGTGGTCAGGACCTCCTGGACGACTCCGAGAGCGCCGCTCTCGAGCTCCTTCAGCCGCGTGTAGCGAGGGCGAATCCGCTTCTGGTATCGGCGGGCGAGGACGAGCAGGATCGGCACCACCGCGACCGCTACGAGCGCGAGGTGCCAATCGATTCGCACCGTCACGTACACGGCCGCTACGACCATCACCACGGACGAGACGAAGGGGAACGCCGCCTGGACGATGTCCTTCAGGGCCTCCGCGTCCCACTGGATCCGGAAAATCGAGTCGGATGTGCCTCGGCGGTCGTGAAACGAGAGCGAGAGCCTCTGTGCATGGGCGAAGAGGCGCGCCCTGAAAGCCAGCGTCAGCCGCTCGCCGGTGGCTACTTGGAGCACGTACGCAGTGGCTGCCTGTAGCTGATTGAGGCACACGATCAGCACCTGCAGCACCGCCGCCAGGAGCAGAATCCCGAGCTTGGAATCAACGATGACGGGCGGAAGGACCGCCTGGACGGGCTGCGATAACGGGTGGGACCCCAGCACGCTGTCCACCGCAATCTTGAGCGGGACGGGGCCCAGCAGCATGATCGGGACTGCGGCCAGCTCCAGGAACAACAATCCGAGCAGGCGCCGCCGATGCGGCCGGACCTCGCCCAGTAGGCGGCGCACCAGCCTGACGTTGGGGTGACCGGGGGCCGTGTCCCCGTCGGCGGTCATCGACGGTCCTGTGTCGAGGCGAGGCTGCTTGGCTTCGTCGCCGAGGTCAATGCTGCGCTCGAGGCCGCGCATTCCTGGGCAATGCGGACCATGATGACGAGTGCAGCAGCGGCCAGGATGCCAGCGACCACCCACGCCCGGTCCAGGACCGCCGCCGCCGAAAGTCCTGCGAGGACGAGCCCGACCACCAGCCCGGCCCGGCTCGGTCTCGGCCACTGGCGACACCGGACCAGCTGGCGCCCGCCGCCGTGCTCTTCTACCGCCATCCGCAGCCGGGTCGCTCCCAGCGGGCCGCTCGGCATCTCCAGGTCCCACCGGGCGTAAGGCCCGCCTCGCCGCACGGCCGCTCCACTGGCGACCAGCCGACGCTCGATCGCCTCCAGCCGCGATTCCGGCGAGGACCAGCGCTCGCTCCACACCGCCAGCTCACGGGTTCGAGGCAAGCAGAGACGGCGGGGCCCGCGGCCCCGCAGCGGCGTGAGGCCGACCCGCACGCGGCCGTACAGCCGGGCCAGCGGCTGCAGGACGTACAGCAGCCCGACCAGGCCCGCCGCGCGCAGCCGGACGAGCCCGGAGGGGGCCGTCCGCACCACGGTGGACCGGGCCGCTCCCAGGGCGGCGTCGACCAGGACCGCGGTGACCGCCATCGCCAACAGCGGCACGGCGGCGAGCAGCGGCTCCCAGGCCAGGGCTCCCAGCGAGAGCGCCAGCAGCGCGGCGATCACCAGGTAGAACTCCGGCATCAGGGGCAGCGCCGCCAGGGCGCCGTTGGCCGGCCGGTAGACCGACTGGAACGCGCTGGACCCCCAGATCCCGTGGTAGACGCGCCAGCGCCGCTGGCCATGGAACTCGGCCGCCCCGCTCCCGTACACCCGCCCGTGCCAGGTCGGGTGCCCGGCCGGGCTGTACTTCTGCGGCCATTTTCGCTCCAGCAGGCCCTCCGCCTCGCCGTAGCCGCGCTGCTGGCGGAGGTAGGCGCGCACCGAGTCGCGCCGGTGATGCCACACCACCGCGCCGGCCCTGAAGCCCAGATGCAGGCCGCGCTCCGCCAACCGCCAGCAGACGTCCACGTCGTCGCCGGCGGCATGGAAGCGGGGGTCGAACCCGCCGACCGCCTCGAGGGTGTCTCGGCGGAAGGCCATGTTGCAGCCGGGGATGTGCTCCGCCTCGGTGTCCGAGACGAGCACGTGGGTGGGTGCGCCCGGGGCGTCGGCCACCGCGCGGGCCACGCCGGTTGCGCCGGGCCAGGGCAGGTTGGGCCCACCGACTCCGACATCTCCGGTGGTCGTGAAGCGGTGGGCCAGATGGGTGAGCCAGTCCGGGTCGGGCCGCGCGTCGGCATCGACGTAGACCACGATCTCCCCGCCGGCGGCGGCCAGCCCCACGTTGCGGGCGCTGGCCAGCCCCTGGTGGTCGGTGATGATCAGGCGCACGTCGTGGCTTCGGGCGACCTCGGGGGTGGAGTCGGTCGAGCCGTCGTCCACCACGACCGCCTCGAAGCGCGCGTAGCGCAGGCCCTCAACTCCGGCAAGGCATTCCCCCAGGGTCGCGGCATCGTTGTGCGTGCAGACGATCACCGACACGCTCGGCGGGTCGGACGGCCGCGTCGGACCCTCCCGAAGCGCGCGGGCCACCGCCTCCAGCGCGGGCTTGGGCCGCCGCTCGCGGGTGGTCAGGCCGAACTGCCAGTCGCGGATCTCGTGACCGCCGCGATGCCAGTCGTCCGTCCACGAGAACACGAAGGCGCCGGCGCACCCGGCGTCCAGGGCCTCACGCACCTGCCACTCCAGCGTCCGCGCCTGGACGTCCTCGCCGTGGCGGCGGCTGTCCAGGCCGAGCTCGGTCATGACCAGCGGCAGGGCCCCGGCCAGGTTTTGAAGGCGGGCGAGATAGGCGCTCAGCGAGGCGCGGTCCTCGAGGTAGACGTTGAAGCTGAGGAGGTCCAGGAACGGCAGGTTGAGGTACTCCGTGGACGGGAAGTTCACGTAAGTCACCGCGCCCTCGGGGTCCTCCTCCTTGACGGCGTGGTACAGGCGCTCGAGGTAGCGCTCGATCCTGCGGCGGCCGTGCCAGCGGACGATCGGAGCCGGGATCTCGTTGCCGATCGCGTAGCAGAGGACGGCCGGGTGACCGGCGCACGCCCGCACGCCCGCTCGCACCCGCTCCTCGATGTCGCGCGCGCGGCGTCGATCGTCCAGGAAGGTGACGTGCTGCTCCCACGGCATCCCGACCATCACCGCCACACCGTGGCGCATGGCGGCATCGAGCAGCCACGCGGGCGGCACCGAGTAGACGCGCACGGCGTTGAAGCCGGCCGCCGCCATGGCCGAGAGGTCGCGGTCTGCGACCCGCGGGTCGAAGCCGTCCGCCGACGCGTCGGTGGGCGTGAACGGCCCGTAGGTCACCCCTCGCACCGGCGTCTTGACCCCGCCCCGGCACAGGAACTTGCCGACCGGCTCCAGCCGCGCGGGCGGGCGCTCCATCGCCATCGTGGTCGAGTCGTCGGGCGGCCCGGGCTTCGCGGCCGGTGCGGGGATGGTTTCCGCCGAGTCGCTCACGGGCCTTGGAGCTCAGGCCGATCGATCCGTGCCGCCGTACGGCCGGCCGGCGGCGGCGTCACCCCGCGTCCGCCCTGGCCATCGCCGGCCAGGGGCCGTGGCGAGCGCGCCATGCCGTCAGGCCGCCGCCGAGCCTCCCGGCCGCGCCGGAGGTCGGCAGGGCGATGGCCAGCGTGAAGGGGGGCGTCTGGACGTTGGGGTCTCCCGCTGGCTAGAACGCGGGAGGGACGCCGAAGTTGGGCGGGCCAGCGGCTGTCTGGCCTCGCCCGCCTCACGTGGCGAGGATTGGAAGCAGGGCCTCGAGCTTGACCTCGGTCTCGGCCAGCTCGGCCGCCGGATCGGAGTCGCGCACCACGCCGACCCCGGCGTAGCAGCGGGCGAGCCGGCCGTCCAGCAACGCGCAGCGCAGGCCGACGCAGAACTCGCCGTCCTCGGCGGCGTCGCTCCAGCCGATCGCGCCCGCGTACCAGCCGCGGTCCATCCCCTCCAGCGCCGGTATCAGGCGCAGCGCGACGTCGCGCGGCTCGCCGCCCACCGCCGGCGTGGGATGCAGCATCCCAACCAGGTCCAGCGCTCCCCTCGGCTCGGCCAGCTGCGCCCGGATCGGGGTTCCGAGGTGCTGCACATTGGCCATCCTCACCAGCTCGGGCTCGGGCGCGGCGGCCACCCACACCGCGTGCGCGCTCAACGTTCGCTCGATGCGCCGCGCCACGATCGCGTGCTCCTCGCGATCCTTGGCGCTTCGCAGCAGCTGCTCGCCGAGATGGCCGTCGACCGCCGGGTCGGCGCTGCGCCGGATCGAGCCGGCCAGGGCCACCGTGCTGGCCCTCTGCCCCTCGCGCCGGACGAGCAGCTCCGGCGATGCGCCCAGGAACGCCGCGCCGCCCCGGGCCACGCAGAACGAGTAGCAGGCGGGGAACGCCTCCCGCAACACCCCGAACGCCGCCGCCGGGTCGTGGGCGCCGGCGGCGTGCACGTCCACCTCGCGAGCCAGGACGACCTTCTCCAGATCACCCGCCCGGATGCGCTCGACTGCGCGGGCGACCGCCGACTCGTAGTGCTCCGGGGGCATGGCTCCGATCACCCGGCTGCGCACCGCGGGGGCCGGGTCGGGCAGCGGCAGGGCCCTCGTGCGCAGCTCCGCCGCGCGTGCCTCGAGCCCGGCGACCACTTCGGAGGAGACATCGTCGGGGGCCACCAGGGCGGTCAGGGTGAGCCGGACGTCGCCGCCCCGCCGGGCCAGGGCGACCTCCGGCACGTTGAGGGCGGCGGGCGGGAAGCCCTCCCACCCCGGGGCGCCCCCGGGCTGGGGCGCGAAGCCGAAGCCGCCGACCGTCACCAGGCCGGCGCCCGGTGGGCCCTCGGCCGGCCCCGCCACGGCGGCGGCGGCGGCGGCGCGCCAGCCGTCGGCGACCTGGGAGAAGCGCGTCGGCCCCGATCCCTCGAAGGCCAGCGCGCTTCCCAGTGCCGCCAGCGCGGCGCCGCCGTGGTCGGGCTGCTCGAAGCAGAACAGCGGCTCGTTCCGCCGCCGGGAGGCGAAGGCCACGGCGCCGGGGTCAGCGGCGCCCTCGACCGGCAGGGTCACCGAGGCGAGCACCGGCGCGCCGGAGGCGCGGGCCCGCGCCACCGCCGCCTCGACCCGGTCGCCCAGCGCGGTGCGCGCGGGGCCTGCGATGCGTGGGCCGCTGGCGCTGGCGAGCGAGGGGGTCACCGGGACGCCGGCCCGCCGGCTCTAGGTCTCGCCCCGCCCGCGAGAGATCGCGATCTCGCCGGTGCGGACCATCTCGATGAGTCCGAACGGCCGGACCAGCTGCTCGAAGGCCACGATCTTCTCGTCGGTTCCGGTGATCTCGATGACCAGGGCCCGCCGGCTGACGTCGACCACGTTGCCGCGGAAGATGTTGGCGATCTGCATCACCTCGCCGCGGGCCGGGCCGTCGGCGGCCACCTTGAACAGGGCGAGCTCGCGCGACACCGCGTCCAGGGGCTCGAGGTCGCGGATCTTGAGCACGTTGACCAGCTTGTGCAGCTGCTTGGTCACCTGGTCGATCGGATGCTTGGCCCCGTCCACCGTCAGGGTGATCCGCGAGACGGACTCGTCGTCGGTCGGTCCGACCGCCAGCGTGTCGATGTTGAACCCGCGGCGCGCGAACAGGCCGGCGATCCGGGTAAGCACCCCGGGCTTGTTCTCGACCAGGATCGACAGTGTGTGCTTGCGGCCGGTGCGCAGGCCGCCAGCCGCCTCCAGCTGCTCGAGCGAGAGCAGGTCCTTGGTCCCTGGCTCGCCCACCCTCGGTCCCCCGTTCAGCCCACCATATCCCGCGCCGGCTGGCCGGCCGGGATCATGGGATAGGTGTTCTCCTCGCGCGTGACGCGCACGTCCACTACCACCGGGCCCTCGGTGGCGATCGCCTCGCGAATGTCGCCGACCAGCGTGCGCTTGTCCTCGAAGCGCATCCCGGTCGCCCCGTAGGCCTCGGCCAGCTTGACGAAGTCGGGGAACCGCCCCATGTCCACCGCGCTGTAGCGCCGGTCCCAGAACAGCTCCTGCCACTGGCGCACCATGCCCAGGTAGCCGTTGTTCATGATGAAGACCTTGATCGGGATGTCGTGCTCGGCACAGGTGGCCAGCTCCTGCATGTTCATCTGCACCGAGCCGTCCCCGGCCAAGCAGCACACCAGCTCGTCGGGGCATCCCACCTTGGCCCCCATCGCCGCGGGCAGCCCGAAGCCCATAGTGCCGAGCCCGCCCGAGTTGATCCAGCGGCGCGGCTGGGTGAAGTCGTAGTACTGCGCTGCCCACATCTGGTGCTGGCCGACATCGCTGGTCACGATCGCGTCGCCGCCGGTCGCCTCGAACAGCGCCTGGATCATGTACTGCGGCTTGATCTCGTTGTCGGCGGAGTCCTCGTAGCCGAGCGGGTACTTCGCCCTCCAGCCCTCGATCCGGCTCAACCACGCATCCAGCCGTGCCGGGTCTGCGCCGATCG
>DATAEY010000085.1:0-19740 GCA_036257715.1 Solirubrobacteraceae bacterium | reverse complement strand
CAGAGATCTGATGATGTGGACGCCCTCACCGGTGACACCGATATGCCGGCTCAGCTCGTCGTCGATCCGCTCGTTGGCCAGCGAACTCAGGAGGATGAGCAGAGGGACCACCGACCACAGCAGCTCGGCTCCAAAGACGGTGGTCCATTTGGCGACGTCAAGGACCTTCAACTGCGTGGCAATCTCCTGGACCCAGGATCCCTGGTAGCGATCGCGTGCAGCGGCGAGCCGTCGGCGCGCTGGATGTGTCGGAGAGTGGCCGTTGCCCAACTGCGGCTTCGCTTCCGCCGCATCAGGACCGAGCCGGTGACCATCGCTCCCCGTCGCTGGACGAGTATCGCAGCGGACCCGGAAGGGCCGCAGCTCGATCCCGATCGCCGAGGTTCTGCGCGAGCACCTAGCCGCTCGCCGGCTGCGGACCGGCGGGCGGGGCCTCGTGTTCGGCGACGGCGATCGGCCGTTCCGGCCGGATGAAATCCAGAGACGCGACGACTACGACCTGTATGGGCACCTCATGCCCGGCAACGAGGCGGAGGCGGCGAGCCTCCTGGACGCCTATCTGAAGCGGACTGTCGGGAGCTGATTGTCGCGCCGATTGTCGCGCGGGGCCGAAATTTGGCTCTGTAGCGCGGTGCGGGCTAGAACAGCTGGTTCTCGCCGCGGAACACCTCGCTCACCGAGTCGTCGGTGAAGATGCGGCGGATCGAGTCGGTCAGCAGGTCTGCGCAGGTGAGCACCTCGATGTTGTCGGGCATGCCGTCGCGCTGGGGGATCGTGTCGGTGACCACCACCTGCTCGAATCCCGACGAGGCGAGCTTCTCGTAGGCCCCGCCCGAGAACAGCCCGTGGGTCGCGGCGGCGTAGACCCGGGCGGCGCCCTCGTTGAGCACCGTCTCGGCGGCCGCCTTGAGCGTCCCCGCGGTGTCGATCATGTCGTCCACCAGAACGGCGGTCTTGCCCTTGACGTCGCCGATCACGTAGCCGATCTCGGCCACCTGCTGGGCGGGGCGCTCCTTGTTGAGGATCGCAAGCTCGGCTCCGATCTTGGCGGCGAAGTTGCGGGCCAGCTTCACCCGACCGGCATCCGGCGACACGACGACCAGGTCGTTTAGCCCCTGGTCGAGGAAGTACTGCGTGAGCATGAACAGGGCGGTCATGTGGTCGACCGGCTTGGAGAAGAAGCCCTGGATCTGGCCGGAGTGCAGATCCATGGTCACCACCCGATCCACGCCCATGGCCTCCAGCGTCCGCGCCACCGCGCGGGCGCTGATCGGCTCGCGCGGAGCCGACTTCTTGTCCTGGCGGGAGTAGCCCAGCCACGGGGTTACCGCGATGACCCGGTGGGCCGAGGCCCCCACCGCCGCGTCCACCATCAGCATCAGCTCCAACAGCGCGTCGTTGGCGTTGATCCCGGCGGCGGGGTTCCCGCAGGTCGGCTGGACGATGAACACGTCCGCCCCGCGAATCGACTCCTCGTACCGGCAGTAGACCTCTCCGTTGGAGAAGGTCCTCAGGGTGACCGCGCCCACGTCCACGTCGAGCTTGCGGGCGATCCTGTGGGCGAGCTCGGGGTTGGCGCGCCCGGACACCAGCATGAGGCGCTTGCCGTAGGTGATTTCCAGGCTGGACCGCAGCGCCGGGCGCGGCTCGACGATGCTCATCTCGCCTCGCAGTCTACGCCCGGATCCCGATGCTCACGAGTCTTCCGGTCGCTTGCGCTCGGCGTATCCGTGCACGTTGCGCTGACGCGCGCGCGCGACCGCCAGCGCGCGGTCGGGGACGTCCTCGGTGACCACCGAGCCGGCGGCAGTCCAGGCGTCGTCGCCCACCTCCACTGGCGCCACAAAGGCGGTGTCGACCCCGCCGCGTACGCGGGCGCCAATCCGCGTGCGCTGCTTGCGGAAGCCGTCGTAGTTGGCGGTGATCGTCCCAGCCCCCAGGTTCGAGCCCTCGCCCACGTCGGCGTCGCCGATGTAGGAGAGGTGCGGGATCTTCGCCCCGGCGCCGATGCGCGAATTCTTGATCTCCACGAAGGTCCCGGCCTTGGCGCCGTCCTCGAGCTGCGCGCCCGGCCGCAGGTAGGCGAACGGGCCGACGGTGGCGCCGGCCGCCACCCTGCACTCCACCAGGTAGGAGTAGGGCACGACGACGTCCTGGCCGAGGTCGGAGTCGATCAGCGTGGTCAGCGGCCCGACCCGGCAGCGGGCCGCGACCCGGGTGCGCCCGCGCAGGAACGAGGACGGCTCGACGACGGTGTCGGTGCCGAGCTCCACTTCGGCGTCGATGACCGTGCTCGCCGGGTCCACGATCGTGACGCCGGCCCTCATGTGTCCCTCGTGGATGCGATCTTGGACCAGGGCTCGCACCGCGGCGAGGTCGGCCCGGTCGTTGACGCCCAGCAGCAGCGACGGGTCGTCGACCGTGAACGCCGCCACCACCCGACCGCCGCCCCGCAGCACCGGGATCACGTCTGGCAGGTAGTACTCGCCCTGGGCGTTGTCCGCCTTCAGGTGGGCCAGGGCGTCGACGAGCGCCTCGGCGTCGAAGGCGAACAGCCCGGTATTGACCTCCCGGATGGCCAGCTCGGCGCCGGTCGCGTCGTCCGCGCGCTTGGTCTCCACCACCCGCTCGACCGAACCATCGGGCGCCCGGACCACGCGCCCGTAGCTGTCCGGCGACTCCAGCTCCATGGTGGCCATGGTGGCCGCCGCGCCCTGACCGGCGTGTGCGGCCGAGAGCGCCGAGATGACCTCCCCCGTGACCAGGGGCGCGTCGCCGGCCAGGACCACCACGGGGGCGCCGCGGTCGATGTGCCCGGCGGCCGCCCGGACGGCGTCACCCGTCCCCAGCGGCTCTTCCTGCACAGCCAGCGTCACGCCCTCGGGAAGGTGGCCCTCGAGCACGCGGTCGCGACCGTCCACCACCACGACTCGCCCAGCCCCCGAGTCCAGCGCGGCCTGGATCGCCCATTCGACCATCGGCCGGCCGCAGATCTGATGGAGCACCTTGGGGGTGGCGGAACGCATGCGCGTTCCCTGCCCGGCGGCGAGAATCACGACCGTGGGTGGTTTCACCCGCCGGATGCTAGCCGTGATGGGCGCCGCGTCCTCCGCCGTCCGGCCGGCGCCGGCGGGCTCGAGTCGCGATCGGCGTCCAGGCGGCGCCTACTATGGGTGGGCCCGACGTCTTTGGGGGGTGGTCTAGTTGGTCAAGACACTGGGTTTTGGTCCCAGGGACCGGGGTTCGATTCCCTGCCCCCCAGCTCCCCCGCGGTCCGGTGGCCGCACCCGCCCGGGCTCCCGGGCGGCTAGTCGTCGAAGCGGTAGACGACCCCGGGAGGGGGCAGCGCCGTCCCGTCGAGCGCAGGGAGCGCCGCGGCGATCACGGCGGCGAAGCGCGCGCCGCTCTGCGCCATCAGCGCGATGAGCTCGTCCACCGGCGTCCCGATCGGCTTGACCCCGTTCGCGTAGTCGGTGGCGAAGCCCATGAGCGCGTAGGGCAGCTCGAGCTCGCCGGCCAGGACGGTCTCGGCGCCGGCGGTCTGGCTCACTGCCGTGACGCCGGCGGCGGCCAGCGCCGCGATCTCGGCGCGGCTGTTGAACCGGGGGCCGTCGACGTGCCCGTAGCACCCGCCGTCGCGCCCCTCCACGCCCGCCTTCGCCGCGCCGGCCACCAGCGCCCGCCGCAACGGCTCGCAGAACGGGCGGTCGTAGATCCAGTGGCCCCGCCGCCGGTCGCCGGGGCGGTCGTAGAAAGTGCACAGCGACCCGTCGGACAGCCGGTTGACCGGGAAGTGCAGGTCGTCGAAGAACACCAGGCTCCCGAGGGCGATGTCGCCGTCCACGGCGCCGCACGCGGTGCACCCGATCGCGCAGTCCGCGCCCAGCCGCTTGAGCGCGAACAGGTTGGCCCGGTGGTTGACGTGGTTGGACAGGTGCACGTGGCCCTCGCCGTGGCGTGAGACGTGCAGGACGCCCACGCCCGCGAACTCGCCCCGGGTGATCGGCGCGGCACCGTACGGCGTGTCCACCTCCTCCTCGGCCTCGACCTCCACGCCGGGTAGCGAGTGGGTCCCGGACCCGGTGAGGATTCCGAGCACCATGGCGGGGGAATCCTACGAGCGTCCGGCGATGGCGCCGAACCCGCCTGCGCTGGCCGGCGCGGGGTGGCGACCGCCGGTCACCTCGGCTCGTGGCGCCCCGGAACCCGCCCGGCCTCGGCGCCCGACTCCGTGGCCGGGCCGCGCGGGGTCGCGATCCCCAGCACCCGCATCGCCTTGAGGCCGAGCGACAGCTTCTCCCGCCCCTCGCTCGATCCGACGTCGAGGCTCGAGAGCTCGCGCACTCGCTCGAGCCGGTAGCGGATCGTGTGGCGGTGGGTGTAGAGCCGCTGGGCGGACTGAGCCACGTTGCCGTCGCATTCCAGGAAGGTCTCCAACGTGGGCACCAGGCCGGTCTCGTACTGCTCGTCGTAGGCCACCAGCGGCTCAACGGTGTCGGCGTAGAAGCGCTGGATCTCGCTGGGGTCGTCGATCATGACCGATAGCAGCAGCTGGTAGGCGCCGAGCCCGCCGAAGGCGACCACGTCGTGGTCGGGGTCGGACTCCGCCACCGTCGCGGCCAACAGCGCCTCGTGGGCGGCGCGGTGCAGCTTGTGCGGGGCGTCGGCGGCCCGGCTGCGGCCGACCGCGAAGGTGAACCCGTGGAGATTGGACTGCAGCTCCCGCAGCACGCTCTCCACCGCGCGCCGGGCGAGCGCCTCGTCGGCGTCGGGCACCAGGACCAGCACCTCGGCGGCGCGGGCGTCGGAGCGCTCCACCAACGCGGTGACCGAGCCGGTCACGGCGGCGCGGGCGCCCCGCTCGCTCACGATCAGCATCCGCGCGCGCCAGTCCTCGTCCGGGGGCGCGAGGGGATGGGCGCGGGCGGCGATCAGGCTTCCCCCGCGCCGCACATCGATGCCCAGGTCGCGCGCGCGGGAGACCACGGCGTCGCGATCGGCGAGCTCCTGGTCGAGCAGCTCGCGCAGGAAGGTGGCCGCCGCCTGCTCGGAGGCGCGTCCGGGGGCGCGGGAGCGATCGGCCTCGCCGGCGAGGAGCGGCCGCAGCACCGACAGCAGCGCCGGCGACGGCGTCCCCGAGCGCGGCCGCATCCGCAGACGGCCCACGAGGTCGTCGCGCAGGCGCAGCTCGATCGTCTGGACCCCGGCGCCGACGTCGGCCAGCGAGGCCTCGTCCGCCTTGGAGCGGGCCGCGACCGCCAGCACCGCACCCCCCGGGTCGCACAGAAGCAGGCTGGCGTCGAGCGCCCGAGCCGCCGCTCGGACCACCTCGGGCAGGCCCGCGCCGGACTCCACGGCGGTGGAGACCTCCTCGAGCGCGCCGAGCTCCGACTCCTCCGGCGCCGCGTGGGCTGGCGCGGTGTCACGCACGCGCCGCGCCGGCGAGGACATGGCGACAGTGTACGGCCGCGCGGGTCCGGTCAGAGCCCGTGGTGCTCCCAGCGCGGCGCCTCTCCCGCCTTGAACGCGGCCGCGCCGACCCGGTGCGAGTCGCGCCGCATGAACATCGAGACCACCATCTCGGCCTCGATGCGCAGGCGCTCCTCCAGCGTGCGCCCCACTCCCCGCAGGACGCACTCCTTGTCGGAGCGGATCGCGCCCTGGGGCAGCCCCGCGATCTCGTGGGCCAGCTCGCGCGCGCGGGCCAGCGCCGCCCCGCGGGGCACCACCTCGTTGACCAGCCCGATGCGCTCCGCCTCGCGCGCGTCGATCCGCCGCCCGGTGATGATCAGCTCCATCGCCCTGGCGAAGCCCACCACCAGCGGAAGGCGCGCGGTCAGGCCGTCACCTCCCACGATGTTCCAGCGGCGCTCCAGCGCGCCGAACTCGGCGTTGTCGGCGGCGATCCGGATGTCGGCCAGCAGGGCGGTCTCCAGCCCGGCGGCGAACGCGTAGCCGTTGACCGCGGCGATCACCGGCTTGAACACGTCGACCCGGCGGGTGTAGCCGCAGGGACCCGGGTCGTTGTAGAGGCCGGCGCGGAAGCGGTCGAAGTCCCCGACGTCCTCCAGCGCCGCGGCCTCAGAGAGGTCCCAACCGGCGCAGAAGGTCGTCTCGCCGGCGCCGGTGATGACCAGCACGAACGCGTCGTCGTCATCGCGGAAGCGCTGCCAGGCGTGATGAAGCTCCTCGGCCATGGCCCGGTTGATCGCGTTGTGCTGCTCCGGCCGCGCGTAGACCAGCGTCACGACGTGGCCGTCCTGCTCGTAGGTGAGGTGCTCGTAGTCCATGACGGCGGAGGCTATGCGCCCGCGGTCCGCCGCGGTCGGGGAAGTCGCTAGGCGATCCGATCCCAGAAGTAGATGATCGCGATCCCGATCGCGAAGCCCACCGCTACGAAGGAGGCCAGCACGTACAGCGACAGGAACACCGCCGCGGCGCGCTCCCACGCCCGGGTGTAGGCCGACCACGCCGGCATGAGGACCCAGCCGGCGAAGGCGGTCAGCGAGAAGACCCCTGCGAAGGCCGCCACGAAGTACGTGATCGCGGTGTTGTTCACGACTCGCGTGGATTCTGCCGTATGAAGGCGACGATCAGCGCCACGAGCCCGCAGGCGCCGAACACCGCCGCGCCCAGCGCCCATCCGGCCACCACGTCCGACAGGTAGTGCACGTGCAGGTAGACGCGGGTCAGGCCGATGACCGCCGCGAGCACCAGCGCGAAGGCCACCCAGGCCGCCCGGTGGACGGCGCTCTGCAGGCTGCGGCCCACGGCCAGCACGATCGCCACGTACGCGATCGAGTAGGCCGCGTGGGCCGACGGGAAGCTCGAGCCCGAGGCCGCGACCAGGCCGGCGCCCGGGCGCGGCCGGGCCTCGATCGCCTTGGCCAGGTGGACGGCGCCGAAGGTCGCCGCGAAGCCGACCAGCAGGGTCAGCGCCTCCACCGCCCACCGGCGCCAGAACAGGTATGCCGCCGCCACGACGATCAGGGCGCCGACGACCTGGGGCGACCCGAGCACGGTGACGACCCTGGCCACCGCGATCCCGACGCCGGGGCGAAACGGGGCCAGGGCGTCGAATGCCGTCCCGTCGAACAGGAACCGCTGGTCCTCCGCCACGGCGATGGCCAGCGCGGTGAACACGTATGACCCGACCAGCACCACGGCCAGCAGCGTGGTGAGCTCCAGGCCGAGCTCTCCGGGAGTGAGCCGCTCCCACATGAAGCGCAGCGGCCCGGCCGAGCGACGCGCGACCGGCTGGATCACGCGGGCGTTCAGCGGCCGCAGGACCCGCGCGACCTGGCGCAGCGGCGGGCGCTGCGACCGCTCGTCGATCCAGGCCCTGGCGCGCTCGCGGTTGGCCGGCACCCGCAGGTAGCGGTAGAGCGCGATCGCGCCCACCACGACCGCGATGACCGCGCCCAGCGCGAACGCCCCCTGCTTGGCGATCGTCACCACCCGGTCGAACGACTGCCAGAACAGGTAGCCGACGAGGCAGAAGGTGGTGGCCCAGAGTCCGGCGCTCACCACGTCGTAGGGGATGAAGCGCCTGAAGCGCAGGCGCGAGGCGCCGGCGATGAACGGCGCCAGCGCGCGGACCAGGCCGATGAAGCGCCCGAACAGGATCGTCTTGCCGCCGTGGCGCTCGAAGAACTCCTCGACCTGCTCCAGCCGCGGGCGGGTGATCTTGACCCTCGGACCATGCCGGAGCAGGAATTCGCGTCCGAGCTTGCGGCCGAGGACGAACGAGGTGGTGTCGCCCGCCACGGCGCACGCCCACACCAGGCCGATCAGCACCACGATGCTGATCTCCCCCTGAGCGGCCACCACGCCGCCGAACATGACCGTGAACTCGCCCGGGGCCACCAGCCCGATGAACGCCCCGGTCTCCAGGAAGGCCATCACTCCCACCAGGGCATAGGTGTAGGGGCCCAGCGTGCTGCCTATCTTGCGGATCACCGTCTCGAGGTTGGGCGGGTGCACGACGCCGCTGCCGTAAACCGCCAGGGCGGCGGCGGCCACCACCGCCAGCACCCGGTTCTCGGTGGACAGGCGCCGCCATCGCCACGCGGTGAAGGCGCTCAGCGCGACGGCGACGGTGAGCGGCCCCGGCCTGACCGCGGCCAGCAAGGCGGACGCCTCCGCCGCGCCCGTCATGCCGAGACGGGGACGGGCTCGGGAACCCCGAAGCGGGCGTCCACGGGCGCCGGGGCGCACGCCCCGGGGAACCTGCCGGCCAGGCTCTCGGCCGCATGCCGGGCGCGGCCGGGACCGTCGGCTCCCGGGTACACCCCGACGACGGTCGGGCCCGACCCGGTGACCAGTGCCACCGCGGGGCCGGCCTCGCGCACCGCGTCAAGCGCCGGGTCGATCGCCGAGCACAGGGCGCGCGCCGCCGGCTCGAGGTCGTTACCGATCAGCCCCAGCGGCAACCCGCCGTCCTCCATGGCGGCCTCGAGCTGCGCCAGGCGCGCCGCCAGGTGGTCTCGCCCGCGAGGAAGCCCCATCCGGTCGGCCTCCGCGAACACGCTCGCGGTGGAGAGCCGGTGGGGCAGGGGGACGACCAGCAGGCCGGCGGTCGGGGGCGTCGGGAGGCGTCTCACGAGCTCGCCCGCCCCGGTGACCAGGACGGCGCCGGGTTCGAGCTGGGCGGGCACGTCGGCGCCCAGGGTCGGGGCGAGGCCCGCCGCGATCTCGGCGGCGTTCCCGCCGGCCGCGCGGGCGGCCAGGCGCAGGGCCGCCGCGGCGTCGGCCGACCCTCCGCCCAGGCCGGCCGCCACCGGGATGCGCTTGTCGATGGTCAGGCGCTGGGGGGGAGCGCTCCAGCCCGTCGCGCGGCGGAACGTCTCGAGCGCGCGCTCGGCCAGGTTGGGGCCGTCGACCCCATCGCATTCGACCCGGTCGGCATCCGCCCCGGGCGGCGCGGGCGCCAGCTCCAGCTCGTCGGCCAGCGACACCGACCACAGGACCGAGACCAGCTCGTGCAGCCCGTCCGCCCGCGGCGGCCCGAGCCACAGACACAGGTTGACCTTGGCCGGGGCGCGTGCCCGCAGCGCGCTCAACCGAGCCCCGCCCACAGCTCGCGAAACTCGTCGGGGGCCAGCCGCTCGGCTCGCTCGTCGGGCGGATGGCCGAGCTCGGCGAGCGCGGCGCGAGCCCGCTCCCGGACGCCGGCGTCGGCCTCGGCGCTCAACGCCAGCGAGCCCGCCAGCGCCTTGCGCCGATGGGCGAACGCGTCGCGCACGAGCCGGCGCAGCCCGGCCGGGAGCTCGCCGGCGTCCGGGCGTCGGCGCAGGCGGACGAGGACGGAGTCGACGTTGGGGACCGGATGGAAGACGGTTCGCGAGACCTGCCGCACCACGCTCACCTCGCAGGCCAGCTGGGCCAGCACCGACGGGGCTCCGTACGCGGCGCTGCCGGGGCCGGCGGCCAGGCGCTCGCCCACCTCGCGCTGCACCATCGCCACCCACAGCCGGCAGCCCGGAAGCTCCTCGACCGTGCGCAGGATGACGCTCGCGGCGATCCCGTAGGGAAGGTTGGCCACAACCTTCCCGGGCGGCGGCGCCAGCGCGGCCAGGTCGAGGTCCAGGGCGTCGCCCAGGTGCAGGGTCGTGTTGGGGTGCGGGTCGAGCGCGTCACGCAGGGCGGGTTCCAGCCGCGGGTCGACCTCGACCACGTGGACGTGGGCCGCCCGCTCGGCGAGGTGCTCGGACAGGACGCCCAGGCCGCCGCCGATCTCCAGCACCGCATCGGTCGCGTCCAGCTCCGCGGCCTGCCCGATCACCTCGAGGAGGTTCGAGTCGACCAGGAAGTGCTGGCCGAGCTCGCGGTTCGGGCGCACCCCGAAGCGCCTCAGGCGGCGCAGGCTGGGCTGCGAGGGGAGCACGGAGGCGCCGCCCGCCCCCGGGCGACGGGCGCTCACCAGCCGAACACCTCGGCGGCGTTGCGCTCCAACATCGCCTCGAGCGCCGGATAGCCGTATCCGCGAGCCTCGGCCAGCGCGCGGGCGGTGTGGACGACGTGGGCGGGTTCGTTCTCGCGGCCGCGAACCGGCTGGGGGGCGAGGAACGGCGAATCGGTCTCGATCAGCAGGCGGTTGTCGGGAACCCGCGCCGCCGCCTCGCGCAGCTCCCGCGCCGACGGGTAGGTGAGGTTGCCGGCGAACGAGATCCAGCAGTCCCGCTCCAGGCATTCGTCGAGCCGCTCGACCATCGAGAAGCAGTGCATCACCACCGACAGGCCGTCGGCGCGCTCGTCGAGGGTTCGCAGCGTTTCGTCCCCGGCGTCGCGGGTGTGGATCACCAGCGGCTTGCCGGTATCGCGGGCCAGCTCGATCTGGGCGACGAAGGCCCGCATCTGGTCGGCTCGCGACGCGTGGTCGCGGTGGTAGTCCAGGCCGGTCTCCCCGATCGCGACGCAGCGCTCGTGCGCCGCGAGAGCCCGCAGCTCCGCCAGATCGGCGTCGTCGAAGCCGGTGGCGCTGTTGGGATGGCGGCCGATCGCGACCCACAGCTGCGGAAACGCCTCCGCCGCCGCCAGGGCGGCGCGGCACGAGCCGCCGTCGATGCCCACGGTCAGCACGCGATCCACGCCGCTCGCCCGGGCGTCGGCGACCACGTCGGCGTGGGGCCGGCTGCACATGTCCAGATGGGCGTGCGAGTCGATCACGGCTTGGGGAACAGCGGCGGGACGGTCTCCACCCGAGCGCCCCCGCCGCGCGCGCCGAAGCGGGCGCCGTCGAGCTCCAGGGCGGGCCGGCCGAGGGCCCCGAGCAGCTGCTGGGCGCTGTCCGGGATGTACGGGTACAGCAGGACCGCTAGCACCCGCAGCCCCTCAGCGAGCGAGCGCAGCGTCATGTCCAGCTCGCCGGAGCGCGCGTCGGCCCTGGCCAGCTGCCACGGCGCCCGCTCCTCCACGTATCGGTTCAGCCGCCGCACGCGCTGCCAGATCTCGTCGAGCCCGGCGGTTAGGTCGGCCCGATCGAGGCGCTCCCGAACCAGGCCGGCCAGGCCGTCGAAGTCGGCGGCGAGCTCGGGGTCGATCCCCGCGTCGGGGACGACCCCGTCGCGGTAGCGCTCGACCATCGCCAGGCTGCGGCTGGCCAGGTTGCCCAGCTCGTTGGCCAGCTCGGTCTCGTAGCGGGTCTCGAAGTCGGTGGTGGACACCGAGCCGTCCTGTCCGAACGAGACGTCCCGGAAGCAGTAGTAGCGCAGGGCGTCGGCGCCGAAGCGGTCGATCACCGTCACCGGGTCGAGCACGTTGCCCAGCGACTTGGACATCTTCTCGCCCTGCATGAGCAGGAAGCCGTGCACGAACAGATGCCGGGGGACGTCGTAGCCCGCGGCCATCAGCAGCGCCGGCCAGTAGACCGCGTGGAACTTGAGGATGTCCTTGCCGATCAGCTGGAAGGTGGCGGGCCAGTAGCGGGCGACCAGGTCCTCGCCGGGCCGGGCGTAGGTCAGGGCGGTCACGTAGTTGAGCAGCGCGTCGAACCACACGTAGAAGACCTGGGACGGGTCCCACGGGACCGGCACGCCCCAGCTGATCTTGGCCCGGCTGAGTGAGACGTCGGCCAGGCCCCTGCGGATGAACGCGAGCGCCTCGTTGAACCGCGCCGGCGGGAGCACGAAGTCGGGGCGCTCGGAGTACAGGCGCTCGAGCGGCTCCTGGAACGAGGACAGCCGGAAGAAGTAGTTCTCCTCCTGCTGCCAGTCGAGTGGGATCCCGTGGATCGGGCAGGTGTTATCGGGACCCACCTCGGTGTCGCTCTTGAAGTCCGCGCAGCGCGGGCAGTACCAGCCCTCGTAGGTCCCCGGGTAGACATGGCCGTTGTCGTGGACCAGTTGGAGGATCTCCTGCACCTTGGACTCGTGCTCGGGGTCGGTGGTGCGGATGAAGAAGTCATTGGAGACCCCCACCCGGGCCATCAGCTCCCGGAACCTCGGCGCATTGGCGTCGCCCAGCTCGCGCGGTGTGATGCCCTCGCGCTCGGCTGCCTGCACAACCGGTTCTCCGTGTTCGTCGGTGCCGGTGAGGAAGAACACGTCCTCCCCGCGCTGGCGCATGTGCCTGGCCAGGATGTCGGCTCCGATGGTCGTGTACGCGTGGCCCAGGTGGGGCGCCGCATTGACGTAGTAGATGGGCGTGGTGACGTAGAACGACACGAGCGGCCAAGGCTATCGGGGGCCCTCCCGCCGGCCCTCGCGAGCCGGCGCGCGGCCGAGGCTGGTCAGGCGCCCGGGTGCAGGCGGGCGGGCGAAACCGGCGCGCCGGACATCACCGGCCCGGCGCGCCGGCGGCGACGGCGGCGGATCAGGTGGGTGGGCACGCCGGCCGCGACGAGGCCCAGGCCGGCCCATGCCGGCCAAGGCACCGGCGGGGGCATGGGCGCGAGCGGGGCGGTTCGGGAGACCAGGCGAACCGGCTTGGGCCTCGGCGAGGGACGCGGAGCCGGCTCGAGCGGTGGAATGGCGGGCGGCATGACCCGCCGCGCCGGCGGCGGCAGGACGGACACCGGGGGCGGTCGATCGCCCGCAAGCAGCGAGAGGGGATCCACGTAGGCGAAGCGGCGGCCGGTCCGGCGCACGCCGAAGTGAAGGTGGGCGGCCGCCGATCGCGGGCGGCCGCTGCGGCCGACGGCGCCCAGGAGGTCGCCGGTGGTCAGCCGCTGCCGGCGGCGCACGGCGATCGTGGCGAGATGCAGGTAGGAGGCGGTCAGCCGATCGCAGGCCACGCTCACCGTCCGTCCCGCCGTCGCCACGAAGCCGGCGAAGGTCACCCTCCCCGAGCATGCGCTGCGCACCGGGGTCCCCACCGGCGCGACTATGTCGATCCCCCGGTGCTGGCCCGCGGCGAACGGATCCGGACCGGTCCTGAACGCGGCGACCACCGGCCCGCGGACCGGCCAGCGCCAGCTGCCAGCGAGCGCCGTGCCTACGCACGACATCCAGGCGACGCCCGCACCGGCGAGGATCGCGACGATCGGCCGGGACATGTCCGGACCGTAGGCGGTGGCGAGGCGCCGCCGCTCGAACCCGGTGCGATTCGACTCAGTGTCCGGATAGGGCGCGCGCAGAGCGCGCGCGGGCTTCAACCGGCGCCGCCACCGGTTAGCGCGCGATAGAGCCGGTTGGCGGGCACGCCGGTCAGCTCGGACACCACGGCCGCGGCCGACCGCGGCTTGGCCCCGGAGTCCACCAGCCGCCGCAGCGCCGCCACCGCCGGTCCGGGGTCGGGCTGCGGCCGGGCCGCCGCTCCCACCACCAGGACCACCTCTCCCCTGGGCGGCGATTCCCGGTAGCGGGCGGCGAGCTCCGTCGCGGTGCCCCTCACCACCTCCTCGTGCGCCTTGGTCAGCTCGCGGCACACCGCCACGGGCCGCTGAGGGTCGAGCTCCGCGAGCAGGCCCAGCGACGCCGCCACCCGCCGCGGCGACTCGAACGCCACCACGGTCTCGTCGACGCCGAGCAGCTCGGCCAGCTCGCCTCGCCGGCGCGGGAGGAAGCCCTCGAACCGCCAGCG
Organism: Solirubrobacteraceae bacterium; assembly: GCA_036257715.1. Taxonomy (GTDB): domain Bacteria; phylum Actinomycetota; class Thermoleophilia; order Solirubrobacterales; family Solirubrobacteraceae; genus DATAEY01. Next base: position 6,219 of record DATAEY010000085.1, on the reverse strand, counting down.
GTCGGCCGGCAGGGCAGAGGCCACGAGCGCGGCGATCGCGGCCGAGGGCCCGGGCAGCACCTCCACCGCCAGGCCGGCCGCCACGCTCGCGCGCACCAGCGCGAACCCCGGATCGGAAATCAGCGGCATGCCGGCGTCCGAGACCAGCGCGACCACCTCGCCGGCGCGCATGCGCGCCACCAGCTCGCCCGCCCGGCGCTCCTCGTTGTGCTCGTGGTAGGAGACCAGGCGGGCGGTGACCCCGTAGCGGTCGAGCAACACCCGGGTGCGGCGGGTGTCCTCGCAGGCCACGACGTCAACCTCCCGCAGCGCCGCGAGAACCCGCAGCGTGATGTCCTCCAGGTTCCCGATCGGCGTGGGGCAGACGACCAGCCGCCCCGCGCGCCGCCCCGTCGCGGGGCCGTCGCCGGCGCTCACTCTGAGCGCCGTCCCAGCTCGTCCCAGGCCATCGCGGCGGCGCCGACCATGCCGGCCTCCGGCCCGAGCCGCGCCGCGACGATCCGCACCACGTCGCGCCCCGGCGGCAACGCGCGGGCCGCCACCTCGGCCCGCGCGGGCGCCAGCAGCAGCTCCCCGGCGCCCATCACCCCTCCCCCCATCACGACGACCTCGGGATTGAAGGCGTTGACGAAGCTGGCGATGCCCACTCCCAGCCGCCGGCCGATGAGCGCCACCACGTCCCTGGCCAGGGGGTCGCCGTCGTGGGCGAGCTCGGCGACCAGCGCGCCGGTGAGCTCGCGCCCGGCGCCGTGGAGGCGGCCGAGCTGGGACTCCGGCCGCGCCTGCGCCGCTGCCCGAGCCTCCCGCTCCAGCGCCGTGCCCGAGGCGATCGCCTCCAGGCAGCCGCGGTTGGGGCAGTTGCCCTGGCACGGGGGCCCGTCCATGTCCACCACGGTGTGTCCGAGCTCGGCGCCGGCGCCCAGCCATCCCCGGTACAGCCGGCCGTGCAGGACCAGTCCGCCGCCGATCCCCGTGCCGACGGTGAGCATCACGGCATGCGACGCCTCTCGCGCGGCGCCGGCGCGGTGCTCCCCGAGCGTCGCGAGATTGGCGTCGTTGTCGAAGAAGGCGGGCAGGTCGAGGCGGTCGGCCATCACGTCGCCGAACGCCACGTCCGCCAGCGGCAGGTTCACCGCCTGGACGGCCACGCCGCGGGTGCGATCGATCGTGCACGGGATCCCGAACCCGGCGGCCCGGACCGCGCCCTCGGTCGCCTCCCTCACCTCGCGGACGGCCTCCACCGCCGCGTCGAGCACGCCGTCCTGGTCGAGGTCGGCCAGCACTCGGTGCGCCCGATGATGGACGTTGAGCTGCGCGTCGATCGCGCCGGCCAGCAGCTTCGTGCCCCCCATGTCGACGCCGACGACGCACGGCGCTGGCATGTCGGCCACCATACACCGCCGTATGAGCCACGACCCGGGACGCCCGCCGCCTCCCGCGCCGCCCCGGGAGACTCGCCGCGGGCGGCCCGAATACAAGGTCTACCGGTCCCGTCCCCGACTGCTGGAGCGCCGCCGCCGCCGCCTCCCCGAGTTCGGCGGCCCTGGCACGCTGCGCGGGCACGCCGGCCGTCGCCGGGTGGGGCCGCTGAGCGTCGGCCGGGTCCTTCGCTACCTGGCCATTGCGCTGGCGGTCTGGATTGGCCTGTCGCTGGTGCTCTTCCTGGTGAGCGCCCAGATCGAGGAGGCCAAGATGCCGAGCTCGGCCGAGCGGGCACTCGACATCGGCGGCATCATGCCGTTCGCGCCCAACACCATCCTGGTCCTCGGCTCCGACGCCCGCGCGCGCGGCACCCGCGAGCGGGGGGCGAACGTGGTAGGCCAGCCCAGTCGCTCGGACACGATCATGCTCCTGCGCGCCGGTGGGCTGACCAGCGCCCGCCTCTCGATACCGCGCGACACGGTCGTCGACATCCCCGGCCACGGCCCGGACAAGATCAACGCCGCCTACGCGCTCGGGGGCCCCGCGCTGGCCATCACCACGATCAAGCGGTACCTGGGCATCGACGTCAACCACCTGGTCGAGGTCAACTTCGCCAACTTCCCGCGGTTCATCGACGCGCTGGGCGGAATCGACGTTGAGACGCGCTGCGTCAGGGCGCGGCTGGACGGCGGCGACGCCAACGGCGGCACGACGATCAACCTCCGGCGGGGGGTGCACCACGTCGACGGCCGCCATGCCCTCGCCCTGGCTCGCATTCGCAACAACTCGTGCGCGCCGGGCGAGGGCGACCTCCAGCGGGCGGCCCGCCAGCAGACCATCCTCAGCGCGATCAAGCATCGGTTGATCTCACCGTCCACGCTGCTGCGCCTTCCCTGGGTGTCATGGGCGGCGCCGAAGGCCATCCGCACCGACATGAGCGGCCCGACGCTGCTCGCGCTGTTCGTGGCGATCGAGACCTCGGGGACGCCCCCCACCCGGGTGCTGCCGGCCACCGGGTTCGCCACCACCCCCGGAGGCGGCGCCGGCCTGACGGTCTCCGACGAGGATCGCGGGGCCGCCGTGCGGCGCTTCCTGGGCCGCTGATGCGCCGCCTCAGGACCGCGCCGGCTGTCGAGTCGGCCCCGGGGACGGGATCGCCTCGGCTCCCTCACGAGCGGGCGCCGCCCCCCCGCGAGGTGAGGCCGCCGGTCAGGATCAGCGCCAGCCCCGATCGCCGCGGGGGTGACGGCTCCCCGAGCAGGGTCGGACCGTGGCCAGGGACAGCGGCGGGACCAGGTAGGCGACCAGCGACGCGCGGCCCGGCCCGCAGGAGGAAGGGCGCCGCGATCGCCACCTTGGAGAACAGCACGGCGGTGCCAGGGCGCCGGCGCACCTCGACCAGGGCGGCCCGCGCCTCGGGGGCGGTGGCATGGATCGCTACTTGGGCTTGGTGCTGTCGGACGCGCCGCCGCCGGCCTTGCCGGCCTCGTTGCCGGCGGGCTTCTTCTCGGCCGGCTTGGCGTCGTGCTTGTCGGCCCCCTCCTGAGCCGACTTCTCGAGCTCCGCCCCGCGCTTGCGGTTCGCGTAGTCGGTGCTGTAGAAGCCCGAGCCCTTGAAGTGCACCGCCACGGGGTGGAAGACGCGTTGGACGGGCGCCTCGCAGGTCTGGCAGACCGCCACCGGATCGTCGGTCATCCTCTGCATGACCTCAAACGTGTGGCCGTTCTCGCAGCGGTACTCGTAAATCGGCATCGGGGCGTGAGTATAGGAGCGGCCTCTCCTACACTCACCGGCCCGGATGACCGAGTCCACCACCGACGTCGTGACGATGGACAAGATCGTCGCGCTCTGCAAGCGGCGCGGCTTCATCTTCCGCTCGTCGGAGATCTACGGCGGGGTCGCCTCCACCTACGACTACGGCCATTACGGCGTGCTGCTCAAGAACAACGTCAAGGCGGAGTGGTGGCGGGCGATGATCCAGGAGCGCGACGACATCGTGGCGCTCGACGCGGCGATCATCATGCACCCCCGCACGTGGGAGGCCTCGGGCCACCTCGCCGGGTTCACCGATCCGCTCGTCGACTGCCGGACATGCAAGCAGCGCTTCCGGGCCGACGACCTCCAGGCGGCCAGCTGCCCGCGCAAGCCGTCGAAGCACCCGGGAGAGCACGACGAGTGCGACCTCACCGACGCGCGCGAGTTCAACCTGATGTTCGAGACCACCGTGGGCCCGGTTAGGGAGGCCGGCGCAAGCGTCTACCTGCGACCCGAGACCGCCCAGGGGATCTTCGTCAACTTCAAGAACGTGCTCCAGTTCTCGCGCCGCCGGCCGCCGTTCGGGATCGCCCAGGTCGGGAAGGCGTTCCGCAACGAGATCACTCCCGGCAACTTCATCTTCCGCACCAGGGAGTTCGAGCAGATGGAGCTCGAGTACTTCGTCCCGCCCGACGAGGCCGACCGGTGGTTCGAGTACTGGCTGGGCGAGCGTCTGGGTTGGTACACCGAGCTCGGCATCCGTCCAGACCACCTGCGCCTGCGCGAGCACGGCCCCGAGGAGCTGTCGCACTACTCGCGCGCCACCAGCGACGTCGAGTACCGGTTCCCGATCGGGTGGTCGGAGCTCGAAGGGATCGCCAACCGCGGCGACTATGACCTCACCCGTCACGCGGAGTTCTCCGGTGAGAAGCTCGAGTACGTCGACACCTCGACCGGCGAGCGCTACGTACCGCACGTGATCGAGCCGTCGGCTGGAGCCGACCGCTCCGCGCTCGCCTTCCTGGTCGACTCCTACGACGAGGAGGAGGTCGAGGGCGATAGCCGGACGGTGCTGCGCCTGCATCCCCGCCTGGCGCCGGTCAAGGTGGCCGTGCTGCCGCTGGTGCGCCGCGACGGCCAGCCGGAGCTGGCTCGGGAGGTCTACGACCGGCTGCGCCCGGTCGCCCAGGCCGAGTACGACGAGGGTGGTTCGATCGGGCGCCGCTACCGGCGCCAGGACGAGATCGGCACGCCGTGGGCGGTGACGATCGACGGCCAGTCGGTCGAAGACCGGACGGTGACCATCCGCGATCGCGACACGCTGGCCCAGGAGCGCGTGGCGATCGATGCCCTGCCCGAAGAGCTGCGCCGTCGCCTGGAGGCCCCGTGGCGCACCCCCAAGCCGACGGCCAGCGCACCCAACCCGAGTCGACCGCGGCCTAGGGCCGCCCCTGACCGGGCTTGAGGGCGCCGGGCCGGGTAACAACCGGCCGTCGATCGGGCTATCGTCGAGGCGTCCAACGGCGAAGGGAGATCGAGGTGGCCACCACGACGACCGGGGGGCGCCCAGCGGGGATCGCCCAGATCGACTACGCCGATCTGTACGGCCGCTGGGAGAGGGGCAACTGGCGCGCCACCGAGATCGACTTCGCCGAGGACCGGCGCCAGTGGCGCGAGGAGTTCTCCGAACTCCAGCGGCGGGCGGCGCTGTGGAACTACTCGCTGTTCTTCTATGGAGAGGACTCGGTCACCGACAACCTCTCCCCCTACATCGACGCCGCGCAACGTGGCGCTCGACGAGCAGAGCCACATCGCCTTCGGCGTCAAGCTGCTGGCCGACCTCGTCGCCCGGGACCCCGAGTGCAAGGAGGCGATGATCGATCTGCTGCGCGAGGTCATTCCCTGGACGGTGGGCGTGCTGGTGCCGCCCAACTGGGACCGGCGCTACACCGAGTGCTTCGGATTCACCCTGGAGGAGATCGGCGCCGAGGGCTTCCGGTCCGTCGAGAGCAAGCTGCGCGCCGTCGGGCTCAGCCGGGAGGAGATCCAGCGTGGCATCTCGCTTCCGCTCGACCTGCCGGTCGAGGAGCTCGTGCGCCGTTCGCTGCGCCTGGCGCAGGCCAACGTGATCGGCGAGAAGACGGGGCAGGCGTCTCGCGACCCCGAGCTGATCGGATGGATGTTCGAGAACATGGCGGTGACGGTCGACGCCCATCGCGCCGACGGCGCCCCGCTGACCGTCCAGTGGGACTTCTCGGATACCGATCCCTGGTTCATCCGGGTGGAGAACGGCTCGAGCCGGGCGCAGCGGGGCCGCGCGCCGCGGCCGGACGTCACGCTGGGCTGCACCTGGGAGGACTGGACCAGGGTGATGGCCGGCCACATCGACCCGCGACGCCTGGTGCTGCGGGGCCGCATCCGCCCCCGGGGAAAGCTGCGGGTCCTGATGCGGATGGACAAGCTGTTCGGCCGCTGACCGGCGCGCGCGCCCGCCCTAGCGCTCGCGCAGGCGCGCCCGGGCGCTGAGGCCGAAGCCGCCCGGTTGGGGGCGGGCTCCGATGTCCTGCACGTAGAGGCGAGGATCGGAGAACACGGTGAGGGTCAGCAGCTCGCCGAACGGGACGTCGGGCACCACCACCACCCGGCCGCCGCGCGCCAGCGCGGCCGCGCGGGCGCTCACGCTACGGCCCAGGAAGCTGGCGGTGCCAGCGAACACCAGCGCGCCGGCTCCCGACGCGACCGGAGCCACGGTCAGCCCCGGCGGCAGGGCGGCGCGGAGATCCTGCGCTCTCACCGACGCCCGACCGTCGAGCTCGCGTCCCCGCTTGCGCAGGCGGGCGTCCCGGAGGGTCAGCGGGCCCACGCGGACCGTCGCCGCCGACGCGTCCAGGCTGGCGGTGGCGCGGGTGGAGGCCAGCAGGTCGGCCAGGCGTGCCGGCGCGGTGCTGGCGCTGCGCATCCGGACGGTGACCCGGTCGGCGTGGCCGAACGCCAGCTTCAGGGCGGGGACGGCCGCGATGTCCACTCGCTCGACGCTGCCGG
>DATAEY010000084.1:0-5806 GCA_036257715.1 Solirubrobacteraceae bacterium | reverse complement strand
AGCAGGGCTCGGAGCTCAGCGAGCTCCCCAGCGACCAGCCGGTCAACGCGGCGGCCGACGACCGTGGGTTGCTGGTCATGGCGCAAGCCGGCCGCTGACCGAGCCCACGCGCCGTGAAGCTGGTCGTTCACGTGGACGGCGGCGCCCGCGGCAATCCGGGCCCGGCGGCCGTGGCGGCGGTGCTCTCGACGCCCGACGGTGAGGTGGTGGACGAGGCCTCGGCAGTGATCGGGCAGGCGACAAACAACGTGGCCGAGTACCGGGGTCTGCTGCTCGGCCTGGAGCGCGCCCGCGCCCTCGGGGCCACCGAGGTGGACGTGGTCAACGACTCGGAGCTGGTGGCCCGTCAGGTCAGCGGCGTCTACCGGGTCAAGCACTCCGACATGAAGCTGCTCCACCGCCAGGCCGTGGCCGCCCTGGACTCGTTCGAGCGCTGGAGCATCCGCTCGGTGCCGCGCGAGCAGAACGCCCGCGCAGACGAGCTGGTCAACCGGGCGCTCGACGCCGCGGGGAGTTGAGCGCCGTCCCGCCGCCGAGCTCGCCGCGCCGCCCCACGCGGTCGCGGGGCTCGCCCGCGCGTCGGCGACGCGTGGTCGCCGGGCTGGCGGTGAGCGCGGCCGTCGCGGTCGCCCTGGCGGCGATCCTGGCCGCCGGCCGCCACGGCAGCGGCGATCGGGGCTCCACGGGCGGGAAGCCGAGCGGCAGCGCCGGGACGCGGGCCGCGCGCCACGCCAGCGGCCCCCCGGCCGCAGTCTCGGCCACGGCGCCGGGCGCCCACCGAGCGCCGCGCGAGGCGGTTCCCGTCCTCTTCTACCACGTGATCAACCGCCCGCCGCCCGGGACGCCCCAGCCCGAGCTCTGGGTGTCGCGCGAGGACTTCGCCGCCCAGGTCGCGGCCCTGGCCCGGCGCGGCTACCACGCCGTGACCCTCCAACAGATCTACGACGCCTGGCGCCGCGGCGGCCTCTTGCCGTCCAAGCCGATCGTGTTCAGCTTCGACGACGGCTATCACAGCCAGTACTCCAACGCGCTGCCGATCCTCCGGGCCCGGGGCTGGCCCGGCGTGCTCAACCTGCAGGTCAAGCTGCTGGAGACCGATCTGCGACCGCCGCAGGTGCGCGCGATGATCCAGGCGGGTTGGGAGGTGGACGCCCACACCTTCACCCATCCCGACCTCACCATGCTCCCCGCGGATCGCCTGCGCCATGAGGTGGTCGGCTCGAGGCAGGCGATCCGCCGCCGCTTCGGGGTGCCGGTGAACTTCTTCTGCTATCCGGCCGGCCGCTTCGATCGCGCCGTCGAGGCGGAGGTGAGGGCCGCCGGCTATCTCGGCGCGACCACCACCCAGCCGGGGCTCGCCTCGCCGGCGGGCTCGCCCTTCGAGCTGCGTCGCATCCGGGTCAACGGCTCGGACGGGGTAGCGGGGCTGGAGCGCAGCCTGGCCGCGGCGGGCGCCTGACCGCGGACCACCGCGCGCGGCCACGAGCTAAGCGCCGACGCCTCGCCCGTCACGCCGGCGCAGGGGTGTGGCGCGTGACGATCGCGTCGAGGTCGGCGCCCGCCGGCAGCGTCCCGTACTCCCGGCCGGAGTCCCTGTCCAGCCGCGAGGCGCAGAACGCGTCGGCGACGGCGGCGGGGGAGTGGCGGACCACCAGCGAGGCCTGGAGGGCGAGTGCCATACGCTCGACCACCCGGCGGGCGCGGGTCTCGATGTCGGCGGCGTCCTCGAACTCGGCGCGCAGACCGATGACGAAGCGGTCCAGGCGCTCGTCCGCGCCGGCCGCCAGCTCGAGCTCGGTGAGGAAGGCCTCCAGCGCCGCCGGCGCCCTGGCGACCGCGCGCAGGACGTCGAGGCACATGACGTTCCCGGAGCCCTCCCAGATCGAGGCCAGCGGCGCCTCGCGGTACAGCCGGGGCATGCCCGACGCCTCGACGTACCCGTTGCCGCCCAGGCACTCCAGCGCCTCGAAGGCGTGATTGGGGGCGCGCTTGCACACCCAGTACTTGGCCACCGCGGTGGCGAGGCGCTTGAACGCCACCGCCGACTCATCGCCGGATTCGTCGTAGGACCGCGCCAGCCGCATGGCCAGCACGGTGGCCGCCTCGGCCTCCAGCGCCAAGTCGGCCAGGACGTTGCGCATGAGCGGCTGGTCGGCAAGGCGCCGCCCGAACGCCTCGCGGTGGAGGGCGTGCCAGGTGGCGTTGGCCACCGCCACGCGCATCCCGGCCGCCGTCCCGATCACGCAGTCCAGCCGGGTGTGGTTGACCATCTCGATGATCGTCGGGACCCCCCGGCCCGGCTCGCCCACCATACGCGCCCAGGCTCCGTGGAACTCGACCTCGCTCGAGGCGTTCGAGCGGTTGCCCAGCTTGTCCTTGAGGCGCTGCAGGTGGAAGGCGTTGCGCGAGCCGTCCGGCAGCACCCGGGGGAGCGCGAAGCACGACAGGCCCTCGTCGGTCTGGGCGAGGACCAGGAACAGATCGCACATCGGCGCCGAGCAGAACCACTTGTGCCCCTCGATCTCGTACTCGCCGCCGGGCCCCCCGCCGTTGAGCGGTCGGGCGAGGGTGATGTTGGCGCGCACGTCGGAGCCGCCCTGGCGCTCGGTCATCGCCATGCCGCACAGGGCGCCCGGCTTGTCCGCCGCCGGACGCAGGCCGGGGTCGTACTCGGTGCTGGTCAGCAGCGGGACCCACTCGGCGGCGAGCTCCGGCTGCGCCCGCAGGGCGGGGACGGCGGCGAACGTCATGGTGATCGGGCAGCCGAAGCCCGCCTCGGCCTGGGCCGTGCACATGTAGAGCGCGGCGCGAGCGGCGTGGGCGCCCGGGCGCTCGGTGCGCCAGGGCAGTGCGTGCAGCTCGTCGGCGATGCCGCGGCGCATCAACCAGTGCCAGGCGGGATGGAACTCGACCTCGTCGATGCGGTTTCCGTAGCGGTCGTGGGTGCGCAGCACCGGCGGGTGCTCGTTGGCCTGGAAGCCCCAGCTGATGGGCTCGCCGCCCCAGAAGCCGCCCACCTCGCGGGCGCGCTCGCGAGCCCAGCCCGCACCCTCGCGCTCCAGCGCCTCGACCAGCGCGACGTTGTCCTCGAACAGGTTGCGCCCCTCCAGCGGCGGCGGCTGGTTGAGGACCCGCCGTGCGGGTGCGGCGGCGCTAGGCGGCGTGAGCGTGGACATCGGTTGCCTCCTCGTCGGTGGCGGATCGCAGGCAGAAGGTCACTAGGTCGCGCACCAGCCGGTCGGGGTCGCCGGCGGCGGCGCTGGGGGAGAGGGGACCGACCAGCGCCTCGCCGATCGCGCCGACCAGCGCGGCGGCGGTGAGCTCCGCGTCCTGGCCGGCCAGCTCGCCGGAGGCGATCCCCTCCTCGAGGACCGCGGCGAACAGGTCGCGGTACGCGCGCCGGAAGACCAGGCGCTCGGCCTCGACCGCGGGATCGACGGGCTCCGCCAAGAGCGCCCAGGCCAGCCGCCGCCCGCGCAGGGCGCGGCGGGCGAAGGTCTCGACGGCAGCCGCCAGCCGCCGGGTGGCCGGTCCGGGCACGGCAACCGCCGCGGCCACCGCGTCGACCTCCCGTTGCGAGGCCACGCGGAAGACCTCGGCCAGCAGGTCGGCCTTGGAGGGGAAGTGCCGGTACACGGTGCCAGCGCCCACGCCGGCGGCCTGCGCGACGGAGCTGATGGCGGCGGCCTGGTAGCCCCCCTCGGCCACCAGGCGCAGCGCCGCCGCGCCGATGCGCGCCCGGATGCGCGCCCGACGCGCCTCGGTCCGCTCGGTCGGGCGGTATGGCACATCAAGAATGGAATCACGGTTCCGATCTTGGTGCAAGCCCCGGCGCCGTGGCGACGGGCGCCGAGCCGCTAGGTTGGATGGGTGCCCGCCTCCAACTCCTTGAAGCTCGGCCTGAACAGCGGCTACTGGGCCGGCGGGCCGCCTCCCGGGATGTCCGAGGTCGTGGCCGAGGCCGAGCGCCTCGGCTTCGACTCGATGTGGACGGCCGAGGCCTACGGCTCCGACTCGCTCACCCCGCTCGCCTGGTGGGGTGCGCGCACCGAGCGCATGCGCCTCGGGACCGCCATCGTCCAGATCTCGGCGCGCACCCCGGCCGCGACCGCGATGGCGGCGATGACGCTCGACCATCTCTCGGGGGGGCGGTTCATCCTCGGGCTCGGCGTGTCGGGGCCCCAGGTGGTGGAGGGGTGGTACGGCCAGCCGTTCGCCAAGCCGCTCGCCCGCACTCGCGAGTACATCGGGATCCTGCGCGACATCTGGGCGCGGCGCGGACCCGTGACTGGCGACGGGCCGCACTATCCACTGCCGCTGCCGGACGGCACCGGCCTGGGAAAGCCGCTGAAGTCGTCGATCCACCCGCTGCGGGAGGAGATCCCGATCTACCTCGGCGCCGAGGGACCCAAGAACATCGCGCTGGCGGCGGAGCTGTGCGATGGCTGGCTGGGGCTGTTCTTCTCGCCGCGCCACCAGGACATCTATCGCGATGCGCTCCAGGAGGGCTTCGGGCGGCCGGGCGCACGGCGCTCGCTCGATGACTTCGAGGTGGCGGCCACCGTGCCGCTGATCGTCGACGACGACGTCGAGCGCGCGGCCGACGCCCTTCGCCCGATGTACGCCCTGTACTTCGGAGGAATGGGCGCCCGCAGCGCCAACTTCCACGCCAACGTGCCCGTGCGGATGGGCTACGGCGCCGCGGTGGAGCGCATCCAGGAGCTCTACCTGGGCGGCCGCAAGGAGGAGGCGGCCGCCGCGGTGCCCACGGCGCTCATCGAGGAGCTCGCGCTGATCGGGCCCGCGGACAAGATCCGCGCCGACTTGGAGGCGTGGCGCGACTCGCTGGCCACCACCCTGCTGATCAGCGGCGACGTCGCCACCCTGCGCACCGCGGCCGAGCTGGTGTTGGGATGACGCCTTCGGTCAAGCCCCTCGACGACGAGGCGGCCGGCACCTTCACCCTGGGCGGCGAGCTGACCGTGCGCCGGCTGGGCTTCGGCGCCATGCGCCTCACCGGAGACGGCGTCTGGGGCGAGCCCGCCGACCACGAGGTCGCGCTGGCGGTCCTCAGGCGCGCGGCGCAGCTGGGCATCAACCTCGTAGACACCGCCGACTCGTACGGGCCCGAGGTCTCCGAGCGCCTGATCGCCGAGGCGCTGTACCCGTATCCCGAGGACCTGGTGATCGCCACCAAGGGCGGTCTGGCGCGTCCGGGGCCGGGCCGCTGGGAGCCCGACGGCCGTCCCGAGCACCTCCGGGAGGCCTGCGAGGGTAGCCTGCGGCGGCTGCGCCTGGAGCGCGTCGCGGTCTACCAACTGCACACCGTCGACCCGAAGGTGGCGCTGGAGGAGTCGCTGGGAGCGCTGACCGAGCTGCGCGACGAGGGCAAGATCGCCCACATCGGCCTGTCCAACGTCGGCGTGGAGCAGCTCGAGCGCGCCCTGGACCTGACCCCGGTGGTGTCGGTGCAGAACCGCTTCAACCTGGTGGATCGCGACTCCGAGGACGTCCTGGAGGCGTGCGAGCGGCACGGGATCGCGTTCATCCCCTGGTTCCCCCTGGCCACCGGCTCGCTGGCCCGGCCGGGCGGTCCGCTCGAGCGGGCCGCCGCCCGCCACCAGGCCGCGCCGGCGCAGGTGGCCCTGGCATGGCTGCTCGCGCGCTCCGCGGTGATGCTCCCGATCCCCGGCACGGGCTCGGTGGAGCACCTGGAGGAGAACGTGGCGGCCACCGGCGTGCGTCTGGGCGGGGACGATGTCGCGGAGCTCGGTTGACCGCCTCGCCGCCGGGGTAACCGCACGGC
>DATAEY010000083.1:0-31474 GCA_036257715.1 Solirubrobacteraceae bacterium | reverse complement strand
CGTGCCGAGCATGCGTCCGCGCGCCACCATCGGGATCACCACGATCGAGCGGAAGCCGGCCGCCGCCATGAAGCGGGTGTGCGCATCGCCGGCCCCGCTCCACGGGCTTCCGGGATCGGCGCCGAGATGGTCGAGCACCTGCACGGTGCGGCTCGTCAGCGCGGACGCGATCGGGTCGCCCGGGTAGCGGTCGGGTGGATCCTCGAGGTGCAGCCGTTCGATCTCGGCGGCGAGCGCCTGGTCGCGCGCCGCTGCCGCCACGCTCGCGATCGTGCCGCCTTCCTCGAGCAGGTCGATGACGCACAGCTCGGCGATCTCCGGCACCGCGGTGCGGGCGATGGTGCGCAGCGTCTGCACCGGATCGAGGGAGGCGTCGAGAGCCGCGCTGGCGTTGGCCAGCAGTCGCTGGGCCTGCACGGCCCGGTTGCGCGCCGTGATGTCCCGCGCGATGACCGACGCCCCGATCACCCCCTCGTCCCGCGCGACGATCGGTGACACCGTTAGCGAAACCTCGACCCGCGCGCCGTCGGCGCGGATCCGCTCGGTCTCGTAGGTCTCCATGCGCTCGCCGGACATCGCGCGGGCCAGGATGCGGGCCTCCTCGCCCCGGTGGTCGGGCGGCACCAGGAAGGAGACGTGACGGCCGATCGCCTCCTCGGCGCTGTAGCCGTACAGTCGCTCCGCGCCGGGGTTCCAGCTGGTGACGATTCCCCGCGAGTCCTTGCTGAGCACGGCGTCGTCGGTGGACTCGACGATCGCCGCCAGGTGCAGGTGGGTGTAGTCGACCGAGCGGCGGCGGCTGAGATCCCGCAGGTAGACGGCGAACAGCGAGGGGTCGAAACCCGCGAGCCGGGTGACGCTCAGCTCGACTCGCAGCCGCGAGCCGTCCGCGCGCAGGACGGACACCTCCACCGCGCGGTCGAACAGCGGCGCCTCGCCGGTCGCCGAGCCGCTGCGCAGCGCGATCCTGAATCGCTCGCGAACCTCGGGCGCCAGGAGCAGCCCGGCCATCTCGCGACCTAGGGCGTCGTCGCGCCGGTAGCCCAGAGTCGTCTCGGCGGCGGGGTTGAACTGGGTTATCAGTCCGTCGGCGTCGACGATCACCACCGAGTCGACCGCCGACGTGAGCAACGCCGAGCCTAGGTCCTCGACCTCGAGGGCCGAAACGACCTCCTCACTGGACGCGCGCGCCACCATCTTCCCCTTCCGCGCCAGACTAACCAACAGGGAGCGGCGGGGACGCCCGAGCGGCGTGGCGGGGGGGCCTCGACCCGCAGGGGAGCGCCGGCCGCGGGGCGGGCCGACGAGCGGGGCGCGCGGTCGCGCTAGCCGATCTCGTCCTCGACGATCTGCTCGTCGGGGTCGACGTCCTCCGGCGCCTCGAAGTCCTCGAGGTCGATCAGCTCGTCGTCCTCCTCGGGCAGCGCCTCCGAAGGATCGACGTCATCGCTCGGGGAGTCGTGGCCTTCGCTGTCGAGGTGCTCCACTGCGTCGCTCCTCTCGAGATGTTTGCGGGCGATTGCGCCTGGACTACCGGACGCTAACCCGGCGATGCATCGTTTGTTGCCGCGGGCCGGGCGCCGGCACCGGTCCATTCGTCCACGCCCGTCCCACGTCGTGCCAACGGCCCTGCGGTCAGGGGACCCACCGGTCACCCGCCGGTGTGATGACCAGCTCGTGGGTCATGCCCCGCGGTCCCTGCTCGGCCAGGTAGCGCACCGCCGCCGCCACGTCGGCCATGTCGGCGAGGGCGTCGCGCGGGGCGTCGGCGGTGAAGGGCGCGGTCTTGGGCGATTCGATGGTGGCGTCCACCACCAGCAGCGCCACGTGGATGCCCTCGCCGCGCAGCTCCTGGGCGGCCGCCTGCACCAGAGCCCGCGTGGCGAACGCGCCCGCCGCCCACGGGCCCCTGCCCGGGATCGCGCGTCGCGACGAGCCGCCGGTGATCTGGATCAGCGTGCCGCCTGCGCCCCGGCGCAGCGCGCGCGCACCCTCCGAGAGGAAGGTGAAGCTCTGCTCGGCCACCGCGCTGGCCCAGCCGCGGAAGGAGTCGAGGGTCGCCTCGGCGAGCGGGCCGCCGCCGAAGGGACCCTCGCCGCTGGGGCGGGCGGCGCTCACCGCGTTGACCGCCAGGCGCAGCGGCCCGAGCTCGTCCTGCACGCGCTCGATGGCGCGCCGCAGGTCGTCGGGGTCGGCCGCGTCGGCGCTCAGCGCCAGCGCGCCCAGGTCGCGGACCCGAACGAGGGTGTCCTCGCTGCGAGCCACCGCCGCCACCCTCCACCCCTCGGCCAGCAGCCGCTCGGCGATCGCGCCGCCGAGGTTGCGGGCCCCCAGGACGAGGGCGACGCGGCCGGCATCGGCGCTCACGCGCCGCCTCCGCCCGGGCCGTGCCGGCTCGCCACGCCTAGACGTGCCAGTCGATCGCCCCCAGGCCGGGAAAGCCCAGCGCGGCGGCCGTGGCGCCGGTGAAGTCCCACTCGCGCCCGGCGATGTAGGGGCCGCGATCGATCACCGGAACCCGGATCGCCCGGCCGCCGTAGCGGAAGGTGATCAGGGTTCCGCAGGGAGCGGTCTTGTGGGCTACGCCGAGCTGATCGGGCCTCAGCACTCCACCGCAGGCGAGCCCGTGGCCGTAGTCGTAGAAGACCGACGCGATGCTCTGCCGCCAGCCGTCGCCGGGGAGGGCGTCGAAGGGGATCAGCTTGCCCGAGAAGTCCAGCTGGTCGAAGTGGTATCGCCGCGACATGGTCTGCAGGCGGGCGAGCTCACGGCGCACCTGGGCATCCGAGGGAGCGCCCCCCGACGGCCCTTCCCCGCCGCGCGAGGATCTCGGCGCGATCTCCTCGGGGGCCGGGACGCCGGCAACCTGGCCGGCCACCGGCTCCACCACCTGGGGCCGGTGGCGGCGGGGAACCAGCATCGGGTCGAACTCCCGCTCGCCCCGCGCCAGCAGCTGGTCCTCGGTGGGAGCCGGTCGCAGGAGGGCGCTCCACAGCGCATAGCCCCCGCCGGCGAGGGCGAGCATGGCGGCGGCGGCGATGCCCGCGAGGCGGCCTCGGCGCCGGACGGGCTGCGGGGTCGGGCCGGGCGTCATGGCGGCAGTATCGCGACCCGCGCCGTCGCCGGGAGCGCCCGCGGCCGGCCTGGTTGGATGCGGCCTCCTCCCCGCACGTGACTACAGGTACGCCATCGGGTTGACCACCCGGCCCTGGACGCGCACCTCGAAGTGCAGGTGCGCCCCGAAGCACAGTCCGGTGCAGCCGACCGCCCCGATCACCTGCCCGCGCATCACCACCTGCCCCGGCGTGACCAGCATGCGCGACTGGTGGGCGTAGCAGGTCGACAGCGAGGCGGTGTGGGCGATGCAGGTGAGGTTGCCGTAGCCGCCCTGCGGTCGGGCCAGCACGACCTGACCGGTGTCGGCGGCGCGGATCGCGGTGCCGGCCGGCACCCCGATGTCGACCCCGGGATGGCACGCCTCCCAGGACCGGCGCTCGCAGAACGGCGAGGTGATCGGGCCGAACACCGGCCAGATGAAGCGCCCGGACCCCTGGCGGATGGGGGCCGAGCTGTCGAGGATCGTGCGCTCGATCCGGGACTGCTCGCGCTGCAGGGCCTCGAGCTCCTCGCGCACCTGGGCATCGGTCGGGGCGCCGGCGGATATGCGATGACCGGACGCGCTGCGCGGGACATCGGTGGGTTCCGGCGGGCCGGGGGCCACGCCGGCGACCCGGCCGGCCACCGGCTCGACCGCTCGGGGGCGGAAGCGGGGCAGCGGCGGCGCAGGATCGCGCGCCGCATGGGGAGGACCTGGATCCCGGCCGATCCCGGTGGCCACCGCGAGCCCGAGCGCCGCCAGCGCGAGCGCGACGGCGGCGGCCAGGACCGACAGCGTGCGCCGGTGCCGCAGCATCCGGGGAGTATCGGGGGTTGGGCGCGCCGGCGCTACCGTCGGCCGAGTTTGGCCCCCACGCCGGCGGGCAGCCACGGTCCGTGGGGCTGATCGGGTATCTCGTGGCGCTGGCCGTCACCGGCCTGGTGGTGGGCGCTCTCGGGCGTCTCGCGCTTCCCGGCCCCGACCCCATGGGCTGCGGCATGACGATGCTGGTCGGCATCGCGGGCTCGCTCGCCGCGGGGATGTTCGCGCGCCTGGTGTTCGGAGCGCGCGCCGGCGGTGGGATCGTCCTGGCGATCCTGTTCGCCACGCTGTTCGTCTACCTGATCCGCCGCTCGCGCGGCGGGACGGTGACCCGTCCCGCCCCGCCGGGCCGCTTCGGCCGCCGCTACTGAGTCCGCCCGCCGCGCCGGCGGCCGGCGCGCGCGCCGGCCGTAAGCTCCTGGCATCGCCACCCGCGCCCAATCAGCCATTCACGCACCCGACCCCGAGCTGGCGGCGGTCGAGTGGGACCTCGACCCGCTGGTGGGGGGAGACGGCGAGGCGGGCGTCGACCGCCTGCTCGACCGGACGTCGGAGCGCGCCCGCAGGTTCGCCGACGACCACGCCGGCCGGATCGCGCAGCTTCGGTCGTCAGCCGAGCTGGCCGCGGTGATGCGCGAGCTGGTGGAGATCAACGAGAGCGTGGGCCGGGCCGCGTCCTACGCGATGCTGCGCTTCGCGACCGACACCGCCGACCCGGCGCGCGGCGCGCTGCTCCAGCGAGTCCAGGAGCGGGGCACCGAGATCGAGACGCGCCTGCTGTTCTTCGAGCTGGAGTGGGCCGCCCTGGAGGACGCCAGGGTCGAGGAGCTTCTGGCCGGCGACGAGCTGGAGTTCTGTCGCCATCACCTGCGCACCCAGCGGCGCTACCGTCCCCATCTGCTCTCCGAGCCGGAGGAGCGGGTGATGGCCGAGAAGGCGGTCACCGGACGCAGCGCCTGGAGCCGCCTGTTCGCCGAGCTGACCTCGGCCATCCGCGTGCAGCTGCCGGAAGAGGAGCCGGTCCCCCTGGACGTAGCGCTGGCCAGGCTGGTCTCGCCCGATCGGGAGGAGCGCCGCACGGTCGCCGAGGGCGTCACCGCGGCGCTCGAGCCGGGCCTGCGCACGCGCGGCTTCATCCTAAACACGGTGCTGCACGACAAGGCGGTCGACGACCGCCTGCGCTCCTACCCTCATTGGCTGGCCAGCCGCAACCTGGCCAACGAGGCGTCGGACGAGTCGGTGGCGGCGCTGGTCGCCGCCGTGCGCGGGCGATACGAGCTGCAGCGCCGCTGGTATCGGCTCAAGGCCCGGCGGCTCGGGATCGACCGGCTCGCCGACTACGACCGCGCGGCTGCGGTCACCGGCGAGGACCCGACGGTCCGCTGGCGCGAGGCCCGCGAGCTCGTGCTCGACTCCTACCGCTCGTTCTCACCCGACCTC
This sequence comes from Solirubrobacteraceae bacterium, assembly GCA_036257715.1. Taxonomy (GTDB): domain Bacteria; phylum Actinomycetota; class Thermoleophilia; order Solirubrobacterales; family Solirubrobacteraceae; genus DATAEY01. The sequence continues at coordinate 26,115 of DATAEY010000083.1, read as the reverse complement.
GGCAGGCTGGCGGGGCGCTTCTTCGACGAGCGCTGGATCGACGCGCCGGTGCGCCCGGACAAGCGGGGGGGCGCCTTCTGCTCCTACACGGTGCCCTCGGTGCACCCCTACGTGATGCTCAACTACACGCACAAGCGCCGGGACGTCCTGATCCTCGCGCACGAGCTCGGCCACGGGCTGCACGCCGCTCTGGCCGCGCCGCGGGGCCTGCTACACCAGCACACCCCGCTCACCCTGGCCGAGACGGCGTCGGTGTTCGGCGAGACGGTCGTCTTCGGCCGGCTGCTGGAATCCGCCGAGGGGGCCGAGTCGCGCCTGGCGCTGCTGGCCGAGAGCATCGAGGGCTCGATCGCCACGGTGTTTCGTCAGATCGCCATGCACCGCTTCGAGGATCGCGCGCACATCGCGCGGCGCGAGGAGGGCGAGCTGTCGCTGCCGCGGCTGGGCGACCTTTGGACCGAGACCCAGGCCGAGCTGTTCGGTGACTCCGTCGAGGTCACCGACGGCTACCGCTCATGGTGGTCGTACATCCCGCACTTCATCGACGCCCCGGGCTACGTGTACGCCTACGCCTACGGCCAGCTGCTCGCGCTCTCGGTCTACCGCCGGTACCTGGACGAGGGCGAGGAGTTCGTGCCGCGCTACCTCGAGCTGCTGGCCGCGGGCGGATCCAGGCCGCCCGAGGAGCTCGGGCGGCTGGTCGGCGTGGATCTCGCCGACCCCGGCTTCTGGGACTCGGGGCTCGATCTGGTGGACGAGCAGCTCGGCCAGGCCGAGGCCGCCGCCCACCAGGTGCTCGAGGCGCGCGCCGTCTAGAACCCGCCGCCCTGCTCGCCCTCCTGGCCGAGATCGTCCGGGGACTGCTCTGGGCTCTCCATGGCTCTTCCCGGAGACGGCTGGCGTCGGCGCACCGCTACGCCTCCCCCGCCGCGGCGAATCCCCTCAGGAGGACTCCGGAGCCCGGGTCGCGGCTGGCAAGGACGAAATCGACCCTTGACGTCTGGAGGGTGGCTGTATACTGCCGCGCTGCAAGAAGTCTTGCCGAATCCGTCGGCTTGCCATGTACAAGCCGATGGAGCGGGGGAACCGGTCGGCGTCCGAGAGGGCGTCGTGGGGCGAATCCGGGACATTGCTCCCGGTAGCGCGGCCCTTTCAGCGCGAGCCCGTCAGCTAACCCCGTAGGCCCGAGCAAAGGGAAGACCGCACGTGGAACGTGCTGGGCCGGGGAAACGGAATAGCCGGACACTGGCCGCGGCGTTCGCCCTGACCCTCCTCTGCACCCTGATCGCGGCGGTGCCGGCTCCGGCGAAGGGTGGCGAGTCGGACGGCGACAGCAGCGCCGGCGGCTCGGCCGCATACGGCGGGACCAAGTTCGACCAGCGCCCGGTGATCACCGGGATCTCTTGCCTGTCGCGCTGCGGGGCGAGGTCGGCCTCCACCTCCCACCGGTCGATCAGCGTGCGCGACTCGGCCCGGCTCAAGGTGCGCGGCCTCAACCTTTCGGGCGTCCGCGCGGTCATCTTCACCGGCAGGGCGAGTACCCGCGACGACGTCCGAGTCTCGCCCGACGGCGTCGGCCGGCTGAGCGTCGACGTCACGGTGCCCAGGCGCGCCAGCAGCGGACGCATCGTCCTGGCCGCCGCGATCCCCTCGCCGCCCAGTCCGGCGGCGGTCGTGATTGCGCACAAGGACCAGCAGGCGATCGACGAGGGCAAGCAGGCGCCGTCTCCATCCCGCGGGCTGATCTGGCCCGTCTCCAGCCGCACGATCACCAGCCCGTTCGGCGAGTACCGCGGCGACCACTACCACTCGGGGATCGACATCGCCGCTCCGACCGGCACGTCGGTTCGCGCCGCCGCCGCCGGGCGGGTGATCTGGGTGGGCCCGCAGGGCGGCTACGGCAACTTCATCTGCATCGCCCACTCGACGATCAGCACCTGCTACGCGCATCTCTCCGAGTTCGTGACGACGGTTGGCGCCAACGTGAGCCAGGGCGAGGTGATCGGCCGCAGCGGGTGCACCGGCAACTGCACCGGGCCGCACCTGCACTTCGAGGTCCGCACCGGCACCGCGATGTGGGCCACCCCGGCCAACCCCATGAGCTATCTCCCCGGGAGCTCCGGACAGGCGTCGGCGGCCAGCTACCACGCTCCGCTGGACTACGACCTTCCGGTCCACGGCGGCTAGACGCTAGAGCCACTCGCCAGGCGCTGACAGACTGACGCCCATGCGCGTCGCTGTCGTCGGCCACGTCGAGTGGGTCCAGTTCGCGCGCGTGGAGCGGGTGCCGCGCGCCGGGGAGATCGTGGACGCCCTCGACGCCTGGGAGGAGGTCGGCGGCGGCGGGGCGGTGGCGGCCGTCCAGCTCGCGAAGTTGGCCGGACAGGCCGACTTCTTCACCGCCCTGGGCGACGACGAGCTGGGCCGGCGGTCGGTCGCCGAGCTGGCCAGGCACGGGGTGCGCCCGCACGTCGCCTGGCGGCCGCCGCCCCAGCGGCGGGCGTTCACGTTCACCGACCGAGACGGGGAGCGGACGATCACGGTGATCGGCGAACGGCTCGTCCCGTTCGGCCCGGACCCGCTGCCGTGGGGCGAGCTCTCGGGAGCCGACGCGGTGTACTTCACCGGGGGCGACGCCGCCGCGCTGCGCGCGGCGCGAGCCGCCCGGGTGCTGGTGGCGACCCCGCGGGCGCGCGAGGCCCTGTCGGCGGGCGTCGCTCTGGACGCCCTGATCATGAGCGAGAGCGACACCGGCGAGCGCGTCGCCGAGGCCGAGATCGAGCCCGCACCGCGCCTGGTGGTCTCCACCGCGGGGTCCCGCGGCGGGCGCTACACGGGCGTCGAGGGCGTGACCCGGAGCTTCCGCGCCGCGCCGCTGCCCGGCCCGGTGGTCGACGCCTATGGCTGCGGAGACTCGTTCGCGGCCGGGCTGACCTTCGGGCTGGCCGCCGACCGCGGCGTGGAGCACGCGCTGGAGCTCGCCGCGCGCTGCGGCGCCGCCTGCCTCAGCGGACGCGGGCCGTACGCCGGCCAGCTCAGGCTGGCCGGGGCTATCGGCTAGTCTCGCCGCCCGGATGCCGGGAAGCGCAGACGCCTGATGTCGGCCCTGCTTCAGCTCCTCGCCGCGGGCGAGCCCAGCAAGGCGCCCTTCTACGTGATCGGAGGGCTGCTGGCGGCGTGGGCCGTGGTGCTCGCCGCCATCGGGCTGTCACGACCGGAGTTCCCCGATTCGCCGGGACAGGCCCGCGGCGTGATGGGGCTCAGCGCACTGCTGGTGGTGGCGACGATGGCCGCCGCCGTTGCCACCACGAGCAAGCCGACCAAGGAGGAGGGTCGCGAGCCACCGTCGGGGACGACGGCCGCGAGCCAGGCGTCCCCGCCCCAGGGCCAGGTCGGCGGCGCGTCGGGCGGAGGGCCGGCGCCGGCGTCGACCCCCGGGGGCGCCGGGGGGACCGTGCAGGTGGCGGCCGATCCGTCGGGCCAGATCGCCTACCAGCAGAAGTCCCTGACCGCCCGGGCCGGCAGGGTGACGATCCAGTTCACCAACCAGTCGCCGGTGCCCCACGACGTGACGATCGCGAAGGGCGGGCGCAGGATCGGGGGCACCAGCCAGATCACCGGCTCCAAGACCAGCGCGACGGTGATCCTCCGCCCCGGGGCTTACACGTTCTACTGCTCGGTCGACGCCCATCGCCAGGCCGGTATGCAGGGCCCGCTGACCGTCTCCTAGCCCGCGGTGGCGTCAGGTCCCGCTGCGTGCGGCGGCGGGGGTGGGTCCGCCCGAGAGGTCGATCTCGCGACGTTCGGTGGCCATCTCCAGGCAGGCGGGATCGCCGCCCAGGTCCTCCCAGCGCCGTGCCGCCGCCCCGCACAGGGCATCGAGCCGATCGTCGGAATGGAGCGGGTCGTGATGGAACAGCAGCGTGCGGCGGGCCTCGACCCGGCGCGCAAAGCCCAGCGCGTCGCTGAGCCCGGAGTGCCCCCAGCCGACATGCTCGGGGTACTCCTCGTCGGCGTACTGGCAGTCGTGGACCAGAAGCGACGCGCCGTAGGCCAGGTCGTAGCCGGAGATCCACTCTGGCTCGAGCCGCGACAGGTCGGCGCCCAGCGCCGGCTCGTGGTCGGGTATGTAGGCCAGCGACTGGTCGCCGTCGGTGATCCGGTAGCCGAGCGTCGGCCCCCGGTGGGAGACCGAGGCGGCCTGCACGCGCGCGGGGCCGATCTCCCACTCGCTGGCCGGCGCCTCCCGAAACGACACCGAGCAGGGCAGCTCGCGCACCTCCACCGGTGAGAGGGGCGCCGAGATGTAGCGCCCGATCCGGTCCTCCAGCGAGGCGTCCGGGGACGCCGGCCCCCAGATCACGATCTCCGACTGGGGCCTGAAGCAGGGAGCGAAGAACATCAGGCCCTGAATGTGATCCAGGTGCAGGTGGGTGAGCAGGATGTGCAGCCGCGGCTGCGACCCGGCGAGCATCAGCCCGAGGTTGCGGATGCCCGTGCCGGCGTCGAGGACGAGCGTGGAGCCATCGCTGAGCGTCACCTGGACGCAGGAGGTGTTCCCGCCGTAGCGGGTGGTCTCCGGCCCCGGGGAGGGGATCGAGCCACGGGCGCCCCAGATCTTCAGCCTCATCGCTTCCCCCTGGCGCCGGTCGGCCAGAAGATGGCCAGCGCCCCCCGGAAGCCGCCGTTCGCCGCCACCAGCGGGAGGGCGCTCACCTCCACCTCCCGTCGATCGCCCTGGAACGACTGGAGCGTCAGGGAGTCGTGGACCGGGCAGCCCTCGCGCAGCGCGATCGTCAGCGGAAGCTCGTCGATGTCCATCGGGCGTCCCTTGCGGTCGTAGGGGCCGAACGCCCGGCTCCAATCGTCGGGCCCCATCTTGCCGGTCTCCTCGTAGTGCTTGCCGAGCAGCGCGCCGGCGGCCTCGTTGAAGAACACGAGCATGCCGTCCTTGTCGACCAGGAAGCCGGGGGTGGAGATGCTGGACAGGAGGTTGCGGGCCAGGATCAGCTCGAGCGGCTGCTGGTCGCCCGGAGACTCGAGCTCGGCGTGCACGCCTCCAACCCTAACGAGCGCCGGCCCGGGCGCGGCGGGGCGGCGCTGCGCTCGGGACCGCAACCGCTAGCAGGGCATGCGCGCCAGGCGGGCGCGGTAGCGCGTCATCGCCGGGCGCGCGAGGTCGCCATGGGTTTGGTTGCGCAGACGGGCGACGCGCTCGCGGTGGTAGGGCGAGGACAGCGCCTCGGCATGCCCGATCACATTGCGCACCGGGATGCCATACAGGCAGCGAAGCCAGCGGGTCAGCCGCAGCGAGGCGGCGAACTCGCGCGGGTTTCCCAGCACCTGGCCGTCGGAGAATCCAACGTGCTCGATCCCGATCGCCGTGTAGTTGAGCCCCAGGGCATGGCGGCACATCGTGCCCAGCGGGACCAGCTGGAAGATCGTCCCGTCGCGTGAGACCACGAAGTGCGCGCAGGTCCCGGGGAGCTCGTGCAGCTCGGGATCCGGGCGATCGGGGGCGAAGGTGTTGTAGACCGCGGAGGCCGTGGAGGTGACGGAGTAGTGCTCGACGATCACCTTCGGCGCGACCAGCCGCCAGGTGGCGACCCCGTAATGGCGGCGGGCGTAGGCGGCCATCTCGGCCCGGCGCCGAGCGCCGAACGGGATCAGCCACTGACGGATCGGCGGGCGCAGCGATCGCGCAGGCGGCTGCCCGACGACCGCGCTGGCCGCCGCCGCCGCCCGCGGTCGCGGCGTGGCCGCCGCCACGGCGAGCACCGCCGCTGCGTGCCGCGCCACCGCCGCCGGGGGCAACCGCCCGGCGGGAAGCTCGACCACGAACGCCGGCGAGCCGGGCAGCCGGCGATCCTGCCAGGTTGTGATGCTGCCCGGGTACCGCGCCAGCCGGCGCAGCGGGAGCCCGACCAGCTGGGCGTAGCGGCGCTCGACCGCCGGGTCCCCGCCCGACTGGTCGACCAGCCGCATGTGTTGGTGGTACCAGACGGTCACGTCGGGGCGCAGTCGCAGGATCAGGTCGCGCAGAGCCCGCGACTCGGGCTCGGAGAGCGGGCGCGGCCCCGACCAGTACACCCCTCCGGGATGGTCCAGACGCCGCCAGCGGTAGGGGAAGTTGCGATTGAGATCCACTCCACGGGCGTTCTGGCGGCGCCGCAGCCGCGCCCCGTCGGGGTTGGCGTCGTCCACCAGCCACAGATCGGCGCCGGCTGCCGGCGCCATTGCCGCCAGCCTTCGGGTCACCGCGCGCCCGGCGCATTCGTTGCCGTGTACGCATCCCACCACCAGCACCCGGCGAGCTGCTGCTGGATTACCGCGCTGGCGGACGACGAGCGCCCGCCCCTGCACCGAGTGCCCGAAGACCATCGTTCGGGCCACGCCCATCGGGCGGCGACCGGGGTCGTCGCTCGGGAGCGCCGCGATCGCGGCGGCGCCCCCGCCGGCGGCGGCGAGCGCCAGCGCGACGATGACGACTCTGGACGGCGCGCTCATCGGGTCAGGTCCTGCGGATCACCACGCCGAGCCCGATGGCGGCCAGCCCGATCAGCACGGCGCCGGCATAGATAAGCAGGCCGAGGGTGCTGGTCGCGCTGCTCAGCACCGCGAGCGCGGTGACCATCCCCACCCAGAGGGTCCCCACGGCGATGACCGCGGTGCCCACCAGCCTGGTGAGCCGCTCCAGCCGCGAGACCGGCTCGAGCCCCAGACCCGCGACCCCGGTCCCATGGCCGACGTCATCGCTGCGGCGACCGCGCCGGAGCGCAGGTCGCTGCGCCGCCCGCATCCGCCGCTGCGCGGCTCGCATCCGCCGCTGCGCGTCGCGCGCCCGCTCCTGGGCGGCACGCATGCCCTGCCGCGCGCTGCGCATGCCTTCCCGGGCGGTCCCCATCCTCTCGCGGGTGGTCCGCACCCTGCGGCGGAGGTTCTCAAGCCGCTGGCGACGCACCTGCGGCGCCGCCTCGACCGGCGCCGGGGCCTCGGGCGCGACCTCGGCCGGCGGGGCGGGCGGGACGGTCTCCTCGCCCCCGGCGAGGTCCGGCGTCGCCTCGGGCGCTATCGCGGGCGGGGGCCAGGGATCGGGCGGCGCCTGTGGAAGCGGTGGCGCCGCCACCGGCTCGGGCGCCGCCACGTCCTCCGGCGCCGCCACGTGCTCGGGCGGCGCCACCGGCGCGGGCGATGCCACCGGCGCGGGCGCCCGCGGCGCCGGGCGCAGGCGCATCGTGACGTCCCACGCGTCCTCGGCGAGACCCACGCTCGCGTCGAAGGCGTAGAACTCGAGGCTCTTGCGCCGCTCGTCGTGCGCGTTGTGCCAGGCCGCTTCCCGCTCTGCTTCCTCGCGTCGCATGTGACGCCGGCTCTCGGCCGGCGCCGGCACTTTAGTCAGCACGGCCCGATCGGTTGCCGTCCAGGACGGGCGCTGCGGCGGGAGCCCGCGCGATAGGCGCTGTACGCGAGTGGTCGGGGCGGGTACAAACTGTTCATGCCGGCGGCGCCCGATCCGCAAGCAGCGCTTGGCAAGCGGCTCGAGCCGCGCCCGCTCAGCGAGAGCGGTCGCGACGAGACCGAGCTCGAGCGGGCCGACCGCAACCTCAACGAGCTGCTCGGCGAGCTGCGGGTGGCGCTGCCGGGGGTCCAGGTCCTGTTCGCGTTCCTGCTCACGATGCCCTTCACGCAGCGCTTCGCGCAGGTGAACGACTTCCAGGAGAAGGTCTACTTCGTCACCCTGCTGTGCGCCGCCGCCGCGTCCGCGCTGCTGATCGCTCCGACCGCCCACCACCGGATCGAGTTCCGCCAGCAGGACAAGGACTACCTGGTGCAGGTGGCCAACCGCCTCGCCCTCGCCGGCCTGGCCGCGCTGGCGGTGTCGATGACGGGGGTGATCCTGCTGGTCACCGACGTCCTGTTCTCGACGCTGACCACCGTCATCGCCACCATTCTGGCCGCTGCGGTGTTCAGCGGCCTGTGGTTCGTGGCTCCGGTTCGGCGCCGCCGGGTCGTGGAGCGTCATCGCTCGAAGCGGCGGCGGCCGCCCTCATCGCCGCCGCGGGGCTGAGACGGCTCGGATGATCCGCGCGGGCGGGGAGGTGCCGGGTCAGCGGCGCGCGCGCTCGAGCGCCTGCTCGACGGTCGGGGAGATCTCGAACGTGGCGTCGGTGCCCGCGATGTGGAACACGCGCAGCACGGTTGGGTTCGCGCAGGCCACCAACAGCCGCCCGCCCGCCCGGGACACCTCGCGCAGGGCGCCGAGCATGGCGGCGAGCCCGGAGGAGTCCATGAACGTCAGCTGGGTCAGGTCAGCGACCACCACCGCCGCCTCCCGGCCCTCGAGCGCCTCGTGAAGCGCCGCATGGAAGCGGTGCACCGTCCCGACGTCGAGCTCGCCGCTCAGGGCGAGGACCTGCGTGCCCGCGTTGGCCGACCGCCGCTCGACATCGAGCTGCGGCGCGGTGCGGTCCTCTTCGGCCACAGTGCCGCTCTATCGCACCGCGCACGGGCGTGTCAACCGGCCCGCGCCGGCACCGGCGGGGCGGCGCCGCGGATGCGAGGCTAGCGCCGTGCACGCGATCGGCCGCGAGGTCAAGCGCTTCTACTGGAAGGCGTACGAGGACAACCTCACCGGGCTGTCGGGCATGGTCGCCTACAACCTGCTGCTGTCGATCCTGCCCCTCGCCCTGGTCGCCCTGTTCATTGCGGGCCGGGTGCTCCAGAGCGTGGACCTGCAGGAGAGCGTCCTGAGCGACCTGCGCCGGGTGTTCCCCAGCGCCACCGAGGCGACGCTCAGCGGCGCGCTGGAGCGGGTGCAGAGCTACTCGGGGCAGATCGGAATCGCCGCGCTGGTCGCCAGCGTCTGGATCGGGTCCTCGTTCTGGGGGGCGCTGGACACCGCCTTCTGCCGCATCTACCACGTCGAGTGCCGCAGCTGGCTGCGCCAGAAGCGCTTCTCGCTGGGGATGCTGGTGGTGGTGCTGGTGTTCATGGCCGCCACCGTGGCGGTCCCGACCCTGCAGAGCATCCTGGTGGACGGCGCCGAGAAGCTCCCCTTCGGACTGGCCGAGGTGGAAGGCGTCGTGTTCGTCATCACGCTGGGCGCCGGGCTGCTCCTGCTGTTCCTGATCCTGTGCCTGATCTACTGGACCGTGCCGAACGAGCCGGTGCCGTGGGCCGCGGTATGGCCGGGCGCGCTGGGCGGCACGCTGGTGATCGGCGCGATCGACTACGCGTTCCCCTTCTATCTGTCGAACATCAACACGCTGTCGCGGGTCGGGACGACCCTGGTGTTCATCCTGATCGTGCTCATCTGGTTCTATGCGCTGGCGATCATCCTGCTCGGCGGCGGCACCATCAACGCGATGCGCTTCGAGCATCTCGACCGCAGGACGCCCGCCCCGGCGACGTCGCCGGCCGAGATCGCCGCCCGCTAGTCACCCCAGCCAAAGCCGGTCGGGCTGGGGGCCGGGGTCAGCGGGCTCGTCTGCAGCCCGGCCCGAGGCGACGGGTCGTTGAAGCCGGCGGGCGCGACATCGTTGGGCGAGTCGGGATGGAAGAGCGACGCCAGGTACTGGATCTGGCCGCGGCCGGGCCCCAACTCGAACTGGCCGCCGCCGTAGGCGCCGATGCCACGTTCCCGGCAATAGTCGTACGCGGCGCACAGGTCGTGCAGGCTCCCCAGGCGCGATGGCTTGAGGTTGACCATCCGCGGGGGGAAGGGCAGCGCCTCGACATCGGCGACCGAGTGGATCGGCGCGTCCCAGGTGATCCGGTGGCGGCTGGGCCGCAGCACGGCCTCGATCTCCGGCCGGGAGAGATCTGGGTCCTCTATCCAGGCGTCAGGGAAGCCGTCGACCACCCGCCGGTAGAGGTCCGGCCCGCCGGTCTGATCGACCGCCGAGCCTCGGTAATGGCCCTTGAAGTCCACCGCGTCGACCGCGCCGGTGGCGGCCAGGGCGCCGATCAGCTCGGGGTCCCACGACTCGGTCGGGTCGAGCTTGAAGCGCAGGTCGGGGTAGAGGGCCAGGCGCGAGCGCAGCGGCCCCAGCGACGGCGGCTCGCCCAGCCGCAGCGAGACCACGAAGCTGACCGGCTGGGGCTCGCGCCCCAGGGCGGCCGCTAGCGAGCGGCCGGCCTGGCGCAGCGCGAGGTCGAGCGCCGCGCTCTCGAACGCCCAGCGGCGGTAGCGGCGCGAGACCTCCCGCACCGGGTCGACCGGGAATAGGTCGAGGTCCGCCAGCCGCCGCGAGAACGAGTCGAGGGTGTGGGAGCCAACCAGCGGAAGCGACGGGCCGGCGTCGCGGAGGGCGATGTGGTCGAGGGCGTCGTAGGTGACGTCCTCGCCGATCCCCTCCTCGCCGCCGCCCCGCATCCGGACCAGCGTCGAGAGCCGGACGAAGTCGCTGGAGACCTCGCGCTCGAGGCCCTCCAGCGCGTAGCCCTCGACCTCGAGTGCAAGCCCGGCCAGCAGCTCGTACGTGCTCATGACGATGGCCGGGGGGACGGCGTCCGCCGCTGCGGTCCGCGGCTCATCACCGCCGCTCCGCCCGGGCGGCGTAGGCCACGATGGAGGTGTCGATCAGCCACTCGACCGGGGCCCGGTCGTCGGTGAACACGCTGCCGCCTCGCAGGCCGGGCCGCAGGCGCGCCGCGACCACCCGGGCGAGCGAGGGCAACGGCCCAGGCAGCGACGCGCCGCTCGACCGCACGCGCGCCGGGCGCGGCGCCGCCGTCGACCCGATGACCAGCGTGTTGGTCGGCCCGACCGGGTCCCGGAGGACGTGCGGGAAGGCGGCCGCCATGGTCGTGCTGAGCACCCGCTCGAGGCTGCGCGATCCCTCGGGATGCCCGACGTTGACGATGACCATCCCTCCCGGCGCCAGCCTGTGCCGGGCCAGGCTGAAGAACTCCCGCGTGGTCAGGTAGAACGGGATGTAGGGCTGGCGGTAGGCGTCGACGAAGATCGCTGCGTAGCCGCCCCGGCTGTCGCGCAGGAAGGGCCTGGCGTCAGCGGTCACGGTGTGAAGGCGCGCGCCGCGCAGGTCGAAGAAGCGACGGCCGATCCCGGTCAGGGCCCCGTCGATGTCGACCGCGTCCACCGTTGTGGTCGGGAAGAAGTGGCCGTAGGCGCGGGCGACCGTCCCAGCGGCGTTGCCGAGCATGGCGACGCGGGCCGGTGGGCGCCCCAGGGTGGCCAGGGGGAGGACCAGGAAGTCGTCCCAGTAGTCGCCGGTGAGATAGCTGTGGGGGCGGTAGAGCGAGTGGACGGCCAACCCCTCGTTGAGCTCCAGGCGCCGAGAGCGATCGGCGGCCTGGACGACGCGGGCGTACTGGTAGGGGGTCTCGGTCTCGTAGAGCACGCGCTCGCCGGGCGCCGCCGCCTTCACCCGACCGGTCGGAAGCGCGATCAGTCCGGCCACGGCCAGCGGCATGGCCAGCCACCACCGCGGCAGCCCCAGCGCGCCCACCGCCGTCAGGGCGAACGCGAAGCCCAGGAACGTGCGATGCGTGCCGGCCGCCGGCACCAGCACCAGCGCGGAGACGAACGTCCCCACCAGCGACCCCGCGGTGGAGATCGCGTATAGCCGCCCCGCCACGGGCCCCGACTCCTCCACCCGGCGGACGGTCAGCTGCACCGCATAGGGCGCGACCGCCCCGAGCAGGAGGACCGGACCGGCTACCAGCACCAGGACCGCCAGCAGCGAGCCGACGAAGGCGCCGGCGGAGATCGAGGCCAGCGCGCCGACGGAGGCCTCCAGGAACGGCCGGGCCACCAGCGGCACCAGCGCCAGCGCGATGCCGGCGCCGAGGACGAGCCGGCACAGGCCGCGGGCGGTGGCGTCGCGGGCGGCCAGGCGGCCTCCGGCCCAGTAGCCGGCCGACAGCGCCACCAGCACGATCGCGATCGTGTTGGCCCACACGATCGTCGAGGCGCCGAAGTAGGGAGCCAGCAACCGTGCCGCGGCGATCTCGGCGCCCAGGCTCGCCGCCCCCACGACGAACACCAGGACGCGGATCGGCGGTGTCGAGGTCGGCCGCCGCAGGGCGCCCAGCGCTCCGCGCGCTCCGCGTCGGGGGCGACTGACGACCGCCATGCTCAGGGCCGCCCGATCAGCGCGAGAGCATCCGGCCGACCGCCGCCATCACCTCGTCCGCCTGGGCGTCGGGCGACGACGCCCCGTCGCCGTGGCCGGGCAGGCAGGTGCGCATGTGGGCGTCGAGCAGCCCGAGGGCGATCTGGTCCAGCGCGCCTCGCGCCGCGTTGATCTGCGTCAGGATCTCGATGCAGTGGCGGTCCTCCTCGACCATCCGGGACACGCCGCGCACCTGCCCCTCGGCGCGCGCCAGGCGCTTGAGCAGATCGTCCTTGGAGGCGGTGTAACCACGCGGGTGCTCCATCTCCGCAGAGTATACCCCCCCACGGTATATTTGGTCGAACGCGATGGACGACGTCGTCAGCACGCTCGGCGAGGGGGTCCGGCAGGCCTTCCTGATGGCCTATGAGGTCTGGTGGGCGCTCGTCCTGGGCTTCGCGATCTCGGCGGCGGTCCAGGCCTGGGTGCCCCGGCAGCGGATCGAGGCCACCCTGGCCGGCGGCGGGCCGGCGCCGCTGGGCAAGGCCACCGTCCTGGGCGCCGCGTCGTCGTCGTGCTCGTATGCGGCCATCGCGATCGCCAAGTCGCTGTTCCAGAAGGGGGCCTCGGCGGCGTCGACGCTGGCCTTCCAGTTCGCCTCGACCAACCTGGTGTGGGAGCTGGGCCTCGTCCTGTGGGTCCTGATCGGCTGGCAGTTCACGCTCGCCGAGTACCTCGGCGGCATCGTGCTGATCGCCCTGATGGGAGCGACGCTGCGGCTGTTCGTCTCCCGGAAGGTCGAGGAGGAGGCGCGGGAGCACGCCAGGCGAGCACAGGAGGGCCATCACCACCACGGCGCCGGCGCGCAGATGGGTTGGCGCGAGCGTCTGACGTCGCTGGCGGCGTGGTCGGATGTGGCGGACAACTTCCGCAGCGACTGGGCGATGCTGTGGAAGGAGATCACGATCGGCTTCCTGCTGGCCGGCTTCATCGGGCTTCTGGGCGACGACTTCTTCAACGCCCTGTTCCTGAAGGATGCTCCGGCGCCGGTGAAGACGCTCGAGAACGTCGTCGCCGGCCCGGTGATCGCCGTCCTCAGCTTCGTCTGCTCGGTGGGCAACGTCCCGCTGGCCGCCGTCCTGTGGTCGGGCGGGATCTCGTTCGCGGGCGTCATAGCGTTCATCTTCGCCGACCTCATCGTGCTGCCGATCATCGCGGCCTATCGCAAGTACTACGGGTGGCGGTTCACCGTGCGGATCACCGCCCTCATGTTCCTGACCATGGTGGTCGCCGCCCTGATCGTGGACCTCCTGTTCGGCGCGCTCGACCTCATCCCCGCCAACCGGCCGTCACGCGCGGAGATCTTCGGGTCGATCGAGCTCGACTACAAGCTCGTGCTCAACCTGGTGGCCGCCGTGGTGTTCGCCGCCCTGATGTACCTCACGGTGCGACGCGGCGCCGCCGAGCGCGCCCGACCAGTCGCTGCGCGCTGAGGGCCGCCCGCGCTACCGTCCGGCGCGTGCCCCGGTCGGACCTCGACCGCCTGCCCGAGTGGCAACCCGGCACGGTCGCGGTGCTGTGCACGGTGGACGACTCCGGACGCCCGCATGCCATCCCGGTCTCCACGGCGCTTCGCGTGGGAGGCCGAAGGGTGCTGCTGGCGCTTGCCCCCGGCCGCGGCTCGCTGGCCCGGCTGAGGACCGATCCCCGGGCGGCGCTCGCCATCCTGGCGGGCGACGACGCGGCGGTGACCGTCCATGGGCCCGCGCGCATCGTCCAGGAGCCGATGGCCACGACGGCGGGCATCGTCGCGGTGGTCCTCGAGGTCGAGTCGATCCAGGACCATCGCCAGCCGACGTTCACGATCACGGCCGGCGTGCGCTGGCACTGGACCGATCCCGAGGCGCGCGACCGCGACGAGCGGGTCAGAGCGGCGCTCGCCCGCGTCGCCGAGTCGCTCGACTAGACGACCGACGCCACGAACCCGCGCCAGCGGATCACGCGCCCACGCGGCCGCGGAACCGGTCATCTAGGGTCCGGTGCCGATGCGACTGGCGACCTTTCGTGCTCCGGGCGACTCCTCCGCACGCGCCGGCGAGGTGCGCGACGGGGTCGTCACGGCGTTCCCCCAAGGGGTCACGGTCCGTCAGTTCCTGGAGAGCGGACGGCTCGGACGCGCGGACGGCGAGGAGTGGCCGCTGCACGCCGTCACCCTCCTGGCGCCGGTGCCGGAGCCCGGCGCGATCTACGGAATCGGGCTCAACTACGCCGCGCACGCCGCCGAAACCGGGCGCGAGCGCCAGGAGTTCCCGATCGTGTTCACCAAGGTGCCCACGGCGGTGGCCCCGCCGGGCGGCCCCGTGCGCTGCCCGCCCGTCGTCCGCGCCCTCGATTACGAGGGCGAGCTGGCGGTGGTGATCGGCCGCGACGGGCGGGCCGGCGGGTACGCGGTGGCCGACGACGTGTCGGCCCGCGACCTTCAGAGGCGCGAGCCGCAGTGGACGCGTGCGAAGGGTGCCGACACCTTCTGCCCCTACGGGCCATGGGTCACCACGACCGACGAGGTGCCGGATGCGCACGACCTGCGGCTGCGCACGTGGGTGAACGGGGAGCTGCGGCAGGACGCCTCGACGTCGGATCTGATCTTCGGCGTGGACGACCTCGTCGCCTTCCTGTCCGAGACCCACAGCCTGCGGGCCGGGGACCTGATCCTCACCGGGACGCCCGGGGGCGTCGGGATGGCGCTCGATCCGCCGCGCTTCCTCACCCCCGGCGACGTCGTGCGGGTCGAGATCGACGCGCTCGGGGCGATCGAGCACGCGGTGGAGGTCGCGCCGGCCCCGGGCGGCGGGTCGCCGGCCCGGCCCTCCCTCAATGGCTCTCGATGACCCGGTCGATCAGGCCGTACTCCACCGCCTCCGGTGCCTTGAAGAAGCGGTCGCGCTCCATGTCGGTGTGCACCTGATCGACCGGCTGCCCGGTGTGGCGGGCGAAGATCTCGTCGATGCGCCGGCGGGCGTTGAGGACCTCGCGGGCGTGGATGTCGATGTCGGTGGCCTGTCCCTCGAATCCGGCGGAGGGCTGGTGGATGAGCATGCGCGCATTGGGAAGCGCCAGCCGCTTGCCCTGCCTTCCGCCAGTCAGCAGCAGGGCTCCCATCGACATCGCCATCCCGAAGCAGATCGTCGTGATGTCGGGCTTGATGAACTGCATCGTGTCGTAGATCGCCAGGCCCGAGTACACGTCCCCGCCCGGCGAGTTGATGTACAGCGAGACGTCCTTCTCCGGGTCGTCTGACTCCAGGTGCAGCAGCTGGGCGATCACCAGGTTAGACACCTGGTCATCGACCGGGGTCCCGATGAACACGATCCGCTCGGAGAGCAGGCGCGAGTAGATGTCGTACTCGCGCTCCCCGCGCGAGTTGCGCTCCACCACGATCGGGACCAGGGGCATGGCCCGGAGTCTAGAGACAGGCGCCCGCTAGCCTCGTGCGGATGGAGATCGTCGCCGATCCCGGCCTGCCGGCCCTGGAGCTGCGGGGACTGACCAAGCGCTACGACGACGGCCTGCTGGCGCTGCACGACTTCGAGCTGAAGCTGCCGCAGGGCGAGTTCTTCGGGCTGCTCGGGCCCAACGGCGCCGGCAAGACGACCCTGATCAGCGCGGTCTGCAACCTGATCCGCGTGACCGCCGGCGACATCCGGGTGTTTGGCCATGACCACCGCTCGATGAAGGCCCGGCGGCTGATCGGGCTGGCCGAGCAGGACGTCAACCTCGACCGCTTCCTCGACGTCGAGGAGACCCTCCTCTACCACGGCGGCTACTACGGCCTCTCGCGCGCGCGGGCCCGCGAGCGCGCACGCGAGATGATGGAGGTCTTCGACCTGCGCTCAAGGGCAAGCACGCGCGCGCCGAAGCTGTCCGGAGGGATGCGCCGGCGGCTGCTGCTCGCCCGCTCGCTCATGCACGAGCCCCGGCTGGTGATCCTCGACGAGCCCACCGCGGGGGTGGACTTCGAGCTGCGGATGGAGCTGTGGCGCTACATCCGGCGACTGCACTCCTCCGGCACCACCATCCTCCTCACCACCCATTACCTGGAGGAGGCCGAGGAGCTGTGCGAGGACATCGCGCTGATCCGCGGGGGGCGGCTGATCGCCCGCGACTCGCCGGATCGCCTGCGCGCGTCCCATCAGGCCGACTCGCTGGCCGACGTCTACGTCAAGGCGATGGCGTCTGGATGACGACGCTGATCGCCAGGCACCGCGGGCTGCTGTGGCTCGCCGGCCGCGAGATGCTGCGGGTCGGGAAGCTGTGGACGCAGACCATCGCCGCGCCCGTCCTCTCGTCGTTCCTGTTCATCGTGGTGTTCGGGCTCTCGCTCGGGGGGCGGATCAAGCAGATCCACGGGTTCGACTACGACGTCTTCATCGTGCCGGGGCTGATCACCATGGCGATGGTCCAGGCCGCCTACTCGAACAACTCGAGTTCGGTCTTCCAGGCCCGCTTCGATCGCTACCTGCACGACGTGCTGGCGGCGCCGATGCGCAACTGGGAGGTCAACCTGGGCCTGTCGCTGGGAGGAGCGGTTCGCGCGCTGGCGATCGCGCTCGGCCTGTTCGTGCTCGCCCTGCCGGTCACCGGCGTGCCGGTACGCCACCCCCTCGTGCTGGCGGCGGCCGTCCTCCTGGCGCTCGTGCTGTTCTCGTCGCTGGGGGTGGTGGTCGGTATCTACGCCGAGACGTTCGACCATCACACCTTCGTCAACAACATCCTGATCCTGCCGCTGACCTTCCTGGGCGGCGTCTTCTACTCGGTCGACCGCCTGCCGGCGCCGTGGCGTGAGATCTCCCACGCCAACCCGATCTTCTATCTGATCAACGCGGTGCGCTACGGCTTCCTGGGCGCGGCGGACGTCGGCGTCGGGCTCTCGCTCGGGGTGACCGCTGTGCTCGCGGCGGGGACGGTCGCCTGGAGCTCGTACCTGTTCGCCACCGGCCGGCGCCTGAAGGCCTGACCGCAGATGAGTGATCCCGCGACCCCGCGCACGCGGATGACGCGGAATAGCGTCGCTGGATCGGCGTCATCGGGCTCGCCAATACCGCCGGGTATTGGCTTCGCCCTGCTTCCTTGCCCAGCTCGCTCTTCCGCGCCCCGCGCAGCGGCCGCGGAATCAATCATCTAGAGACCGGGCAGGTGCCGGACGGTGAAGCCGGCGGTCGAGCGCGGCTGGTCGGTCCAACGCGAGCCGGCGAGGTGGATCGCGCTGGTGTCGAACCGCAGCCCGGCCACCACCATGAACACGTGGCCGGCGTTGGAGTAGACGCTCACCCAGCGTCCGGGTCCCGGCGCGCCGAGCGTGGACCAGCCCTGCGCGGTGGGGTGGTCGAGCAGCCCGGCGTGGATGAAGGCGAAGCTCAACGACCCCGAGCAGTCATAGCCCGAGTCGTACAGCCGCCCGTGGCCCCCGCCCCACACGTAGGGCATGCGGGCGATCGCGTTGCCGGCGGCGATGAGCTCCCTGACCAGGAGCGGCGCTCCGTCCGGCGCGACCGCCTCACCGTTGGCCAGCACCCGGGCCTGCCCGTGGCCGCGACCCTGCAGCTGGCGCAGCTCGGCGCGCACCTCGGCGTCGGTCGGCGCCCCGGGGGAGATCGCGGCGCCGGCCGGGGCGCTGGCCAGCCGTGCCTCGGGGTCGTGGGGGACGCCGGCGCGCGACCCGACCGCGCCGTCCACGGGCTCCTCGACGTCCGATACCACGGGCGCGCCGACATCGGGCTCGACCGCCTGGGGATGGCCGCCGAGGTCGCGGACGGCGGAGGCGGCCGTCCGAGGCTGCGGGCGTTCCCCTCCGCCGCCGGTGACCAGCGCCACGGCGGCCGCCACGGCGATCGCGGCGATCAGCCCCACGGCGCCCGCGAGCAGCTTCCGGCGCGGCGTCATGGACCCGATTATCGACGGCCACGGGTCGGCGTGCATCGCCTCACCGGCTACCGTTGCCTGCGGTGTTCCCGGTCAACGTCCCCAATGTCCTCACCGTCCTGCGCATCCTGCTCGTGCCGGTGCTGGTGGTCGCCCTGCTCGACCGGACGCCCAACGGCGACCTGCTGGCGGCTGTGGTCTTCGCGATCGCCTCGTTGACCGACGCGATCGACGGCTACCTCGCCCGCTCGCGCCACCGGGTGACGACCTTCGGCAAGCTCATGGACCCGGTGGCGGACAAGCTGCTGGTGATCGGCGCCCTGCTGGCGCTGGTCTCGCTGGGCCGGGTCGCCGCGTGGGTCGCGATGGTGATCATCGCGCGCGAGTTCGCGGTGACCGTCCTGCGCATCGCCGCCACCCAGCAGGGCGTGGTCATCGCCGCGGGGCTGTTCGGGAAGGCCAAGACGGTGGTCCAGGTGGCGATGGTCTTCGCCCTGATCG
The DNA here is from genome assembly GCA_036257715.1 of Solirubrobacteraceae bacterium. Classification (GTDB taxonomy): domain Bacteria; phylum Actinomycetota; class Thermoleophilia; order Solirubrobacterales; family Solirubrobacteraceae; genus DATAEY01. The sequence continues at coordinate 7,618 of DATAEY010000083.1, read as the reverse complement.
TCGCCGACGGGTCGCCGGCCTGGCTGGACGCGCTGGTCTACCTGACCGTCGCGGTGACGGTGGCCTCGGGCGCCGACTACTTCTTCGGGCTTCGCCGACGTCTGGCCGAGGTCAGGCGGACGGCGCAGGAGCCCGCGGGCAGCGCCTAGCCACCGCCGTCGAGCCAGTCTCGCAGCGTCAGGTGCCGCGCAGACGGGGTGCCCGTGCGCAGCTCTTCGCGCAGCTCCCCCACCAGCCCGTGACGCTCGGCCACCACGTTGTGCTGATGGATCGACTCGAGATTCTCCTGGCGCGCGAACACGAACGCCGGGTCGGCCAGGTCGGGATAGCGCTCGAGCACCCCGCGCACCATCTCCCGCACGCAGTCCTCGACGAAGCGCGGACGGCGATGCGCCTTCTCCACCACCTCGGCCTCGTCCGAGCGCTTCATCAGCTCGTAGATCTCGGAGGACATCGAGCCCTCCACCACCGCCAGGAGCTCGACGGCGTCGATCTCGTCCTCGCAGGCCTCGGTGCAGCCGACCTGCAGGGTCCCCACCCCGCGCTGGTTGTGGGTGGCGACCGGTACGGCCTCCAGTACCCGCTCGACCTCGCGGTCCGAGAAGCCCTCGGCGGTGAGGCGCTCCCGGGCACGTCCCTCGACCAGCCCCTGGGCACAGGGGCACGCCGTCATGCCCTGAGCCGAAACCCCCACCAGGCGCCGGGTCCCGCGCGACGAGGACACCGCCGAGCCGAGCAGCGTGTACATCTCCTGCGTGGTTATGCCCGACACCGGAGCCGGCTTGTGCTCGGGGAACCGCGCGGCGATGGTGACCTCGGCCCGCCGCGCGCCCTGACGCTCGCGGACCAGCTCGGCGACGTGCTGGGCCAGCGTCTCGGCCTTGAACGTGGCCTCGCCGATGATGACCTCGCCGATGGCGTCGTTGACCACCTCCTCGAAGCGCGACATGTGGGCGCCCTTCTGGTCCGATCCCAGGTCCACGAAGCACTCGAGCTGGGCGTAGAAGAGCTGTTCGGAGCCGTCGGCGCGAAGCCGGATCACCTTCTCCACGCCGGTGACGCCGACGCGCGACAGCGAGACGTGGAGGGTCGGGCGCTCGGACTGGACGTCCCGCGGTGCGATCGACACGACGCTGTGATCCGGCACCCGGGCAAGGTTACCGGGCGGAAATTCCCGCCCTGGTATCACCCTAGTTTTGTGCTATCACTCCTCGGTCGTCGCGGGGGAACCGGGCGGCAGCAGGACCGAAGGGCATAGGAGGAGTGAGGGGGTGCTCGCACGGCTGTCCGGGCGGGGCTCCAGAACCCGTTACTGCTCGGGGAACTGGGTTGGAAAAGCCAGAGGGACTGCTCGCGGACGAAGCACCCATCCCGGAGGCCGAGGAGCTTCGGCCGCTCATCCTGGCGGGACAGGACCGCGGCTATCTCACGTTCGAGGAGATAGCGGCCTGCCTCGACGAGGTGGAGGTCACCAAGGAGCAGGTGCTCGAGCTCCACTCCTACCTGGTCGACCAGGGCATCGACGTCGTCGCCTCGGACGGACGGCCCGCCGTCTCCGAGAACGGCAAGGTCGAGGCCGCCGCCCATGCCGCCGAGCGGCGCCCCGACCAGCCCAAGAAGCCCGAGATCGACCTTACGGTCGAGCCCAGCCTCGACTCGCTGCGGCTCTACCTGCGCTCGATCGGCCGGGTCGAGCTGCTCACCGCCGGCGAGGAGGTGACGCTCGCCAAGCGCATCGAGCGCGGCGACATGTTGGCCAAGCAGCAGATGATCGAGGCGAACCTCCGCCTGGTGGTCTCGATCGCCAAGTCGTACCTGGGGCGGGGGCTCACCTTCCTCGACCTCATCCAGGAGGGCTCGCTGGGCCTGATCCGGGCGGTCGAGAAGTTCGACTACCGCCGGGGCTACAAGTTCTCGACTTACGCGACCTGGTGGATTCGCCAGGCGGTGACCCGGGCCATCGCCGACAAGGGGCGCACGATCCGCATCCCGGTCCACATGGTCGAGAAGCTCAACAAGGTGGTCCATGTCGAGCGCCAGCTCGTCCAGGCGCTCGGCCGGGAGCCGCTGCCCGAGGAGATCGCATGCGAGCTCGAGTGCAGTCCGCGGGAGGTGCGCGACATCCTGCGCATCGCCCAGCAGCCGGTGTCGCTGGAGAAGCCGATCGGCGAGGAGGAGGAGTCCGAGCTCGGCGACTTCGTCGAGGACAAGACCGCCGAGTCGCCCTTCGAGCAGGCCTCCGAGAACCTGCGGCGCGAGAACGTGCGCCGGGCCCTGGCCGCCCTGCCGCCCCGCGAGCGCGAGGTCATCGAGATGCGCTTCGGGCTCACCGGCGAGCGGCCGCGCACGCTGGAGGAGGTGGGGCGCGCCTTCAACGTCACCCGCGAGCGCATCCGCCAGATCGAGAACCACACCCTCAAGAAGCTGGAAGCGCTGCCCGAGGCGCAGCGCCTGCGCGACGCCTCCTGACTGCCCTCGCGGGGGCATCGACCCGACAGGACGCCCGGCGTCCTAGACTTGGCCTGCCCGGGGGGAGCGCCGGAGTTGGAGAGCCGGGGCGGACTGTAAATCCGTTGGCACAGCCTGAGCGGGTTCGAATCCCTCCTCCCCCACTGGTGAGAAGCCCCGCTTCAGCGGGGGTCTCCTCGCGCTTGCGTTTCAACGCCACCGGCGCAGATCCGCCCTAGGTGGCAACAAAGTGGGAACACGCCGCTACCCAGCGAGCCTCGCGGCGCGGGTGGAGGGGTGCCATCTGGGCGGGGGAGCGATAGTCCCAGGGGGAGTGAGAAACGTCCCTCCAACGCTCCCCCCGGTTCAGGTACCGACGCCAAGCGCCCAGAGTCTTAGCCAGCGCGATTATGTAGGACGAATGTCCGACCGGCCTGGCGTCCCCGGGCAGGCCGCCCGGAGTCTCCTGCCTCCTAGGCGCCCTCCCTTTGGCGTCCATGCGGAGCTGCGCTTCGTACCCGTCCCGGCGAGCCCGCTATTCGCTCGATGGGGACGCCCACGGACACAATGGGGCGCTCGATGGGGACGCCCACGGACACAATGGGGAGCCAGAAGCAGACCGCCCGAAAGCCAGGACGGGCTCCAGGCGATCATGCAGCTCGTTACGGGCGGGGGCGGGCCGGGGGACTATGTGCCGAACCGGCCCCCGCCGTTGGACCAATGGATACCGAGCGGCCTAAAGGCCGATTTAAAGGCAGGCCGCCCGGAGGCGGTGTCCAGGGTCTCCGGGCGGCCTTGGAGGCATCGTGCGAGATGCCCGCGCCAACCTACCCCCGGCCCAGTCAGCGGATACGTTGCCTATTCGCTAAATGCGGGTTATTCCACAGTCCCGGCATAGGTTCGCCAGGTCCTGCGCCGCGGGAAAGCCCATCGCCACGCCGGCAGGGGCGGATATTGCGGTCTGCAGGTCATCGGGGGTCGCCTTGTTTCAACGCGTGCGGAAGTTCGCCAGAGACGTGTCCCAACGTCCGGGGTGACTTTGGCCTTACACCCGAGAAGCTCGTCAGCCACCTTGGGTCGGCGCGGTCGTCCAGATCGCTTTTCGGGCGCGAACCCGGTGCCCGCGTTCATGCACCTGACGGCTCGGGGCGTACCCGTGATCTCGGAGCCCCGGTCTCGCCCGTGAAGGCGACCACGGCCTGATGATCGCGTCCGCCCGGTCGTCTGTCGTCGAGTGGATCCGCCTGGCACGTATGCGCGACTGGATGCAGTCCAAGCTGCCGTTTCTCACCGCGATGGCCGTGATCCTCGCGCCGTCCACGACCGGGGCGCCGGAGATAATTGGGGTAGTCGCGACGGTAGTGGCGGGGGCCGCATTCGGCTATGGAGTCAACGAAGTGGCGGACCGCGGCACCGACGCGCGCGCCGGCAAGGTCAACCACGCGGCTCGACTGGGTCGCCGGGGATGGTTGCCGTTCTTGATTGCGACCGCTGTCGGCGCGACCGGCCTATCCCTCGTGTGGGCGCCAGACGCCGCGGCACCGGTGCTGGTCGTACTCGCGCTCGCCCTCGCAGCTGCCTACTCGCTTCCGCCTTTCCGCCTGAAGGAAAGGGGTCGCCTGGGACTGGCGGCTGCCGCCACGGCTCAATGGGCGATTCCTGTCCTGGTGGTCGCTGCCGCCGAGTCAGGCGGCTGGCTGCGCCCGGCCGCTTGGCTGTTCGCGCTGTTGGGGCTGGCGATCGGAACGAGATGGATAGTCGCCCATCAGCGTCGCGACGCCGTCTGGGATCGAAGATCAGGCGTGCGCACGTACGCCCTTGGTCGCACCAACACGAACGCGGTGCTCTATGCCGCGTTCGGCTGCGAGTTGGCTCTCCTGGCGGCCGGACTGGCCTCGGCGTGGCCGCGCTCGGCGGCCGCGGCGATCGCGCACGTGGCCCCGGGATGAACCCCGCCGCGTCGTCGTGAGCCGCCGGGATGACGTTGCCGAACACGGCCCCGATCCGGCCGTCCGCCTCAAAGGCGGCGGTCAGCTTCCGGATCCAGTCGGCGGAGACCTCGCAGTCGTCGTCGGTCAAGCCGATGATCTCGGCGCTCGCCTCACCGATCCCGACATTACGCGCGGCCGCCGATCCCCGGCCTGCGGCCTTGACGTAGCGAAGCATGTCTACGGCTCGAAGCTGCACCAGGGCGACGCGGGTCGCGTCGTCTTCGCTCTGGTCGACGACGATGATCTCGAAGCTATCGGTATCGCTGGCGAGAATCGCACGAACCGCGGTCACCACACGGTCAGCGCGATTACGCGTCGGTATGACGAGCGAAACCTGCGGCACGACGGCTCGGTCGTGCGGAGTCGCGTCTTCCGCGCACGCCTGGTGCTGACCCTGACCTGCCGTGGCGCCGCGCGAGAGCGTGCCCGCCGTTCGCGGTGTCGAGGAGGGCCAACCACAAGGTCAACCGGGCAGCGTGCCCACCGAACTCAGGCCGACTCCGATTCCGGTGCGCTCTCTGGCATGCCGGGCGTGCCAAACATCGCCTGTACTGCGAAGGCGGCGATCCCCGAGGAAAGCGCTCCGGCCGTGATGGCCAGGTCTGCCTCCCGGGCGTGCCCCGCGGCCAGCGCCCCGAACGAAAAACCCAGCCCGAGGCCGAATGCGACGAGCACGAACACGACGTTGAAGATCGCGTAGAACCCTGCTGGGCCTGCCTCCCGGTGGATGGCCAGCCGGAAGAATCCACCGGTCAGTGCCATCCCCACTGCTCCGAGGGCAAGCACGTGGGTGGCTGCCGAGAAGAAATCCAGCTGGGCCTTCTCGCCCCAGAGCGGGACCGCCACGGCGATCCCGATCAGCGGTGGGATGACGGTCAGCGGGACTCGAAGCGAATCCGCCACGGAGCTCGGCTGCGTCCCACGGCCGCAAACCGTATCCGCAGAGGCCGAGCCCCCTCAATCCGCCTTCGAGACCCAACGAGCACGGGCGGGGACGGCCGAGATTCGCCTACACGCGCACTAAGCGCGCGCCGTTTGGGTGGCGGGTCAGGTTCGACCCCACCGGGATCCGCTCGGCCTGCGGTGGCGGGTCGCCGGTACTGCTCCGCCGCCCCGCGCCGCGTCGTCACGGTGGCGGCGCGGCGCTTCACAGCCATCCGCGTCGACTACACAGCGCCATCCCGTTCACAGCGGGCCGGCTTCGCTAGGCTGGACGGCGGCGCCCAGCTAGCTCAGTCGGTAGAGCACCTCCATGGTAAGGAGGGGGTCGCCGGTTCGAGTCCGGCGCTGGGCTTGCCTGCAAATCGCGACAATCGGGAGCCTAGACGCCCTGATCGCCCGCGCTCCTAGCGTAGCCTGAGCGTAGTCCAGCATCAGATCGCATCGGAACTCGTCCGGCGTCGTACCAGCCCATGAGCGGACAAGCGCCTTCTGCAAGGTCGCCACGATCTTGGGATCCTGCGTCGCCACTCCCTCGAAGAACGCCTCGTCCTTCTCGATGACCGCCTTGTACGGCTGCTGAGCAGCCAGCGAGGGATCCGCCTCGGCCTCCTCGGCCCACTTGCGGAACACGAAGTCGAAACTGCGGCGGCATCGGCTGCTCCACCCACAACGTGCCGTCGTTGTCGAACGTCGCGATCCGGTCGGCCGCAGGGATGAACCGCGGCCCATCCTGTGTCGCGGCCGTCACGAAATCGACGATGGCCCGCCTGGGGGGACCATCCCTCCAACTGGTCAGTTCCGTGGTCATGTATCCCTCCTCGACGGTCGGCGATCCCCGGCTCAGAGCGTGAAGCTCTTCAGGTGTTTGGCGGCGGTGCCGTTGTTGCCGAGCTGGTAGATGCTCAAGCCGGCGGGCGAGAACGTGAAGGGCTCGAGCGGTTCGGCTTCGATGGTGCGCAGGTCGTCGAGCTTGGCGAGGCCGATCGTGACGTGCATGAAGTAGTTCTTGCCGCTGGCGGCAGGGACATAGTGCTCGATGAAGGCGATGGTCTCGGCGCTGATGTCGGGTTCGGCCTCGGTGCGGACATACGCGTCGGCGGTGCCACCGGACTCGGTGAAGGGGCCGGCTGCGTCGATGAGCCTGGCCTGGAAGTCGAGCACCTCGGGCTCCATCTTCATTTCGATGAACGCGATCCCGATGCCGTCTAGTTCGGACGAGGCCAGGTGTTTGATCTCGGCAGTGGTGATGGTCAGCTTCGACAGGTCGACCGAGTCGAGCACGCCTTGCACGGCGGCGAACACCTGCGGCAACGCTGCGGTGCGCACGTAGCGCTGCAGGGTGGTCATGTGGGGTTGGTGGTGTTCGTCGAGGGAGAACCCGGTAGGCGCAGGGACGCTTTGGAGCATCCGCTGGTTAAACGACTTGGCGTGCTCCTTCATGGAATCGTCGGGGTCGATCAGGATGTCGATGGCTGTCAGGTCGCTCATGCCGCACCCCGTTCGGTGAAGGCCGCCTTGAGGCGCTGCTGCGTCGCGGCGTCGATTCGGAGCCCCTCGGTGAAGTACCCCTCGAACGAGCCGAACTTCTTTCGCATCTCGTCGAACGCCGCCTCGAGGTACTCACGCTCGACGCCGGCTACCGGCTCGAGCAGCTTGGGATCTCCGCCCGCGGCAGCGAACTGATCGAAGACGGGCTTCAGCGCCGGAAGCAGGTCGTCGTTGGTGAGCAGGTATTCCTTCATCACGTCGTCCTTGGACACGCCTAGGAAGGTCAGCGTCGCCGCCGCCGCCCAGCCGGTCCGGTCCTTCCCGGTCGTGCAGTGAAACAGCGCCGGACGGTGTTGCTCTTCGGCCAGGTCCGAGAAGAAGCGGTGGTAGGCGTCGAGCGCGCTGGGAAGACTGACGATCTCGCGGTAACCGTTCTCGAACATCGTCTCCGCCTTGCCGCCGCCCAGCATGGCCTCGGCTGCCTTCGGATCCGACAGCAGCTCCTTCTCCCGGGCCGGCGCGGCGTCGACGGAGTCCGCGTACACATCGCAGACGATCTGCTCGGTCCCCGCCGGCACCCGGTCGGGCTGCGCCGTCCGCTCAGCTTCGGTGCGCAGGTCGTAGACCGTGCGGATGCCGAGCTTCGCGAACGCATCCATGTCGGCGCCCTGGAGCTTAGCGAGCTCCGTCGATCGGTAGACGAGCCCCCGGCGGACCCGCCCCCCGTCCTTCGTGGGCCAGCCGCCGAG
>DATAEY010000082.1:0-9023 GCA_036257715.1 Solirubrobacteraceae bacterium | reverse complement strand
GCAGCGCGGCAACCACGTCTACGTGCTCGACTTCCTGGGGCACGGCGACTCCGACCGCCCACGCGACATGACCCGCTACTCGATGCCGACCTTCGGCGATCAGGTGGTGGCGCTGCTGGACCACCTCGGCGTCGAGGAGGTCGTCCTCGGCGGGACCTCATTGGGCGCGAACGTCACGCTCGACGTCATGACGAAGGTGCCCGAGCGCCTGCGCGGCGCGATCGTGGAGATGCCGGTGCTCGACAACGCGCTGCTCGGCTGCGCGATCGCCTTCACGCCGCTGCTGATCGCCCTCACCTTCGGCGAGCCGGTCATGCGCCCGGTCTCGCTCGCCGCCAGAGCCGTCCCCCGCGACAGGCTTCCGCTCATGGCCGACGTCGTGCTGGACTGGCTGCGCCAGGATCCGGCCCCGGGCGCCGCCGTGATGCAGGGGCTGTTCTTCGGCCGCGTCGCCCCACCGTCCTCGGAGCGGGCGCGCTTCGAGGCGCCCACGCTGGTCATCGGCCACCCCCGGGACCCGATCCACCCGTTCTCGGACGCCGACGGGCTGGCCCACGAGATGCCCAACGCGCGTCTGCTCGACGCCAACTCGATCATCGAGCTGCGCCTGTGGCCCGAGCGCCTGACCGGCGAGATCGCCACCTTCATCGACGACTGCTGGAGGCTGCGTCACGCCCGCCCCGACGGCGGGCCGCGGCGGCGCGCCGCGCGGCGGCGCGCCGCCGCCTCTCCACCCCGAACCGCGCGAGGCGGCGCCGAGGGCACCTAGCCGGTGACCTCGCGGCGCGAGGAGAAGGAGCGGCGCCGCGCCGAGCGCATCGCCGCGGAGCAGGCGGCGGTCCAGGCGGACGCGCGGCGCCGGCGGCTGGGGATCGCGGCCGGCGCGGTCCTCGCCATCGCCGCAGTGGCGGCGGTCGTGTACGTCATCGCCGCCGGCGGGGGCGGCGCAGAAGAGATGACCGGACCGTCGGCCTCGGGGTCGGCGCACAAGACGCCCATCCCGGCCCAGCGCACCACCGACCTGCAGGCCGCGGTCAAGGCCGCCGGGTGCCAGCTTCGCACCTTCACGCCGGGGGGGCACGACCGCGACCACGTGACGACGAAGGTCCACTACAAGCAGAACCCGCCGGTCTTAGGCCCGCATTATCCGGTGCCCGCGTCCGACGGCGACTACGTGGGGCAGGGAACGCCGCGCACCGAGATGCTGGTGCACGCCCTCGAGCACGGACGGATCGAGATCCAGTACAGGCCGGGCCTGGATCCCAAGCGGGTGGCGCAGCTCGAGACCCTGCACGACGAGCGCCCCAAGCCGAACGTGATCTCCGGCTACAACACGCTGCTGTTCGAGAACCGGACCGGCATGCCGTTCGAGATCGCGGCCACGGCGTGGACCCACCAGCTCGGCTGCCGCCGGTTCAACGACAGGACCTTCGACGCGCTCCGGGCCTTCCGCGCCCAGTATCTGGACAAGGCGCCGGAGTACATCCCCCAACCGGAATGAGGGCACGGCCTCGTGGGCGTCACCGCGGCCTCGGCGGCCCCGGCGGCTCGACGATGTCGCGGCCGGTCGGGCGGTGCTCGGGGTCGAGCTCGAGCTGCCAGAAGTAGCGGGTGAAGGTCATCCCGGCGCGAAACTCGCCCACGTGCGGCTCGATCCGCTCCCCCGCCGCCATCCTCACGATCAGCTCAGGGTAGGTGCGTCCGGGCAGCGCCGCGTACATAGGCGCCGGGAACGCGCCGCCGAAGCGCGTGTTGACGTCGGTGATGCCCAACCCCACCTCGGAGTCTCGGAACGCCTGCACGGTGCAGGGGCCGCGCACGGCGAGCGCCTCGGCCACCGCGCGGCCGAGATCGATCAGCTCTGAGTCGTCGATCACCGTTCCCTTGATCGACTCGCCCCCGCGCGACTCGATCATGGTCCGCGGAATGGCGTTGAGGCAGCGGCCTTCGAGGTCCGAGAGGGTGTCGATCGAGAACTCCGGCCCGCGCATCAGCCGCTGCACCATCACCGGCTCGGGGATGTAGCGGCAGAAGAACTGGGCCTCGGCCTCGTCGTGGGCGGCGTGGATCGAGCGCGCACCCGAGCCGCGCCGCGGCTTGACCATGACCGGATAGGCGTCGACCGCCTCGCCCGGCAGCACCGTCGAGGGCGAGGGGAGCCCGTGGCGCCGGAGGAGCAGGTGGGCCGCGTACTTGTCGTACGTCGCCGCGGCGACGTCGGGGTCGGGCACGAAGGCGGGCAACCGGCCACCGCCCCGGGCATGGGCGAGGATCTCGATGTCAAGGTCGGTCAGCGGCACCACCGCGCCCACCCCGAACTCGTCGCACAGGCGCTCGAGCGCGGGCACGTAATCGGGGTCGTCGACGAACGGGACCTCGCGGTGCGCGTCGGCGGCGTATCGGGCGGGCGCGAGGGGATTGGGATCGGCGGCCACCGTGATGGCGTGCTGGGCGAAGGCCGCGACGATGTCGTAGCGCTTGCCGACGCCGGTGAGCAGGACGCCGGGCCGCTCGGAGGCGGTCATCGCCACCCTCCGGTCTCCCCCTTGTACAGCCCGTGCCCGCTCAGGACCATCGCGGCGGTCTGGGCCAGGATGCGCAGGTCGAGGGGCAGCGAGCGGTGCTCGACGTACCACAGGTCCAGCTCGATGCGCTCCGACCAGGGCAGCGAGGCGCGCCCGTTGACCTGCGCCCAACCGGTGATCCCGGGCTTGACCTCCAGCCGGCGGCGCTGGCGCTCGGTGTACTGGGCGACCTGAACCGGGATGGTCGGACGCGGCCCCACGATCGACATGTCGCCGCGCAGGACGTTGAGCAGGTTCGGAAGCTCATCCAGCGAGGCGCGCCGCAGGAGCGCCCCCACCCGGGTGATCCGCGGATCCCCCTCGTTGACCGCCATGCCGGCTCCCAGGTGCTCGGCGCCGTGAACCATGGTGCGCAGCTTGTAGAGGTCGAACTCCTTCCCGTCCCTGCCCACCCGCCGCTGGCGGTAGATCGGGTGCCCGGGCGACTCGAGCCGGATCGCCACGATGGCGGCGACCAAGACCGGCGCCCCCAGCGCCAGCCCGAGCGTCGCCAGGACCAGGTCGAGCCCGCGCTTGGCCATGGCTAGCGGGTTCCCTCCGCCGGCTCCCAGCCCGCCGACGTGCCGTGGCGCAGCCAGTCCCACAGACCCGCCGCCAGCGAGGCGGTGGTAAGCACGTAGTAGCGCGCCAAGAGCAGCGGCTGGACCGGAAGTGCGCGCGCCGCCAGCGCCGCCACCAGCAGCGCCAGCTGAAGCGCCAGCATGACCGCGTAGACGGGGCCCGACTCCAGCGCGTACAGTCCGACGTTGGCGGCCAGGGCGATCAGGTGCAGGAACGGCGTCGCGTAGCGCAGCAGCCGGTGCGACCCGATCATGAGGGCGTAGAGCGGGCCGTAGCCCCGGGGCGACAGCATGCCGCCGCGCAGGACGATCGGCCAGGTGTGGCTCATCATCCGCCGCTTGCGGGCGAACTCGCCCTCCACCGAGGGGACCATGGGCTCGCTCGCCGCCGCCGATGACACGTAGACGGCCCGCCATCCCCGCTTGACCATGTTGAAGGGAAAGGTCAGGTCGTGGCCCATGACGGGATCGACCCTCAAGTAGGCCTCGCGGCGGGTCGCGTAGATCGCCCCGTTGCCGGCCGTGATCGACGCCAGCCGCGACTCCAGCGCGCGAAGTGCCATCTCGTAGCGCCAGTACAGCCCTTCCTGGTTGGTCCCGCCGGCCCCGTGCAGCCTCAGCTGCCCGCACGCGTAGCCGACGCGGGGATCGGCGAAGGCCCCGATGAGCGCCCGCAGCGCGCCGCGTTCCCAGCGGGCGTTGGCGTCGGTGAACGCCACGATGTCGCCGCGCGCCCGCTCCACCGCGGCGTCCTGGGTGCGCACCTTCCCACCTCGGGGCAGCTCGAGAACCAGGTCGGCGCCGGCGTCGCGGGCCCGCGGCGCGGTGTCGTCGGGCGAGCCGTCGCACGCGACGATCACTTCGAGGCGCTCACGGGGGTAGTCGAGGGCGAGCAGGTTGGCGACGCGGTCGGTGATGCCCTGCTCCTCGCGGTAGGCGGCCACGATCACCGATGCGTCTGGCAGCTCTGCGGCCCCGTTCAAGGCGACCGTGCGCGTGCGCCGTACGTGGGCGAGCAGCCACAGCAGGGCGGGATAGCCAACGTGTGCGTAGATAAGCAGGGCGATCGAGACCCAGAACACGACGGCCAGCAGCGTCACGGGCGGGCATTGTCGCCGGGATGGGCGGCGCGGCGCTATTCCCTCGTAGCTCCGCTAGGCACGACGGTCGAGCAGGCGCCGGTAGACCGCGAGCGTCCGCGTTGCCGCCTCGTCCCAGGAGTAGGGCCGGGTCGCCGCGGCGCGGGCCCCTTCGGCGAGCCGTTGGCGGCGCGCCGGATCCGCGAGCAGGCGCTGGAGCGCGATGTGGAGCGCCGCCCGGTCGCCCGGGGCGAACAGCTCGGCGGCGCCGGTCTCCGCGACCTCGGGGAACCCGCCGACTCCGCTCAGCAGCAGCGGCTTGCCGAACGCCAGCGCGGTGAACAGGACACCGGACTGGTCGACCTGGCGGTAGGGCAGCACGACGAGGTCGGCGCGGCGGAAGTACGCGGGGATCTCCGCGTCAGTGATGAAGCGCGGGACGAAGCGCACGCCCGGCGGCGCGGCGGACCGCAGCGGGCCGACCGGCATCCTCGGGTGCCCGACGATCCACAGCTCGGCGCCGCCGATCCCGCGCCAGGCGTCGATCAGCAGGTCGATCCCCTTGTACGGGCGCATGAGGCCGAAGCACAGGACGACGGGCCCGCCGACCTCCGCCAGCGCGGGAGGAAGCGGCGCCTCGTCCGGCAGGCGGGTCAGGTACTCGAGCGCCCCGTGCGGGACGACATGGACCCGCTCGGGGTCCACCTCCAGGTCGACAACCAGCCGCTCGCGCCCATGATGGGAATGGACCACGACCGCGTCGACGCGCTCGTACAGCCGACGTTGGGCGCGCAGCTGGCCGGGCCGGGGCTCGCGAGGCAGCACGTCGTGCGCGGTGAGCACCAGCGGGCGGTCGCTCGGCAGCAGGTGGACGTCGAGCGGCTGGACCGTCAGCCACTGGAAGTGGACGATGTCGGCCGCCCGCGCCGCGCGCCGGTAGCGCAGCATGTCGGGCACCTCCTGTGCGAGCTTGGCCGCCTGCCGCGTTCGGGAACCGGGCGGTCCGACCGTGAGGCGGTAGAAGGACTGGCAAACCTCATAGCCCTCCTCACGCGGAACTGGGCCGTAGGCGAAGCGGCTGGTCACCAGCCGAACCCGCGCCCCCGCCCGGGCCAGCGCCGCGCACAGCGCGTGGTCGTAGGGCGGCGTGTAGGCCGAGGGATCGACCACGTCCACGCGCATCGGTGGGGCATCATGCCGCAGATCCTCGCGGGACTTTCGCATCCGGACGGCGCCGGAGCGCCGGCGTTCCTCGCGACGTCCTAGCCCGAGGGTGCCGGCGCCAGCCGGCGGGCCAGCGCCCGCATGCGTGCGCGCTCCTCAGGTCCGAAAAAGCGGGTGACCATCAGCAGCAGCGGGATCGCGGCCAGGGCGGCGGCCCGTTCGATGAAGCCGATCAGCCCGGCCGTCGGTAGCAGCAGCTCGCCGGCGACCGCCACGCCGCCGATCACCAGCACGAGCTGCGAGAGGCGCGCCCACTCGAAGGCAACGTCGAACAGGCGCCGGGCGAACGCGTACATCGCCGCCAGCATCACCAGGTAGGCGCCGCACAACGCGATTCCCGCGCCGGCGATGCCCCACACGGGAACCAGCAGGACCAGGAGCAGCACGTTCACCGCCAGGCCCGCCAGCGCGGCGGGGAAGTTGCGGGTGGTCACCCTGGCGCGCCCAGCCATCACCACCAGCACGAGAAACAGGCCGTACAGCGCCCAGCCCAGCGCCACCCACGGGAGGGCCCGATGTGCCGGGAAGAACGCCGGGGCGGCCAGGAGGCGCACCGCCCATCGCCCCAGCAGGGTCAGCGCCGCCACCACCAGCCCAGAGGCCAGGACGTAGTAGGTGGCCACCAGGGCGTAGAAGCGGCGGGCCTCCTCGTCGTCGCGGATCGAGTAGGCCAGCGGCGGCCACGCGTATTGGAAGGCTCGGGTGGCCAGGATCACCACCGTGGAGAGCTTCACCGCCAGGGAGTAGAGGCCGGCCGCGCCGTGGCTCTCCAGGCGGTAGAGGTAGGCGCGGTCCACGATGTTGAGCGCGAACACCGACACCTCGGCGGGCACGGTCGGCAGCCCGAAGCGCAGCAGCATCGGAAGCGTCGCGCGGTCGATGCGCAGCCCGATCCGGTCGCGCAGTACCCACAGGAGGCCGAGGAGCACGACGGTGGAAGCGGCGAAGTTGCCCAGCAGCAGGCCGCGCGCCCCCTGATCGCGGAAGACGACCAGGTAGACGGTCAGGGCGACCGTGATGGCGACGTTGGTCAGCGAGGCCCGTACGAAGGTGCCCGCCCGCTCGTCGACGCGCAGCAGGGCGTAGGCCATCTCCAGATTGGTGAACGACCACAGCCCCAGCATCGTGATCAGCATCAGCGTCGCGTCGCTGAAGCCCAGCACCAGCTCGGAGAGCGGACCGGCGAAAAAGGCGCCAGCCGCCGCCGCCACGGTGGTGGCCAGGAGCACCAGCCCGCTGGCGGCGCGCGCCACGCGGTCGCGCTCTGCGTGGTCGGCGTCCACGTAGTAGAAGCGGATGAACGCCTCGACCAGGCCGAGCCGGATCACGATCGAGACGAGGATGACCAGGGTCAGGAGCAGGTCCGCGGTGCCGTAGTCGGCCCGCGTCAGGTGGCGCGTGTAAAGCGGTAGCAGCACCACCGCGATGCCCTTGGCGACCGCCTCGCCGGCCTGGTACGCGGCGCCCGTTCGGGCGAGGCGGCGCAGGTAGTCGTACATCGCGCCCCACGCTATAGCGCGTCCGTGACAGCCGACGTCGCGGGCCGGGGCCGCCCGCGATGGCCGGTAGCGTGACCGGCCGATGGCCGACCGGATCGCCCTGCTGCTGCTCCCCCGCACGCTCGAGAGCTTCATCCTGCGCGACCAGGCGGCCGACCTGCTGCGGTCGCCGGGCGTCGTGGCGGTGCAGGCGCCGGCCGTCCCCTACGGCGTGCTGGGGCGGCTGCCCCGACCGCTGCGTGCGGCCGTGGCCGCGGCGCATGCGCGCGCGCTGCGCCCGCCCGGCGAGCCGGCCGCGGCGATGATCTTCCACCCGTTCCAGTATCCGCTCGCCGAGGCACTGCTGGCGCGCTGGCCCGGGTGCGAGCTCTGGTACGGGCTCTTCGACCACACGCCGGCGGCGCCCGACGCCGGTCCACGGACCCGGGCGCAGCTGGCGGAGCTGCATGCGGCCGCCGCCGAGCGCGCCGCGCTGGTGTTCGCGGTCTCGACCAAGCTGGTCGAGCTCGAGCGCCAGTCCGGCCGGGACGCCGCGCTGGTCCCGAGCGCGGCCGACTCGTTTCCAGCTCCCGAGCCAAGCGACACGGTGATCGCGATGGCGCTGGGCAACCTCGGTCGCCGCACCGACTGGGGCCTCCTCCGGTCCCTGGCGCACCGAATGCCGGAGCTGACCGTGCTGCTGGTCGGGCGGGTGGCCGAGGAGGAGTGCCGCGACGACGAGGACTACCGAGCCTGCCGCTCACTGCCGGGGCTGGTGTGGCTCGGGCGGCGCAGCGACGAGGACGCGGCGCGCCTGATGCTGTGCGCGGACGCCGGGCTGGCGCCGTTTCGCCGCGATCAGTTCAACGAGGCGGGGCTTCCCAACCGGATTCTCAAGGCGGCGCGCCTGGGCCGCCGCACCGTCGCGCCCGACTTCCCCGGACTGGACGTCTGGGCACGCGCGGTCATCCGCTGCCGCGACGAGAACGACTGGGTCGAGGCCCTGCGCTCACTGCGCGGCGCGCGCACCGGTCCGGACACCCAGTTGCGGGACTGGGCGCTGGCCCAGACCGCCGAGCGCCAGAACGCGCCGCTGTGGGAGCGGCTGGGCGAGCTGGGCGTCGCGGGGCCTCGGCGCTAGTTGGGCGATCCCCTCACACCGCCAGCGCCTCGGCGGGGTGACGCTCGGGTGCTGGGCGCTCGCGCCAGGCCAGCGCGGTGCCGAGTGCCAGCAGCGTCCAGACCAGCGGGTCCTCCAGGAAGGCGGCGTAGAGCCAGGTGTGGAAGACCAGCGCCGCGAACGCGGCCGCTATGGCGGCGCGCACCGGCGAGGCTCGGGCCCCACGTAGCAGGCGGGCGAAGGCGGTGACCAGCAGAGCAACATAGGCCGCGAAACCAACTACCCCCTGCTCGGCGGCGACGGTGATCGGGATGGTGTGCGACGCGGTGACCGCGCGCTCCCCGGACACCCTTTCGAAGCGCCTGTACTGCGGCTCGAACGCACCCGAGCCCCAGCCGGCCAGCGGGCGGCGGCCAAATAGGCGCACGCCTCCGGCGATCAGGTTCCCTCGGCCGGCGGTGGCGCTCTCGACGGACTGCTGGCTGGACAGCTTCAGCCGCAGCGCTCCCGGGAACGCGACCACGAACACCGTCGCAAGCACGACGCCGAGCGCCACCACCAGCACCGTCCCCCGAACGCTCCAGCGCAGCGCCGCCAGGAGGGCCAGGGCCACCAGCAGGGCGCCGAGGCTCGATTGCGAGAGGGTCAGCACCAGCCCGGCCCACATGACGGCCAGCGCGGCCGCTGCCAGCATCACCTCGCGTCGGCCACGGGCCCACAGCATCGCGGCCGTTACCGCCGCCATCACCACGACCAGAAAGCGGCCGAAGATGTTGGGGTCGAAGAACAGCGAGTTGACGCGGAAGTAGCTCTGGAACTGGTTGGAGGCGATCACCTGGGGGTTGAGCAGCAGGGTGCGGCGCTGGTACTCGACGAAGCCGACGGCGCAGAAGACCAGCGCCAGCCCAAGCGCCACGCCCAGGCAGGTGAGCGCCAGTCGCGGCGTCCACTCGACGCGCGCGACGAGCACGAAGAGC
>DATAEY010000081.1:0-8846 GCA_036257715.1 Solirubrobacteraceae bacterium | reverse complement strand
CGGCCTCGGTCGAGCGCTGCCCGGTCGACGGCACCCAGACCGAGCGCCGCGACAACGTCCTGGAGACCGCGGTGGAAGCGGCGATCGCCCAGTCGGCGGACGTGATCGCGGTCCGCCACCATCCGGATCTCGGCTCGTTCGACGGCATCGGCGCGGTCCTGCGGTTCTGAGTCCCGGCGGGCGCGGTCAGGCCGGCGCGGCCGCGCAGCGCTGCTCCAGCCGTTCCCGCTGGGGGCCGACCGTGTACCTCGGGTCGCGCGCGGACTGGAACCCCGCGCGGAACACCGCCCAGCGCTCGCACAGGGCGCCGGCCATCACGGCGGCGCCCCCCGCCACCGCAGCGGCCCGGCGGCGGCGGCCGGCCAGCGCCAGCGTCGCCGCGCCGAGGGCGTTGAGCGCCCTGGACGCTCGCGCGTAGCGCCTGCCCTCGCCCGAGCGGTAGGGCTCGGCCAGTTCTCCCAGGCGCCGCTCCATGACCTCCATGGCGGCGCCCTCGAGCACGACGCCCGCCACCGCCAGCCGCCGCGCCGGTCCGGCATCGGCGACCGGGGTCAGGACGCTCGCGGCGGCGCCGGCGCTGGCCATGGCGCTGCCGCCGAAGGCGAAGGGAAGCTCGCGCCGGCCCTCGTGCCACACCGGCACCGCGGTGTCGGACAGCAGCACGCCGGTATAGGTGGCCAGGAACGGCCCCAGCGCTGCGGCGCCCAGCTTCCCGACCGCCCCGAGGCGGGGAAACCAGCCGAGCCACGAGCGGGCGGCGGCCAGGGTGGTGCACCCGCCGCTCAGCGTCAGGACCCACGAGCCGACGCTCATAGGCGAGGTGAGCTTGACCATGCGCAGCATGTTGAGAAAGCGGGCCGGCCGGCCGAGATCGGAGATCAGGAGCACGGGGCTGGCCAGCGCGCCGGCCAGCGCGCTGGTCCAGGCCCGGCGGGCGAGCCGCTGGTTGCCGAGCACCTCGGCCGCGAGCCCCAGCCCGCCCGACGCGCCGGCCACCCCACCGCTGAAGAAGTAGACCGGGATCTCCCAGGTCCACACCGGGTCCTTGATGATCGGGCGGCCGTAGTAGGACGACGGTCTGGCGTCGGGGACCATCGTGACCTCCGCCCGCCGGCGGCCCGGTAGCCCGGCGGCCGACGCCGCGGTCTGCCCGCGCGTGCCGCGATGCTGGGTGCCCGCCGAGCCGCCGTCGGCCGACGCGCTCACCGGCGCCCTCCCGCGAAGGCCGCCACGATGCCGGCGGCCACCGCCCCGGCGGCCATCGCCATCGTCGCGTACATCCCGGGCAGGTCGCGGGTGGTCACCACCGGATCGGGCGGCAGCCCGTAGACCTCCGGCTCGTCCAGCAGCAGGAAGAAGGCGCCGAAGCCTCCGACGCCGTCCCCGGGGTCCTCGCCGTACAGCCGGGCCTCGGTCTCGCCCGAGCGCTGCAGCTCATGGACCCGGCCCTGCGCCCTCTCGCGCAGCTCGGCCAGCTCGCCGAACTGGATGGAGTCGGTCGGGCACGCCTTGGCGCACGCCGGCTCCTCGCCGTCCTTGAGCCGGTCATAGCAGAGCGTGCACTTCCACGCCCGCCCGTCCCGCTCACGCTGGTCGAGCACCCCGAACGGGCAGGCGGGGATGCAGTAGCCGCAGCCGTTGCACACGTCTTCCTGGACCACCACGGTCCCGTACTCGGTGCGGAAGAGGGCGCCGGTCGGGCAGACGTCCAGGCAGGCCGCGTGGGTGCAGTGCTTGCATACATCCGAGGACATCAGCCAGCGAAGGCCCTCGCCGTCGGCCTGCGGCGGAAGGCCGGCCTCCTCGGCCAGCTGCGACAGAGCCGCGTCCTGGACCAGCGCGCCCGGGCGCGCGTCCTGGACGCCGAGCGGGCGCCGCTGCTCGACGAATGCCACGTGGCGCCAGGTGTCCGCGCCCAGACCGCCCGTGTTGTCGTACGACTGAGCGGTGAAGGTCAGGCCGTCCTCGGGGACGCCGTTCCACTCCTTGCACGCCACCTCGCAGGCCTTGCAGCCGATGCACACGCTGGTGTCGGTGAAGAAGCCCATCCGGGGCTGCGCCTCTTCTCCGTAGGACCCCGGCCAGGCATGGGTCTCCAGCGAGTAGCCGTCAGCCACCGCCGGCGTCTCCCCCGTCGATACCGGCGCGGCGCCGGTAGCCCTCGACCAGCTCCAGCAGCGCCCGCCCGCGCGGGCGCCGCCCGGGCCTTATGTCGCACGTCGCGGCCTTGACCTCTTGGATGTGGACGTTGGTATCCAGCGCGAGGGGGAACAGGTCATTGGCGGAGTCGCCGGTGGTGTACCCGCGGTGCCCCCAGTGGTAGGGCAGGCCGACCTGGTGCACGACGCGGGGCGGGTCCGACCCCACCCTCAGGGGCGCGACGCGCTCGGTCACCAGCACCCGGGCCTCGATGGCGCTGCGCGACGAGACGATCGTCGCCCAGCCGCCGTTCTCGAGCCCGCGCTCGGCCGCCAGCTCGGGGCTGACCTCGCAGAAGAACTCGGGTTGCAGCTCGGCCAGGTAGGGCAGGCCTCGCGTCATGCCGCCCGCGGTGTGGTGTTCGGTCAGGCGGTACGTGGTCATCACGTACGGGAAGACCTCGGCCCCCGCATCGCCGTCGGTGGGGTTGTAGGGGTTGTCGGGACGCTTGTACTGCTGACGGACCGGATTGGACTGCTGCGCGTAGAGCGGGTTGCGCACCGGCGACTCCTGGGGCTCGTAGTGGGTGGGGAATGGCCCGTCGACCAACCCGCTGGGGGCGTAGAGCCAGGCGCGCCCGTCGCCCTGCATGATGAACGGCTGGTCGCCGCGCAGCGCCTCTTCCGCCTGGGCGCCCTCTGGCGGCACATAGTCGGGGCGCTTGTCGGGGGAGAAGTCGGGCACGTCCTCCCCGGTCCAGCGCTCCCGCGACTCGTCCCACCACACGTAGCGCTTGCGCTCCGACCACGGCCTGCCCTCCGGATCGGCGGACGCCCGGTTGTAGATGATCCGGCGGTTCATCGGCCAGGCCCAGGCCCACTCCGGCGCGACCCACGTCTGCTGGTCGCCCGGCCTGCGCCTGGCCGTCTGGTTGACGCCGTCCGCGTAGCAGCCGGCGTAGATCCAGCATCCGCACGCGGTGGAGCCGTCGTCCTTGAGCGGCATGTAGTCGCTCAACGGGTTGCCCTCCCCGTCCCAGCCGCCGATCTCCTCGAGGACCTTCTCGGCGTCGGGCTCCTGGCGGGGCCCGTGCGCCGGATAGTCCCAGGTGAGGTCGAGGATCGCGCGGTCCCTGGGATCGGTGGACCCGGCCAGCTTGCGGCGGATGATCCGCCCCAGGTGGAACATGAACCACAGGTCCGAGCGGCAG
Source organism: Solirubrobacteraceae bacterium (assembly GCA_036257715.1). Taxonomy (GTDB): domain Bacteria; phylum Actinomycetota; class Thermoleophilia; order Solirubrobacterales; family Solirubrobacteraceae; genus DATAEY01. Next base: position 5,497 of record DATAEY010000081.1, on the reverse strand, counting down.
TCTCCCGGCGGCTCGACGGCCTCGTGGTGCCACTGGAGCAGGCGCTGGGTGTTGGTGAACGACCCGTCCTTCTCGACGTGGGAGGCAGCGGGCAGGAAGAACACCTCCGTCCCGATCTCCTGGGTGCGCAGCTCGCCGGTCTCGATCTCCGGTCCCTCGTGCCAGAACGTGGCGCTCTCGATCAGGTTCAGGTCGCGGACCACCAGCCAGTCCAGCTTGGACATGGCCAGCCGCTGGAGCTTGCCGTGGGCCGAGCCGACGGCCGGGTTCTCCCCCAGCAGGAGGTAGCCGCGGACCTTCCCGTCCAGCATGTCGAGGACCGTCTGGTAGTTCGAGTGGTCGCCGGTGATGCGCGGGAGGTGGTCGAAGCAGAAGTCGTTGTCCTCGGTGGCGGCGTCACCCCACCACGCCTTGAGCATCGAGACCATGTAGTCCTTGGTGTTTCCCCAGAAGCCGGTGGGGGGAGCGTTGCGCTCTACGTAGAGGTCCACGCTGCTCTCGGGGTGGGCGTGCGGCATCGGCAGGTAGCCGGGCAGGATGTTGTAGAGCGTGGGAATGTCCGTGGACCCCTGGATCGAGGCGTGCCCGCGCAGCGCCAGGATCCCGCCGCCCGGGCGTCCGAGGTTCCCCAGCAGCAGCTGGATGATCGACGCGGTGCGGATGTACTGGACGCCAACCGTGTGCTGGGTCCATCCCACCGCGTAGCAGAACGCCGACGTGCGCTCGCGGCCCGAGTTCTCGCAGAGCGCCTCGGCGACCTCGAGGAAGGTCTCCGTGGGCACACCGCAGACCTCCTCCACCATCTCCGGGGTGTAGCGGCGGAAGTGGCGGCGGAGCAGCTGGAACACGCAGCGCGGGTGCTGGAGCGTCTCGTCCTCCTCGGGCACCTCGCCGTGGCGCAGCTCGCCGCCGTGCGCGCCGTGGGCTCGCTCCCCCACGGCCGCGCCCATCTCTCGCTGCCCGGCCGAGGGGCCCATGCCGAGCCCCGCGTACTGCCAGGACGTCGGATCGTATGAGCCGCCCTGCGGATCTAAGCCCGAGAACACCCCGTCGAGGTCCTCTGTGTCCCGAAACTCCTCCGAGACGATCACCCGGGCGTTGGTGTAGGCCCGCACGTACTCCTCGAACCAGCGGTCGTTGTCCAGGATGTAGTGGACGATCCCGCCCAGGAAGGCGATATCGCTACCGGCCCGCAGCGGGACGTGCAGATCGGCCAGCGCGCTGGTCCGGGTGAACCTGGGATCGATGTGGATGACCTTGGCGCCGCGCTCCCTGGCCTCCACCACCCACTGGAAGCCGACCGGGTGGCACTCGGCCATGTTGGAGCCCATGATCACGATGCAGTCGGAGTTCTGCAGATCCTGCTGGAACGTGGTGGCGCCGCCCCGTCCGAACGAGGCCCCCAGACCGGGGACCGTCGAGCTGTGTCATATGCGGGCCTGGTTCTCGATCTGCACCGCGCCCATCGCGGAGAAGAACTTCTTGATCAGGTAGTTCTCCTCGTTGTCCAGCGTGGCGCCTCCCAGCGAGGCGAACCCCCGGGTGCGATTGAGCCGGGCGCCGTCGTCGTCCTGCTCCTCCCATCCACTCTCGCGGGCCCCGATCAGCCGGTCGGCGATCATGTCCATCGCGGTGTCGAGGTCGAGGTCCTCCCACTCGGTGCCGTGTGGCCGCCGGTAGCGCACCCTGGTCTCGCGGCTCGGATGGGTCACCAGCTGCTTGGACGCCGCGCCCTTGGGGCACAGGCGCCCGCGCGAGATGGGCGACGCCGGGTCTCCCTCGATCTGAACCACCTGCTCGTCCTTGACGTACACCCGCTGCGCGCATCCCACCGCGCAGTACGGGCAGATCGACCCGACCACGCGGTCAGCGGTCTTGGTGCGGGGCGCCAGCCGCTCGCTGCGCTGTGAGCGCGCGGCGCGACCCGGTCCGAGCGGGTCGCCCCGCAGCTGGCTCAGCGCCGGCCAGCGGATCTTGCTCTCGGGGCTCTGCAACTCTCTCTCGGGTCCCTCGCCACCGGCGGGCTACCCCGGGGCCGGTGGAGGACAAACCGTATCTACATCGGCGCATGGACGGCGAACCCGGTGCGAGGGCGCTCTTCGGACGGTCTCGCGGTGAAGTAACTTGGAGGGCGAGCCGATGAACGCCAAGGCCTGGATTGCCAGCTTTTCCCGCGAGCTGGGCGTCGAGCCGCCGACCCCCGAGCAGTTTGGCGCCATCCTGGACCTGGCGGCCGAGGCGGCTCACGCCTCGGAGCGAGTCGCCGCGCCGGTGGCCTGCTGGGTGAGCGCCCGGGCGGGCCGGTCGCTCGAGGAGTCGCTGGCGCTGGCGCGGCGGATCGGTGCCGGTGCCCCGCAGACCGACCCCGAGGCGCCGCGCACGTGACGGCGCCCGAGCCGCTGCGCGACGGGCACGGTCGGCACATCGGCGACGTCCGCGTGTCGGTGACCGACCGTTGCAACTTCCGCTGCCAGTACTGCATGCCCGCCGAGGGACTGCCCTGGTTGGCCCGAGCGGAGATCCTGCGCTTCGAGGAGATCGTCCGCATCGTGCGCGTGCTGGCCGGCATGGGGGTCACCGACGTCCGGCTGACCGGCGGCGAGCCGCTGGTCCGCCGCGAGCTGCCGGCGCTGGTGGCGATGCTGGCGGCGGTCGAGGGAGTCGCGGACCTCTCGTTGACCACCAACGGCTACCTGCTCGAGCGCGACGCCGATGCTCTGGTGGCGGCCGGGATCCGGCGGGTGAACGTCTCGATCGACTCCCTGCAGCGCGACCGCTTCTTCGCGCTCACCCGCCGCGACGCGCTGCCGCAGGTCTTGCGCGGGTTGGAGGCGCTGGCCGCCCATCCCGATGTCCACCCCATCAAGGTCAACGCCGTCGCCCTGCGCGGGTTCACCGAGCAGGAGGCGCTCCCGTTCGCGCGGTTCGCCCGCTCGACCGCCTTCCAGGTCCGCTTCATCGAGTTCATGCCGCTGGACGCCGACCACGCCTGGAGCCGGGACGCCGTGCTGACCGGCGACGAGCTGCGGGCGATCATCCACGCCGTCCATCCCCTCGAGGAGCTGCCCCGCGAGCCGTCCTCAACCGCGCGCGTGTTCAGGTTCCGCGACGGCTGCGGCGAGATCGGCTTCGTGAGCCCCGTCTCGGAGCCGTTCTGCGCGGACTGCAACCGGATCCGGCTGACCGCCGAGGGCAAGCTGAGGACGTGCCTGTTCTCGCTGCACGAGACCGACCTCCGGGGGCCCCTGCGCGATGGCGCCGACGACCAGGAGCTCGAGGCGACCATCCGCGCCGCCGTGTGGCGCAAGGAGCTCAAGCACCACATCGGCGAGCCCGGGTTCCGCCAGCCGCCCCGCACCATGAGCGCGATCGGCGGCTGACCCGCCAGCGTCGGCCAACTACCAGGCGGGCGACGAGCCAGCGTCCCGGTCGTCCCGCTCCCGGCGCTCGCCGTCGCCGGATCGCCCGTCGGCGTCGTGGCCGGGCTGGTCCTCTCGGCGGGCTTCCTGGCCGACCCGGGCGGTGCGAGGTCGCCCTGAGCGCCCCTGAGCGTCTCGGTCACCTCGTCCTGCGCTCCAGGTCGGCGATCTCCTGCGCCTTGCGCTGGGCGCGCTCGTCCTGCTCGGCCACGCGTTCCTCGGCCCGCATCTCGGCCCGGGCCGTCTCCTCCTCGGCGCGCTCGCGCTCGCGCTCGATGTGCTCCTCCTGGCGAGCCAGGTCCTGCTTGGCCTTCCCCTTGCGCTCTTCCAGCCGTCCCTCGCGACGCAGCGACGCGTCGCCGAGCTTATCTCCGGCGGCCTGCTTGGCCTTGCCGGTGATCCTGTCGATCAGCCCCATACCGTGGCTCCCTTCGATTCAGTTCCGCCTCCCGCCTACCCGCCCCCACCCCGGGGAAGAACCGGCCGCGGTTTCCCGGCCGATCGGCACGGGTACGCGCCGGTAGTGGAGGATCGATACGACGAGCTTGGGCGCCGCCAGCAGGACGCCGCGGGCGCCGAGGCGGCGTCGATCGGCGGGCGCGGGCCCGGCGACCGCGACCCGGCGCGGGAGCCCGTGGCGCAGGCCGGCGGCGGCCAGGCTGAGGGCTTCGAGGAGGCCGAGCGCGACCTGATCGAGCACGCCGAGCACACCGCCGGCGAGGGCGCCCCGCGCCCAGACCAGATGGGTGAGGAGGCCGAGGTGGATCGCGCCGCCTACGGCGACGCGGACGGGCCGCGCCCGGCGCGGCCCTAGCCAGCCAGCAGGCGCCGCGCGCGCGCGAGGTCGGCGCGGTCGTTGACGTTGAACAGCAGTCGCTCCGGCTCCCCAAAGCGCCGCAGCGCGTCCTCGCCCAGCAGTTTCGGCCGCAGCCCGCGAACCGTGTCCTGGAGCGAAGCGCCGCGCCCTAGCGCCTCCCGCAGCGGGGCGATGAGCTCGGCGGAGTAGCGCGCCAGCAGCGGGTGCAGCCGCCCGCCGGCCTCGGGCACGACCAGGGGCGCCTCGATCGCGGCCAGCCGGCGCAGCAGCCCCGGCGCCAGGAACGGCATGTCGCAGGCGACCACCAGCACCGGGCGCCCACCCGCCCCCTCCAGCGCCCGCAGCACTCCGCACAGCGGGTGCACCGGCTGGTCGGGCTCCTCCCAGCGCGCGACGTCCACCGGGGGCAGCCTGGACGCGCGCTTGGCCACCACCACCGTCTCGAGGCCGGCGACGCGCAGCGAGCCGAGGGGATGCTCGATCAGCGCCCTGCCCCCCAGCGGGACGGCGGCCTTGGGCTCTCCGATGCGCGCCCCGCGGCCCCCGGCCAGCACCGCCGCCCGCACCGCCGCTTCGCGCCCCGCCATGCGGCGAGTATCGCGCCCGGCCGGCGCCGCGATATAAGGGGTCACGGTGGCCGAGGAGCTCATCGACCTCGAGGACGCCCGCGCGCGGGTGCTGGCGCAGGCCAGTCCGCTGGACGCCGAGCTGGTCGCCCTGGCGAGCGCGCTGGATCGGGTGCTGGCCGGCGACGTGGTGGCCACCGAGGACGTGCCGGGATTCGACAACTCGGCGATGGACGGCTACGCGGTGGTGGCCGCCGACACCGCTGCGGCGGCGGGCCGACCGGTTCGCGTGCCCGTCGTGGACGAGTCCCGAGCCGGGCGACCGGCGCGGCGCCGCCTGTCGCCGGGAGCGGCGATCCGGATCTCGACCGGCGCCAGGGTCCCCCGCGGGGCGGACGCCGTGGTGCGCGTCGAGGACACCGTCGAGCGAGACGGAGCGATCGAGATCCACGACGCCGTGGAGCCCGGGCGCAACCTGCGGCGCGCCGGTGAGGACGTGAGGGCGGGAGCCGCGGTCCTGCGCGGCGGGACCCCGATCGGCCCCGCCGAGCTTGGGGTGCTGGCCTCGGTGGGCGCGGATCCGGTGCGGTGCGTGCGCCGACCGCGGGTGGCGGTGCTCACCACCGGGGACGAGCTGCGGGGACCCCGCGCATCGCTCGAGCCGGGGCAGGTGCGCAACACGAACGCCTACGCCG
>DATAEY010000080.1:0-2936 GCA_036257715.1 Solirubrobacteraceae bacterium | reverse complement strand
CTGCGCGGACGCCGTCGCGAGGGCGACGACGTCATCACCACGCTCGACCCCAAGGCCCAGCGGGTGGCGCTGGACGCCCTGGGCGGCAGGCGGGGCGCCGTGGTGGCCCTCGAGCCCAAGACCGGCCGGGTGAAGGTCATGGCCAGCGTGCCCGGGTTCGATCCCAACCGGGTCCGGCGCGAGTTCCGAGCGCTCAACCGCCAGTCCGATTCGCCGCTGTTCAACCGGGTGACGCAGGCGTCCTATCCGCCCGGCTCGACCTTCAAGGTGGTCACCGCGATCGCGGCGATCGACTCCGGGCGCTACACGCCGGAGTCGGTGGTCAGCGGGCGCAACAACAAGCTCATCGGCGGCGTGCCGCTGCAAAACGACGGCGGCGAGGACTTCGGCCCCATCGACCTCACCACCGCCCTGACCAAGTCGGTCAACACCGTGTGGGCCGAGGTCGCCGAGACCCTCGGCAAGGCTCGGATGGGCGAGTACATGACCCGGTTGGGCTTCTACGCCAAGCCGCCGCTCGACTACCCGGCGGGGGAGCGGCGTGCCAGCGGCGAGTGGAAGGACGGCGCGCTGCTGCCGCCGACCAGCCGCTTCATCGACGTGGGGCGGATGGGGATCGGCCAGGACCGCCTGGCGGTGACCCCGCTGCAGATGGCGATGGTCGCCTCCGCTGTGGCCAACGACGGCAAGCTGGTCGCGCCCCACCTGACCCGGCGCATCGTCGATCCCGACGGGCGCGTGGTCGACGACGTGTCCACGCCAGTCACCCGGGTCATGCGCAAGTCCACCGCCGACGCGGTCGCGCAGATGATGTCCCAGGTGGTCAAGGAGGGGACGGGAACCGCGGCCGCGCTGTCCGGGGTCGAGGTGGCGGGCAAGACCGGCACCGCGGAGATCGATCCCAGCACCGACTTGAACCAGCCCTGGTTCATCGCCTTCGCGCCGATCGACAAGCCCAAGATTGCCATCGCCGTCACCATCGAGCGCTCGCAGGGCGGCTTCGGCGGGACCGTGGCGGCGCCGGTCGCCAAGCAGGTGCTCGAGGCGCTGCTAGGCGGCGAAGCGAAGGGCAGCTCGCAATGAGCGCGCGCGAGCTGGCCCCCGACACCGTGGTGGACGGGCGCTACTCGATCCTCTCCCGCATCGGGTCGGGCGGAATGGCCGAGGTGTACTGCGCCCAGGACCTCCAGCTTGGGCGCCGGGTCGCGCTCAAGCTCCTGCATCGGCGATTCTCGGCCGATCCCGACTTCGTGGAGCGCTTCCGGCGCGAGGCCTCGGCCGCCGCCGGGCTCCAGCACCCCCACGTCGTCGGGGTCTTCGATCGCGGGGAGTGGGATGGCACCTACTACATCGCGATGGAGTACCTCGAGGGGCGCTCGCTGAAGGAGATCGTTTCCAGCGAGGGCCCGCTGGCCCCGGCGCGGGCGATCGACATCGTCGTCCAGATCCTGCGGGCCGCCCGCTTCGCCCACCAGCGCGGAGTCATCCACCGCGACCTCAAGCCCCACAACGTGATCGTGGACGACGAGGGGCGCGCCAAGGTGACCGACTTCGGCATCGCCCGCGCGGGCGCCTCGGACATGACCGAGACCGGGTCGATCATGGGCACCGCGCAGTACCTGTCGCCCGAGCAGGCCCAGGGCCATGCGGTATCGGCCAAGTCGGACCTCTACGCGATCGGCATCCTCCTCTACGAGCTGCTCACCGGCCGGGTGCCCTTCGAGGGCGACAGCCCCGTGACCATCGCGCTCAAGCAGGTATCCGAGGCGCCGGTCCCGCCCAGCGCCTACAACCCGGCGGTGCCGCAGGAGCTGGACGCCGTCGTGCTGCGTGCGCTGGAGAAGGACCCGGACGACCGGTTCGCCGACGCCGAGGAGTTCATCACCGCCCTCCAGTCCGTGCGCGCCGCGTTGACGGTTCCGGCCGGGCAGTCGACCGCGGTGTTCGGGGCGGTCGGGGCCGCCTACCCGGCGACCGCCCCGACCGACGCGGGGGTCGCCCCGGTACCGCCGGCGGAGATGACCGACGACGAGCTCGCCGCGGCCGCGTATCCGGCCGAGCCGCTCGAGCCGGAGCCGCCACGCGAGCGCCGCTGGGTGCCGTGGGCCGTGGCCGCCGCCATCCTGGCCGTCGTCGCGGGACTGATCGCCCTGCTGCTGATGCTGCGTCCCGAGAAGCTGCCGGTCCCCAACGTGGTCGGCACCCAGCTCGACGCCGCCTCGACGGTGCTGCGCAACCGCGGATTCGACGTCGAGGTCCAGCGGGTGCTCAACCCCGCGCCAAAGGACCGCGTGCTGCGCGAGGATCCCCAGCCGGGGACCAAGGTGAACGAGGGCTCGACGGTGACCCTCACGGTGTCGGACGGGCCGGGCCAGACCGCCGTCCCGGACGTCTCCGGGCGCTCGGAGGCGCAGGCCAGGAAGGCCCTCGAGAAGGCCGGGTTCAAGGGACAGGTGCAACGCGAGCCGTCGGACGTCGTCAAGGCCGGTTACGCCACGCGCACCGTGCCGCCGGGCGGCAGCCAGGCGGACCGCGGCTCGACCGTGAGGCTCTACGTCTCGAGCGGGCCCGGCCAGGTCACCGTCCCGACGGTGGTCGGCGAGGATCAGGCCGGCGCGCAGGCCACGTTGGGCAACAGCGAGCTCAAGGTCAGCGCGGTCAGCCAGGAGTCCGACCAGCCGTCGGGCACCGTCCTGCGCCAGGATCCTCCACCCGGCAGCACCGTCGACAGGGGCTCCACGGTCACCATCGTGGTGGCGCGCGAGGCCAACCGGGTCACGGTACCCGGCGTCGTCGGCGAGGACGAGAGCAGCGCTAGCGCGACCCTGTCCGCGGCGGGGCTGGGAGTGGCGATCGCCGACCGGCAGGTGAGCTCGCCCGACAGCGACGGGCAGGTGCTGGCGCAGCACCCGGCCGGCGGCCGCCGCGTGACGCCG
>DATAEY010000079.1:0-10194 GCA_036257715.1 Solirubrobacteraceae bacterium | reverse complement strand
CTGCGCTCGCGCGACCGCGCGGCGATCGCCGCCCCGCTGCGCCAGCCCTCCGCCGCGACCCTGGACGGCATCCCGGTGCGCTACCTGCGCTACCTGTCCCCGCCGCGCCCGCTGGCCTACGGGTCCTGGGGGGCCTGGGCGGCGCCGCAGCTGCGGCTGGCCCTGCGACGGCTGCGCCGCTCGTTCCCGTTCGACCTGGTGCACGCCCACTACGCGGTGCCCGCGGGTGACGCGGTGCGACGATCGCGGGCCGGCGTGCCGCTGGTCGTGTCGGTGCACGGAGGGGACGTCCTCGGAATCGCCCGCCGCGGCGGCCGCGCCCGGGCGGCGGTCGACCGCACCCTCTCGGCGGCGCGACTGGTGCTGGCCAACAGCCGGGCGATCGCGGGCCGCTGCCGCGATCACGGAGCCGGCGAGGTGCGCGTCGTCCACCTGGGCGCCGACCTGCCCGCCAGGCCGCACAACCCCGCGAGGGTCGGGCCTCCGACCGTGGTGTCGGTGGGGCACCTGGTCGCGCGCAAGCGCCACGCCGACGTCGTGCGGGCGCTGCGGTCGCTGCGCGACCGCCATCCCGAGCTTCGCTACGTCGTGGTCGGCGACGGACCCGAGCGGGAGCGGCTCCGGGGGCTGGCCTCGGAGCTCGGGGTCGCCGATCGAGTCGAGCTGCGCGGGCAGCTGCCCCCGGACGAGGCCGCGGCCGAGGCGCGCCGCGGCACCGCCTTCGTGCTGCCCAGCGTCGACGAGGCGTTCGGCGTCGCCTACATCGAGGCCATGGCCGGCGCCGTTCCGGCGATCGGCTGCCGGGGAGAGCCCGGTCCCGAGGAGATCGCCGCCGCGGGGGGCGGCATCGTGCTGGTCGCACCGGGCGACGTCGAGGCGCTGAGCAAGGCCATCGACGCGCTGCTGGCCGACCCCCGGCGAGCGCGGGAGCTGGGCGAGCGCGGGCGCGAGACGGTCGCGCGCGAGTTCACCTGGGAGCGCTGCGGCCGGGAGACCGTGGGCGCGTACCAGGCCGCTCTGGGATGACCGGCGACCCCCGTCCGGTCCTGTTCGTGAGCAACTACGCGCCAGCGGCCCGCGTGGGAGCCTTCGCCCGGCTCTCCGAGCTCGAGGATGTGGAGTTCGCCCTGTTCGGCGGGCGGCTGCGACACGCGGGCCGCGAGCCCGCGGAGCTGCCCTTCCCGCATCGCCGCATCGCGCAGCGCGAGGCCGGCCGGCTGGCCGCCAGCGGCGGCTACCGGGCCGTGGTGTGCGGCACGGTCGGGCGCACGGCGCTGCCCGCCGCCTACCTCGGCGCTCGTCGCGCAGGTGTGCCCTTCGTGCTGTGGGCGACGCTGTGGGCGCAGCCGATGGGGCCGGCGGGGGTCGCCGGCTACCCGCTGCTGCGCTGGATCTACTCGCACGCGGACGCGGTGGCCACGTACGGACCGCATGTCTCCGCGTACGTGCGGGCGCGGGGTGCGCGCCGAGTGCACGAGGCGCCCCAAGCGGTGGACAACGACTTCTGGCGAGCCGGTGGAACGCCCGCGCCCGATGACCGCCATGCCGCGTTTCAGGTGCTGTTCGCCGGGCGCCTGGCGCGGGAGAAGGGCGTCCGGGTCCTGCTCGAGGCGTGGCGGTCGACCGGGCTACAGGTCCCGGACGCCGCGCTGGTCCTGGCCGGCGATGGTCCCGAGCGAGCAGGTGCGGCGTCGGTCGGGGCCGTCACGCCGGGCGAGCTGGATCCGATCAGGGTTCGCAACTTTTACGCGGCGTCGGACGTTGTGGTGATGCCGTCGATTCCCACCACCACGTTCCGCGAGCCCTGGGGCCTGGTGGCAAACGAAGCGATGAACCAGGGAATTCCCGTGATAGCCACCGACGCGGTGGGTGCCGTAGCCGGGGGCCTGGTGCGCCACGAGCGCAACGGGCTGGTGGTGCCCGCCGGGGACCCGGCCGCGCTGGCCTCGACGATCCTCCGGTTGCGCGACCCGGCGCTGCGGAGGCGCCTGGGGACGGCGGCGCGCGCCGACGTGGCCGCCTACGACCACCGCGCGTGGGCGGACGGCGTCAGCCGCGCGCTGGCCGACGCCGGCGCGTCGGCCGCCCGAGCCCGCCGCGGCGCCACCGGGTTCGGAGAACGGGATTGATACGGTGATGGGCCGCACCTCCCGGGGATCTCCTCCCCCGACCGTCATGCGCAGGACTCTCGCCATCACAGCCCTGGCAGGCGCCTTGGCGCTGCTGCCCTCCTCCGCCTGGGGAAGCGGCAACGACGTCATCCGCGACTGCACCGACAACGGCAGGATCGACAACCAGCACGGCCCCCGCGACTACCAGGAGGCGCTCGCCAACCTGCCGTCCGACGTCGACGAGTACACCGACTGCCGCCAGATCATCCAAGCCGCGCGCCTCGGCGACCAGGGCGGCGGCGGTGGCGGTGGTGGCGGCGGTGGTCAGGGCGGTGGTGGTGGCGGCGGTGGCGGCGGCCCCGGCGGCGGCTCGTCGGCCCAGGCGGCCAGGCGCACGATGCCGGTGGTCAAGGGAGCGCCCATCACCCCGCCCGCGAGCAGGCTCGCCTCCCACCCGGTGCCCGAGCGGATCCCGACCTCGGTGATCATCCTGCTGGCCGTGCTCGGCGTCGCCCTCCTGGGCGGCCTGCTCGCCGCCGCGACCGGGTTCAAGGCGCCGACGCCCGTCGTGAGGATCGTCGACCGTGTCTTCCCACGCCGGGCTTAGCGCCCGGGCGCTGGATCCCGTCGTGACGCTCCCGCCGGCGCGGGTGCGATGGCTGCTGCCGCTCGCGCTGGGCGCCGCCCTGGCCGCCGCCACGCTGATCGCCAAGGGCGGCACATCGCTCGCCCCGGCCACCTACGTCGAGATCGCGGTCGTCCTGGTGGGGGCGGCGGTCGCGATCGCCGCCCTGCTGTTGGCCCCCACGCCGCAGCGGCGCTGGGGTGGCATCACGCTGGTCCTCCTGGCCGCGCTGGCCGCCTGGACGGCGCTGTCGATCAGCTGGGCGATCACTCCGGACGTCGCCTGGACCGAGGCCAACCGGACCGTGGCCTACGTCGCGGCGTTCGCCGGCGCCATCGGCATCGCCCGGCTGGCCCCCGAGCATGGCCGCTCGATCCTCACGGCTGTCCTCGTCGCCTGCCTCACCATCTGCGTGATCGGGCTGTTCAAGAAGGCGTTCCCGGCGGTGACCAACTCGACCGCCGAGCTCGCGCGGCTGCGCGAGCCGCTCGGGTATTGGAACGCTCTGGGGGCGCTGGCCGCGATGGCGGCGCCGGCCTGCCTGTGGCTGGCGGCGCGACGCACGGGTCACACCGTGTCCCGCGCGCTGGGGTACCCGCTGCTGGGGCTGACGCTCGTCACGCTGCTGTTCTCGTATTCGCGCGGCGCGCTGGTGGCGCTGGTGCTGGCGCTCGTGTTCTGGTTCGCCGTCGTGCCGCTTCGACTGCGGGCGCTCACCGTGCTGCTGGTCAGCGGGATCGGCGCCGGCGCAGTGACGGCGTGGGCGTTCTTCCAGGACGCGCTGTCGAAGGACGGTCAGCCACTGGCCGCGCGGATCGCCGCGGGACACACGCTGGCGGTCGTGCTGCTGCTGATGCTGGTGCTCCTGTTCGCGGCCGGGCTGGCGATCGAGTGGGCGTCGAGCGAGTACACGCCGGCGGCGGGGATGCGGCGGGCGATCGGAATCGCGGCCCTCTCCGTCGCGCTGCTCCTGCCGGTGGCGGGCGTATTCGCGCTGGCGCTCTCGCAGCGAGGACTGCCGGGCACCGTCTCGCAGGCCTGGAACTCGTTCTTCTCGACCTCGGCGACGTCGCCGGGCTACGGGCCCGAGCGCCTGGGCACCACGTCGTCCAAACGTGGCGCCTACTGGCACGAGGCCTACCTCATCTGGTCCCACAACGAGCTCGAGGGAGCCGGCGCCGGCGGATTCATGACCGCCCGGCGCGAGTACCGCCGTGACCCCGTCGACGTCCGCCACACACACGGATACGTCCCGCAGACCGCGGCCGACCTCGGGCTCACCGGCCTGTTGATCTCGCTGGCGGGCGTCATCGCCTGGCTCATCGCCGCGCGCCGCTCCACCATGCGCCCGCGGCCGGGAGACCCCGAGTCCGCCGAACCAATATGGCGAACCCCCTCCGCCTGGTCGCAGGCGGCTCGCCACCGGCTGAGCGCACTGGCGCCGCACCGGCGCGGGGAGCGGGTCAGAACGGCCTACGCCCGTGGCGGTGTGGCCGACGCCTATCCCGGTCCACTGGAGGGGGCCCGCATCGAGCTGCTCACGCTGGTGGCGGTCGTGCTCACGTTCGGCCTGCACTCGGCGATCGACTGGACATGGGCGTTCCCCGGCGTCGCGCTGATCGCGGTGGTGGCCGCCGGCTATGTCGCGGGGCATGGTCCCCTCGGTGCGCCGGGCGCCCCACGCTCGGCGTCGGTGCAGGCCCGCGCGGCGGCGGCTGCGGTCGTCGCCATCATCGCCCTGGTCTGCGTCTGGGCCATCTGGCAGCCCCAGCGCTCCGCCGCCGCGGTCGACTCCTCGAGCGCGCTGCTGACAAACAACCGAGTCGGCGACGCGCTGCTCCTGGCCAAGCAGGCCGTGAATCGCGACCCGGTCGCGGCCCAGCCCCTCTACCAGTGGGCCCAGGTGGAGTCACGCGCCGGGCACCGGGCCTTCGCGGTGCGCATCCTCCAGCAGGCGGTCCGCCTCCAGCCGCGCAACCCCGACACCTGGCAGCAGCTCGCGAGCTTCCAGCTCAACACCATGAACAACCCCTCGGCCGCGTTTGCCGCTCTGCGGGCGGCCCTCCAGCTCGACCCTCGCTCGCCGCTCCTGCGCCAGGAGTTCGTGACCGCCTATGCCCGCCTGCCCCGGCCGACGCTGGCCGAGGGCCCGGCGGGCAAGGGGGCGAAGTCAGGGAAGGCCGGCAAGGGCCAGAAGGGAGCGCTCCCCACCACCGCCGCCGGCGCCAGCCCGGCCGAGATCGCGAGGTGCCGGGCGTTCGTCCCCAAGGCCGAGGCCCAGCTGCGTAACCGCGGGCTGCGGGCGAGCAAGGCCGCCAAGAAGCGCGAGAAGATCAGTCGCTGCCAGGCGGTGCTCCGGCAGGCCGGCGGCTAGGCCGCCGGCGCGCGTCAGAACCGGCGCCGGCGCGCCTGCGCCAGCAGCGTCCGGCGCCAGAGCGGGACTCCCCCGACGGCGCTGATCCGGACGTCCTCGAACCCGAAGGCCTCCAGCAGCCCGTGCAGCGAGCGGCTGGTGTAGAAGCGCAGGTGCTGGCCGAGCGGGTCGAACTGCGACTCGAAGCCGGTCAGCGCCACCACCGCGGTCTTGAGCCGGCCGTGATACGGAGTGGTGACCATCAGCCGACCGCCCGAGCGCAGCACCCGACGAAGCTCCGAGAGCCACCGCGCGGTGTCGGCGACGTGCTCGATCACCTCCGACGCCCAGATCACGTCGAATTCGGCGTCGGGGAAGGGGAGCGGGCCATGGGGGCCGACCAGCTCGAAGCGCAGGCCGGGGTGGCGCCTGCGTGCCCGAGCCAGCGCCCGCTCGGCCACGTCCACCCCCACCGGCTCGGCGCCCGCGGCCGCGAGCTCCCCGCAGAACGCCCCCTCCCCGCAGCCGACGTCCAGCACGCGGTCCCCGGCGCGGACCCCGCCCAGCAGGAAGGCCCGTCGGCGGGCGAAGGCGTACGGCGTCAGGTCGCCGGGCAGCTCGCTCCAGACGTCCTCGTAGAACTCCCTCACGCGGCGGGTAGGCGTCCGCGGCGACTCAGCGCCGGGCGGTCAGGCTAGAAGGCGCCCTTGCGGGTGATCACCGCGGGAACGGTCTTGATCAGAATCGTCAGGTCGAGGAACACCGACCACCGCTCGAGGTAGAGGAAGTCGAGCCGGACCAGGTCGTCGAAGTCGAGCTCCGAGCGGCCCGACACCTGCCACAGCCCGGTGATGCCCGGGAGCACCAGATAGCGCTTCTTGTGCCAGTCCTCGAGCCGCTCGAAGTCGCGCTGGGGAAGCGGGCGCGGCCCGACCAGCGACATCTCCCCGCGCAGCACGTTGAGCAGCTGGGGCAGCTCGTCGAGCGAGAACCGCCGCAGCAGGCGTCCTACCCGCGTGAGCCGCGGGTCATGGCGGATCTTGAACAGCGCGCCCGAGGCCTCGTTCATCGACTCCAGGTCAGCCTGCATCTGATCCGCGTCGGTGCGCATGGTGCGGAACTTGAAGCAGTCGAACTCGATCCCGCCGATGCCCGGCCGCCGGGACCGGTACAGGATCGGACCGCTCGACGACAGCCGGACCGCGACCGCGATCGCGATCAGCAGGGGGCTGAGGAACAGCAGCAGCAGGCTGGCGACCACGACGTCGAAGGTGCGCTTGAGGAAGTAGTCGAACCCTTCGAACACCGGAGGCGTCAGCTCGAACAGGGGCATGGACTGCCCGGGGACGAGCTCCGCGCGGTGGGTCAGGATCTCCATGGTGGTCGGGGCGACGCGCACCCTGACTCCCCTGCGATGGCACTCGTCGACGAGCTCGATGGCGCGCTCCTCGGGGAAGTCCGGGTCGGCGATTACCACCTCGTCCACGTGATGCGCGTCGAGCACCGTGGGCAGGCCCTCGACCGCGCCCAGCGAGTGCAGGCCGCTGTCCGAGGTCGGGTTCAGCGACAGGTAGCCGATCAGGTCGATCCGCTGCCCGGAATCGGTGAGCGCCTGGGCGACCGCCTCGATCTGGGTGCCCGACCCCACCAGCAGAGCCCGCCGGCGATAGCCCGCGGCCCGCAGCAGCAGTCCGGTGATCGACTCGTACCCATAGCGCAGCAGGCCGATGTAGACCGTGGCGAAGAAGAGCGACCCGTAGAAGATGTAGTAGGAGGAGAAGCGGTTCCCGTTGACCAGGGCGAAGATCAGCGTCACGACCGTGGTCTGGAACAGCGACGCCACCATGCGGCTCAGCCCCGGACGCTCGGCCCGGCTGGCGTACAGCGACGAGCGGGCGAACAGCAGGACCATCACCAGGTAGCCGAACGCGATCGTCCGCCGGGTCTCGCCGAACGCGACGTCGAAGTCGAACTTGCCCAGGGCCGCGGCCTTGATCAGCAGCGCGGTGAGGATCGCGCTGTAGAGGCCGGCGAAGTCGAGCACCAGCAGGGTGACGATCCGGGTGAGCTGGCGCAGGGTGTCCACGCGCAGCAGGAAGGTGATGGCCGGCGGCCGCTTGCGCCGGACGTCGCGATCCGAGAGTCGCAGCGGTGGGGCAACGGCCGGCTGCCGCGCCTCCGCCTGCTGCTCCTGGACCTTCAGCTCGCTGGTCGCCATCTTCCCCGGTCTGAGTTCGTAAACGAGACGGCGAGCCGGCAGTAGCGGTCCGTCGCCCCCAGCCCGCGGTCCGTAAGGCTACCCGTGGCCGGTCCCGACGAGGGCCTCGACCCCCGCGGCCTCGATCGTTCGCCGCAGTCCCTCCCTGAGATCGACCTCCGGCTCCCAGCCCAATACCTCGCGCGCCAGCGACACGTCGGGGCGGCGCTGGTGCGGATCGTCGGTGGGGAGCGCCTCATGGAGGATCTCCGAGCGCGAGCCGGTCACCTCGATGACCGCCTGGGCGAGCTCGAGCAGCGAGTACTCGTCCGGGTTCCCGATGTTCACCGGGGCGTGGTAACCGGACTCGGCCAGCGCGATCAGGCCGCGAATCTGGTCGTCCACGTAGCAGAACGACCGCGTCTGAGAGCCGTCGCCGAACACCGTGAGCGGACGGTCCTGAAGGGCCTGGCGCAGGAAGGTCGGGATCGCCCGCCCGTCATGGGGCCTCATCCGACTCCCATACGTGTTGAAGATCCGGGCGATCGCGGTGTCGACGCCCTGCTGCCGGTGGTAGGCCATCGTCAGCGCCTCGGCGTATCGCTTGGCCTCGTCATAGACCCCTCGGGGACCGATCGGGTTGACGTGGCCCCAGTAGGACTCGGGCTGGGGATGAAGCTGGGGATCGCCGTACACCTCGCTGGTCGAGGCGAGCAGGAACCGCGCCCGCTTGTGCTTGGCCAGCCCTAGGGAGTGGTGCGTGCCGTGCGAGCCGACCTTCAGCGTGTGCAGCGGGAGGCGCAGGTAGTCGATCGGAGACGCGGGCGAGGCGAGGTGGTAGACGAAGTCGACGTCCTCCCCGACGTGGTAGGGCTCGATGATGTCGAGGTTGTGGTGGACGAAGTCGGGCCCGCGGATGTGCTCGATGTTGGCCAGCGAGCCGGTCTCGAGGTTGTCGACGCAGATCACCCGGTGCCCGCGCCGCAAAAGCTCGTCGCACAGATGAGACCCGAGGAAGCCCGCCCCGCCGGTCACCAGGCAGGTCGCCATGGCGAGTCAGGATAATGGCGCCCTCAGCCGGCACTGCAGCGACTCGCCCGGGCGGTGTCGTCTAGCGCCGCAGCCGGTGGCTGTCCCCGACCCGTCGGGTGACCTTCTCGGCGTCGAAGTGCTCGAGCAGCGCCTGGGCGAACTTGCGGGTGGTCCCGAGCTCGTCGCGCAGCTGGGCGATCGTGATCGACCCGTGACGGGCGATGAAGTCCGCCACGACCCGCTGGACCTCCGTCAAGGCGACGGCGTGGAAGTGCAGGTTGCGTCCGACCCGCACCACTCGGCCCGCCGCGCGCAGCGCCGGCAGCTCGCCGGCGGCGTCGCCGAGCTCGGCGTCGATGGGCGGCTCGTGTCCAGCCGCTCGCAGGCGGCACTCGAGCCCCAGGGCGGCCGGCGACAGCGGCTCGGGGGAAGGCGGTGGCCCGGGCGGCGAGGGCTCGGCGGATGGAGGCGGGGGCTCGGGCTCGCCGCGGGAGAGACGCTCCAGGCGGCCCAGCGTCTCGCGCGATGGGCCGTGCTTTCGCGCCCGCGGATCGAGCACGATGCCTCCCCCGAGGGTGTCAGGCGGCGCGATTTGGCGCAGGATCAGCCGATCGCCGCGCGCCGCCAGCAGCGGGCGTTCTAGTCGCAGCTGGAAGAAGCGCCCGCCGAGTGGCGCCAGGCGCGCCGGGGCGTCGCGGGTGCCGTGATGGACCTGCGCGCGGCCGCCGTCTTGGAACCGGGCTCGCGCGTCGCCCAGGTCCAGCTCGGCGTCGATCACGTGGGTGGGCGCGGGACCCGTCCCGGGAACCGCGATCAGGTGTCCGCGATCCACGTCGCGCAACGCGACCCCGACCAGGTTCAGCGCGACCCGCTGCCCCGGAAGGGCCCGATCGACGGCCTGGTCGTGCACCTCCACCGTGCGCACGCGACTCCGAAGGCCCGCCGGCAGGACGACCACCTCGTCCCCGCGCCCGACCGACCCCGACCACAGGGTCCCGGTGACCACCGTCCCGGCACCACGGACGGTGAACGCCCGATCGACGTGCAGCCGTAGATCGCGGCGGTCGGCGCCTTCCGCCGCCCGCCCGGGAAGCTCGCCGGCGACGAGATCCAGGGCCGCGCGCAGGTCGTCCAGGCCCTGGCCGGTACGGGCGGAGACCGCGACCACGGGCCTGTCCGGCAGCAGCGCCCGCGCCTCCTCGGCGGCCGGCGCGGGGTCGAGGACATCGGACTTGGTTATCGCCACGACCCCCTTTTCGATGCCCAGCCCGGCCAGCACCGCCGCGTGCTCCCTGGTCTGGGGCATCACGCCGTCGTCGGCGGCGACCGTCATCAGAAACATGTCGACCCCGGTGGCGCCCGCCACCATGGTCCGCACGAAGCGCTCGTGGCCCGGGACGTCGACCACCGACACCGAGCGCCCCGATGGCAGCCGCAGGCGCGCGTAGCCGAGCTCGATCGAGATCCCCCGGGCGCGCTCCTCGGGCAGCCGGTCGGTGTCCACCCCGGTAAGCGCGGCGATCAGCGCCGTCTTGCCATGGTCGATGTGGCCGGCCGTGCCAACGGTCAGCGGCAGGTCGGCGCCGGCGCGCGGATCGCCTTCAGCCACCCGGGAGCGCGTCCAGCGCCGCCGCGACAGCGGTGGCGGTCTCGCCGATCTCCTCGTCGCGGAGGGTGCGCGGGTCCAGCAGCAGGCGTCCCTCGTGGATGCGGCCGATGACCGGCGGGTCGCCTGCGCGCAGGCGTCTGGCGAGCGCGTCGATGCCGGCGGGCGGGGCCTCCAGAGCCAGCGCCGGGCCCTCGAGCTCCAACAGCGGGAGCGCCCCGCCGCCGACCCGAGCGCAGGCGCGGACGATCTCGGCCGCCACTCCCGCAT
>DATAEY010000078.1:0-19625 GCA_036257715.1 Solirubrobacteraceae bacterium | reverse complement strand
CCACGGGGTTGGAGGGCCCGATGACGATCGCGCGGGCGCGCGAGACGGCGTCCACGACCTCGCCGGTCGGCTTCGCCCGGTCGGCGCCCTCGAAGACCACCTCGTCCACCGGCCCCCGGGCGCCGGCGCGGATCATGTACTCCTGGAACGACCACCAGCGGCCGGCGTGGCGCACGCGCGTGCGAACCGGGTCGTCGCTCATCGGCAGGACCCGGGCCGCCACGCCGAGGGCCCGCGCCAGCTCGGCCAGGGTCTCGGTCAAACGAGCGCCCTCCTCCAGCCGCCGGCGCCGCTGGAGTGCGACCGATAGGTCGCGGTCGCCGAGCGAGAACCATGGGTCGGCGCCGATCTCTCGCAGGCCGTCCATCACGTGGAAGGTGTCCCCGCGCAGCCCCCAGCCGCGCTCGTCGATGCGGTCGGCCAGCCAGTAGAGGATCAGGTCCGGATCGGGCGACACGTGGCCGCCGTAGACCTCGACGTCGTCGCCAGTGTTGGCGACCACCACCAGGTCGGCCCCCACCAGGTCCAGGATCCCGCGCGCCAGCTTGGCGCCACCCGTGCCGCCGGCGAGGACGACTACCGGCCGGCCGGCCACAGGTCGTCGGGCAGCCCCGTGACGCGCACGCCCGCGTGGGTCTTGTAGCGCGCGTTGATCGAGATCATCAGCGCGGTCAGGGACTCGGCGATCCGCGCCATCTCGAGGCGTCCGGCGTCGACGCAGCGCAGGCCGCGGATGCGGGCGATCAGCTCGGCGGCCTCGCGCTTGTCGTCGCGCCGGTCGCCGCAGATCAGCACGTCCTCGTCGAGCTCGGCATCGAGGTCCGCCAGCCGGGGTGCGCTGACGGTGTGCAGGGCGGACACCACCCGGACGCCGTCGGGCGCCATCTCGGCCGCCTGCTGGGCGGCCGACCCCTGCGGGACACCGAGCATCCTCGTCGCCCGGCCGCTGACCGCGGCGGCCAGGGGCACGGTGGCGTCGATCAGCAGCTGTCCCGGCGCCAGCGCGTCGCGGAGGTTGGTCAGGTTCTCGGACTGGTTGCGAAACGGGACGCTGAGCACGACCGCGGCTGCGTCTCCCACGGCCTCCGGGTTTAGCCGGCCCTCGAACGAGCCGTCGGGAACCCGCTCGGAGGCCCGGCCGGCCGCCTCGGCCGCCCGCCCCCCGTCGCGAGAGCCGATCACCACCCGCACGCCGGCCCGTCCGAGCCGCAGGCCCAGCCCGAAGCCCAGGGCGCCCGTCCCGCCGACGATGGCCACCGTTGGCGCCTCCGCGGACACGGCGGCGGAGTATAGGGTTGGCCCCCCATGAGGCTGGCGGGGCGATCGGCGTTGGTCACCGGCGGCGCCTCGGGCATCGGGGCGGCCACCGCCCGCCGGCTCGCCGCCGAGGGCGCCCGCGTGGCGGTGGCCGACCTGGACGAACAGGGCGCTCGCGCGCTGGTCGGCGAGCTCGACGGGGTAGCGGTCGGGATGGACGTGCTCGACCTCGCCTCGGTCCGTGCCGGCGTGGCCGCCGCGGTCGCCGAGGTGGGAGATCTCGACGTCCTGGTCAATAACGCCGGGGGAGGCCGGGGCGCTCCCCAGTTCTTCGTCAACACCGCCGAGGACGAGTGGGACCACCTGCTCGGGCTCAACCTGCGCAGCGTCCTGGCGGTGACCCATGCGGTGCTGCCCGCGATGCAGGAGCGAAAGCGCGGCGCGATCGTCAACGTCGCCAGCGAGGCCGGCCGGGGCGGCTCTCAGGCCAGCGTCGTCTACAGCGCCGCCAAGGCGGGCGTGATCGGTTTCACCAAGGCGATCGCCCGTGAGGGCGCCCACTATGGCGTGCGCTGCAACGCGGTCGCTCCGGGGCCGATCGAGACGCCGCTGCTGGATTCGATGGTCGAGGCCAGCGACCTCGGGGCCCGGCTGCGACAGGGGATGATCAACTCCACCGTGATGGGGCGGCCCGGCCAGCCCGCCGAGGTCGCCGCGGCGATCGCCTTCCTGGCTTCCGACGACGCCTCGTACGTGACGGGCGAGACGATCGGCGTCAGCGGCGGGCTGACGATGTGGTGATCGGGGACCTGCGGGTCGGCGACGAGCGCGTCGACCAGTTCGAGGTCGAGGAGCGCGACGCCACCGACGTCGGGGGGACGATCGGGGCGCGCGTCCTCTCGACGCCCAGCATGATCGGGATGATTGAGCGCAGCGCGGCACGGCTGGCCTTCCCGAAACTGCCGCCCGGCAAGGCCACGGTCGGCTTCGAGGTGTGCGTGCGCCACGTGGCCGGGGTGTCGGAGGGCGCGATCTGCACCGTGCGAGCCACCCTGCGCGAGATTGCCGACGGGCGCAAGCTGCGCTTCGACGTCGAGGTGCGCGAGGGCGAGCGGGTGATCGGCGTGGGCACCCACGAGCGCCGCGTGATCGACGCTCGGCCGCCGGGCTAAGGCCTTGCGCGCGAGCACCGGGGCGGACGAGGCGGGCCCGGCGGCGTGGGCCGCGCGGGCTAGGCGTAGCTGAGCTGGCGGGCGTCCTCGAGCCGCTTCGCGCCTGGCGCCTCGCGCGTTCCGGCTCGTGCCGGCCCGGTTTCGATGATGACCCGGCATGGGCGCTTGGCCAGCAGGTAGGTGGCGGTGGGGCCGAGGGCCTGCTCGCCCGGCGGAGCGTGGGCCGTGGCGAGGTAGATCACATCGGAGTGCTGGCGCTGCGCTTCCTCGACCAGCGCGGCGCCCGGATTGCGCGTGCGGATGATCCGGGTGTTGACCTTCAGCCCGGCCCGTTGAGCTCGCAGCCTGGCGCTCTCCAGGACGTTGAAGGCGACCGCCTCCTCGCGCTCGAGCCCGGCGTCGAGCGAGAGCTGGTTGGGTACCCGGATCACGTAGACGGCATCGACGTACGCGTCCTCGCCCACCAGGCCGACCGCGCTCGCCATGCCTCGGGCGTCCACGTCGGTGCCGAAGATCGGCACGAGCGCTGAGCGGTAGTTGAGCTCCTTGAACCCGGCGGGCCGCTGTAGACGGGGGATACGCACCTCGGTGGTGAGGTCGAGGCGCTGGGAGCGCCGGTAGATCACGAAGCCGACGAGGCCAATGGCCATCCAGCCCAGTCCGACCGTCCGGGCTTCGTCATGCAGGACGAGAACCGAAATCCATGCCGTGAAGGTCCCCATCGCGCCCAACACCGCGGTGAGCGGGATCACCCGTCCCTTGATGTCCAGGTTCCAGGGCAGCCGGTAGGGCCGGGGGCGATCCGGATCTTTGACCCGCAGCGCGATCACCGCGACGTGCGCGGTGGTGAACGACAGCATCGCCCCGAACGAGTAGAGGTTGCCCAGGAAGTCGGTCTTGCCCGGGATGAGCAGGATCGCGGCGACGATCGAGAACACGACGATGGTCAACCACGGCGTCCGGTAGCGCCGGTGCAGGCGCGCGAAGGCCGACGGGAGCTGGCGGTGCTCGGCCAGCGACCACGACAGCCGCGACATCCCGATCAGCCCCGCGTTGGTGGCGATCAAGAGGATGGTCGCCGCCAGCAGGCCGACGTAGGAGCGCATCACGGTCAGCAGCGGCCCATGGATCCCGAACGACGACACGATGCCCAGCACCGGGTCGTTGAGGTACTTGGTTCCCAAGAGGGTGCTGAACTGCCCTCCGTGGTGGACGACCGGCAGGGCGGAGAGCGCCACCACCGAGATGCCGGCGTAGATGCCTAGGACGGCGATCAGGACGAGGTTGACCGCTCTGGGCACGTCGCGGCCGGGGTCGCGCGCCTCCTCGGCCATGTTCGAGACCGTCTCGATGCCGGTGTAGGCGACCATCGCCACCGACAGGGCGAAGATGAGCTGGCTGTACGTGGGCGCGGTGCCCAGGTGCACCTGGCTGATCAGCAGCGACGGGTTGAGCACCAGGAAGGCGCCCAACACCACGAGTGCCGCCTGGGTGGCCAGGTCGACCACCGCCAGGACCAGATTGAGCCTGGCCGACTCGCCAATGCCTCGGATGTTCAGCCCGGCGAGGACTGCGATCGTGATGATGCCGCCAAAGATGTCGCCCGGCGGGTGGGTCAGTGAAGGCCAGAACGCCCCCAGGTAGTGGGGCACGAAGAACGCGCTGATCGCGATCGTGATGATGTAGTCCAGCGACAACGCCCAGCCCGCGAAGAACGACG
Organism: Solirubrobacteraceae bacterium; assembly: GCA_036257715.1. Taxonomy (GTDB): domain Bacteria; phylum Actinomycetota; class Thermoleophilia; order Solirubrobacterales; family Solirubrobacteraceae; genus DATAEY01. The sequence goes on along the minus strand of DATAEY010000078.1, from coordinate 15,476 downwards.
CCAGCTCGTTGAAGGCGTGGCGCGCGAAGGACGAGGCGCCGCCCGCCTCGGGGAACATCGAGGCCCCCTCGGCGTAGGTCTTGGCGGTGAGGACGAAGAGGCCGCCGGCGAACATGAACACCAGCGGGGTGAGGCCGAGCGCATGGGCGGCCACGAGCCCCAGCGCGTAATAGATCGACGAGCCGACGTTGCCGTACGCCGTGGCGAACAGGCCCGGGACGCCGACCGCGCGGCGCAATCCGCGCGCTTCGATCCGAGCCATCGCCTACTCCCGCGCTTGGGCTGGGGCCACGGTCTCGGCCACGTCGGGCTCGAGCTCGCGCCTGCGCGCTTCCAGCGCGACGCGGTCGACCGCGGCCGCCAGCTCGAACACGGCCACGGCGTCGGCGATCGCCGCCCGTCGGCGGGCGCCAGCCGCCTCTTGCTGGCGGCGAAGCTCCCGCTGGCCGATCGCCCAGAAGACGACGCCCATCCCGGTGAAGACGACGACGATGCCTATGAAGAGAGCGATTTCAGTGCCTGATCCCACGCATCCCACGCTAGGGCCGCCGCCGCTAAGCCGGCGTAGAGAAATCGGCGGCCCGCGTAGAGATTTCGCTAAGCGGGTCTGCCCAGGGTGGAGGTCCGGCTGGGCGCCGGATCGGGCTCGCGCAGGCGGTAGCCGACCCCCGGCTCGGTGATCAGGAACCGCGGCCGGGATGGATCGGGCTCGAGCTTGGCGCGGATGTGGGCGACGTGGACGCGCAGGTAGTGAGTCTCGCTCCCGTAGGCCGGGCCCCACACCTCCTTGAGCAGCTGACGATGGGTCACGAGCTTGCCGGGGTGCCGCGCCAGCTCCTGGAGCAGGTCGAACTCGATCGGGGTGAGGTGCACCTCCCGACCGCCCCGGCTCACCCGCCGGGCGGCCAGGTCGATCTCCAGCTCTCCCAGCTGCACGACCGGTTGGGCGGCACCGTCGGCCGAGCGCCGCAGCACGGCCCGCAGCCTGGCCATCAACTCCTCGGTGCTGAACGGCTTGGTGACGTAGTCGTCGGCCCCGACGTCCAGCGCCCGGACCTTCTCGCGTTCGTCCCCGACCGCCGAGAGCACGATGATCGGGATGTCCGACCAGCGGCGAACCTCCTCGCAGACCTCGACGCCGCTGCCGTCGGGCAGGAGCAGGTCCAGCACGACGGCGTCCGGGGGACGCACCGAGACGGCGTCCAGCGCCTCGGACTTGGTCGCGGCCTCGCTGACCTGGTAGCCCTCGGCGCGCAGGATCACCTTCAGGGCGCGCACGATCTGGGGCTCGTCGTCGACGACCAGGATGTGCTGTCCGAGATCGCTCACGGGACCGCCGCCGGCTGTGGGACCAGCGGGAACGACACGGCAAACGCGGTGCCCTCCTCGGTCCCAGTCTGCAGCAGGATCTGCCCGCCGTTGGCCTCGACGAAGCCGCGTGAGATGGCCAACCCGAGCCCGGAGCCCCCACCGGTCTGGCGACCACGGAAGAACGGTTCGAAGACACGCGGTCGCTGGCTGCGAGGAACGCCGGGACCCCGGTCGATCACCCTCACGGTCACGCGCCCGCCGCCTACACCGCCGGTCATCCGGACCGGCTCGCCGGCCGGGGAGACCCGGATCGCGTTGTCGAGCAGGTTGGAGAACACCCGCTCCAGCTGCTTGGCGTCGGCCTGCACCAGCGGCAACTCGGGCAGCGACACCTCGACCCGGTGCTCGCCGTGACTTGACCGAGCCTGGGCAGCCGCCCGATCGACCACCTCCCGAACGTCGCACCAGTCCGACTGCGGATTCACGGCTCCCGACTCGATCCGCGAGAGGTCGAGGAGGTCGTCGACCAGAGCGGCCAGTCGCGCCGACTCCTCGCGCAGCACCGCCACCAGGTCCTCGCGATCCGACCCCGAGAGGCGATCGCCGGCGAGCGCGTCGGCGGCCGTGGTGATGGCGGTCAGCGGCGAGCGCAGGTCGTGCGAGATCGCCCGCAGGATCGCCGTCTTGGCCACGTCGGCCCGGCGCGTCGCCTCGGCCTCGGCCGCCCGGGCGTCGAGTCGGTCGCGCTCCAGCGCGACGTCGATCAGGCCCGCCAGGGGCTCGGCGATGCGATCGAGCGCGCCACGCTCCCAGGGAACGTCCTGGCTGACGTACAGCCAGGCCGGCCGGGTGACGGTCGGCAGCCTGAGCGCCAGCTCTCGCTCCGCCGGCGTCGGGGCCGAGGCCAGCTCGATCCTCGAGCTGGCGGCGCCCGTGGCCGCGGCGACGCTGGCGCCCAGGTTCCGGAGCCGCGACTCGACGCCGCTGCCGGTCAGCACGGAGCGCGCAGCCTGCGCGAGCAGGTCCGCCTCCCGCTCCCTGGCGGCGGCCTCGTGCGCGCGCTCGTCGGCTTCGGCGGCCCGCTGGCGCGCCGCCGCCGCCAGGCGGCCCACCACCACGGCGGCGACCAGGAAGACCGCCAGGGCGACCACGTTGCGCGGGTCGGCGATTGTGAGCCGATGTCGCGGCTCGATGAACAGGTAGTTGAACAGCAGGACGCTCAGCACCGCGGTGCCGAGCGCCGCCAGCTCGCCCCTCCGTATCGCGACGAGGAGCACCGCCAGCAGGTAGAGCACGGCGAGCCCGGCGACTGGGGAGACGTCCTCCAGGAGCGCCACGCCGCCGCTCGCCAGCACGACGGCGCCGAGACTCTCGCCGAGTCCCGCGAGCGCCGCGCGAGCGCGCCCGGGTGATTGCCGGCGGCTCACGACCCGAGTCTACGGGGCGGCCGGAACCGGCCCGCTGCCTATAGTGGAAGGGGTGTCGCGGCCCGTCATCGGCATCTGCACCGCGCTCGAGCGCGCGCGCTGGAGCCACTGGGACGAGGAGGCGGTGCTGCTGCCGCGCTCCTACGTCCAGGCGGCACAGGCGGCGGGCGGGTTGGCCGTCCTGATCCCTCCGGACGAGGCCTTCGTGGCCGACTCCACGGAGATCCTGGAGCCGGTCGACGCCCTGGTGCTGGCGGGGGGCGCGGACATCGACCCCTCGGCCTATGGCGCCGCCCCACACCGGGAGACCGTGCGCACGGTTCCCGAGCGCGACGCCGCGGAGATCGCGCTGGCCCGCGGGGCACTCGAGGCCGACCTGCCGCTGCTGGGCATCTGCCGGGGGATGCAGCTCCTGAACGTCGCGCTGGGCGGCACGCTGCTCCAGCATCTGCCCGAGAGCCTGGGCCACCACGACCACCGCCGCACGCTGGGATCGTTCGACGAGGGCGACCACGACGTCCGGCTGGAGCCTGGCTCACTGGCCGCGCGCGCCGTTGGGGAAGTGCTCCACGCGACCAAGTCGCATCACCACCAGGGGATCGACCGCCTGGGCGAGGGCGCCGTGGTGACCGGTTGGTCCACCCTCGACGGGCTGCCCGAGGCGATCGAGATCCCTCACCTGCGCTTCGCCCTGGGCGTGCAGTGGCACCCCGAGGTAGACGAGCGCTCGCGGCTGATGTCGGCCCTGGTCGAGGAGGCCCGCGCCCGGCGGCTGGCGCGGGCCCCGGGCTAGTGCATCACCGCCACAGCTCGTCCTCGACCGCCTGCACCGACTGGCCGCCCAGCATGAGGCGGCACCACGCCTCGGCGGTCCAGGTTCGCAGCGCCTGATTCGAGGCGAGCGGGCGGATCGCCGCCTCCCATTCGGAGCGCTCGAACCCCAGCTCGTCGCGAAGCCACCCGTCTGCCAGGAAGCCGGGCCGCGCGGCGCCCAGCAGGTAGTCGCGCACGTCGAAGCCAAAGCCGACCTTCGCCCTGGACGCCACCCCGCCGGGCAGGTGCCGGGCGCCCAGGTCGCGCAGGACCCCCTTGCGCTCGGGACGCGTCCGTGCCTCCAGGGGGAGGTTGAGCGCCAGCGCCACCACCCCCGGGTCCAGGAACGGGACCCGGGTCTCGATCGACGCCTGCATCGTGTTCTTGTCCTGGCGGTTGAGGAGGTGGGGCAGGTAGGTGGACAGCTGGGCCAGCAGGCCCGCCTCCAGCGCGCGCCGCGCGCCGTCGTGGTGCGCGTAGGCCGCGGCTGCCCGCTCGGCCACGCCGGCGTGATACGAGGCCGCCGCCTCGGTGACCGGTGGGCGGGTCAGCCGCGACGCCGGATGGCGCTCGAGGCGGCGGCGCAATCCCCGCAGCGCCCCGCGCCCGCGCCGGCGCACCAGGCCGGCGGCCCGCGCCCTGTACCGCCGTGCCCGCTGAGCGAGCATGGTCCGGCGCGGCTGGAACGCGGCGAACGGCTCGCGATCGACGAAGTCATAGCCCGCGAACAGCTCGTCGGCCCCCTCGCCGCTGAGCAGCACCTTGACCCCGTCGGAGTGGGCGAGCCCCGCGATCTGGGCCATGGGAACCGAGCTCTCGTGCATCAGCGGGAACTCGTTGTGGGCCACCGCGGGGACCAGGCCGGCGCGCCAGGCGGCGGCGTCGGTGCGGACGGTTCTCAGCTCGATGCCCAGGGTCGACGCCACCCGCTGCGCCCACGGCCCCTCGTCGGCGGCGGGCTGGTCGGCGACGGAGGCGTTGTAGGCGACGATCCGGGGATGGCGCTCGCGCGCGAAGGCGGTGATGAGGCTGGAGTCGAGGCCTCCCGAGCACATCGTCCCCACCGGCACGTCGGCCATCAGCCGCCGCTCGACCGAGGTGCGCAGCTCGGCCTCGAGCCGGTCGGCGAGCTCCCGGCGCCCGAGGCGCTCGAGCGCGCCGGCCAGCTCAGCGTCGACCGCCGCGGCCGGGTCGTACCAGCGGCGCTCCCGCGTGGCCAGGGTCTCGAGGTCCACCGTGACGACGGTGCCGGGCAGCTGCCGCGCCACCCCCTCGACGGGGGTGTCGCCGCCATTGGCCCAGCCGTAGGCCACGTGGTAGGCCAGCACGTCGCGCCGAGCGCGCCGCGGCAGGCCGGCGGCCAGCAGCGCCCGGATCTCGCTGGCGAACCACAGTGCCCCCGCATGGCGGGCCAGGTACAGAGGCTTCACCCCGAAGCGGTCGCGCACCAGCAGCAGCCGCCGCGCGCCACGATCGAGCGCGGCGTAGGCGAACAGCCCGTTGCAGCGGTCGATCGCCGCCTCGCCCCAGGCGTCGAGCGCCCGCACGAGGGTCTCGGTGTCCGAGCCGCCGCGCCACCCGTCCGGCCCCAGCCGCGCGCGCAGCTCGAGGTGGTTGAACACCTCGCCGTTGTAGGTCAGCCACCAGCGCCCGCCGGGTCCGCGGATTGGGGCATGGCCGGCCGGCGAGGGGTCGACGATGGCCAGCCGCGTCTGCACCAGGCCGACCGAGCCGACCACCTCGACGCCGCGGTCGTCGGGCCCACGGTGGCGCAGCGCGCCGGCCATGCGCTCGAGGGCCTCTCGGTCCGGGACCTGCCCGGGAGGCGTGACGCAACCCGCGATGCCGCACATGCGCGGCGGGACTCTAAGGCGCGGGCGGCCGGCGTCCTGTCGCTGGCGCCCACGGCGAGTGCCGGGGCGCCGGGAACGCGTCCATATACTGCCCCCGCCTTGCGAGGGTCGAGGGCCATCCGGACCGCCGCGTGGACCGTCCTGGCCGCCGGGGTGATCGCTCCCCTCGTGCGCCGGCGGCTCGACCTGTCGGCGGCGGCGGTCGGCGTGGCATCCGGGGCGGCCCCGGTCGCCGTCTGTGTGCTGCGCTCTCGCACCCGCGCCCGCGACGTCGCCACGTGCTGCCTTCAGATGTGGGCGTACGTGGCGCTCTACCAGATGCCCCACGACGACCCGCGCGGGTTGGAGAGGCGCGTGCGAATCGACTATCCGGTGCGCATGGACCGGCTGCTGGGTCTGGGCGTCCTCCCTACCCTGCGCCTCCAGCGCTGGCTGTCGCGGCCGGGCAGGATCACGCCCTTCGACCGGCTGCTGATCTGGGCCCACTGGCTGTGGTTCCTGACGCCGCACCTCGCGCTGGCCTACATCCTGGTGCGCCGGCGCGACATGTTCGCCCGGTCCGCGACCCTGACCTACGCGGTGTTCGACCTCGGCCTGATCGTCTACTGGGCGTTGCCTACGGCCCCGCCCTGGTACGCAGCGCAGCGGCGGCGGATCGAGTACGACGGCATGCCCGTGTTGAGACGGGTGATGTACGAGCACGGTGAGCAGTTCTGGGACGCGCGGTGGCAGCCGCTCTACGATTTCCTTGGAGGTAATCCGCTGGCCGCTATGCCCTCGCTGCACCTCGCCACCTCAGTCATGGCTGCGCACCTGTTGAGCGAGGTCGGTACCCCGGAGGCGGTGGTGGGCTGGAGCTACGCCATCACGCTCTCCGTCGCGCTGGTCTACCTCGGCGAGCACTACGTCGTCGACCTGCTCGCGGGCCTCGCGCTGGCCGAGGGGATCCGCCGAGCCGCGCCGGCCGTGACCCCGTTGCTCGTCCGTTCCTCGCGCTGCGTGCAGGCCCTCGAGGCCCGAGCCGCCGGATAGCCGTGCGTGACGACGCCCTGATACCTCAGGCGTCGACCGCGCCGGTGAGCGGCCCCGACCAGCCGCCCAGCCACGACCTCGACGAGGAGATGCCGCGGGCCGGCGTCTCCCGCAGCCGCATGATCGCCTTCATCGTCTTCGTGATCTGCTCGCTCGCCTTCCTGTACTTCGTCCTGCCGCGGCTGGCCGGCCTCCAAGAGACCTGGGACCGCATCGACGCCGGGGAGCCTGGCTGGCTGGCCGTCGCCGCGGGCTTCGAGGTTCTCTCGTTCGGCGGTTACATCATCCTGTTCCGGACCGTCTTCGTGCGCGGCTCCTCTCGCATCGACTGGCGCGAGAGCTACCAGATCACCATGGCCGGCCTGGCGGCCACCCGGCTGTTCGCCGCCGCGGGGGCCGGCGGGGTGGCGCTGACCGCCTGGGCGGTGCGGCGGTCGGGCATGGAGCCGCGCACGGTCGCCTGCCGGATGGTGGCCTTCATGTCGCTGCTTTACGCCGTGTACATGGCGACGCTGGTGGTCGACGGCATCCTGTTGCGGACGGGCGTCTTCCCGGGCCCGGCGCCGCTGGCCTTCACGGTCGTCCCGGCCGCCCTGGGGGCGACCGCGATCGTCGCGTTCCTGGCGATGTCGCTGGTGCCCGCTGACCTCGAGCGTCGGCTGGAGGGCTGGTCGCACCGGCGCGGGCTCGGCCGGCTCGCGCGCTGGGCGCGGCGGGCGGCCAGTGCCCCCGCGGCGGTCTCCAGCGGCGTGCGCTACGCGCTGGCGCTGATCCGCGCGCGCGAGCCGGGGGTGCTGGGAGCCGTCGCCTGGTGGGGCTTCGACATCGCCGTCCTGTGGGCCTGCTTCCACGCGTTCGGCGACCCGCCCTCCAAGGCGGTGATCGTGATGGCCTACTTCGTCGGCATGCTGGCGAACGCGCTTCCCCTGCCGGGCGGGATCGGTGGGGTGGACGGCGGGATGATCGGCACCTTCATCGCCTTCGGAGTCCCGGGCGGACTGGCGGTCGTGGCCGTGCTCGCCTACCGGGCGTTCGCGTTCTGGCTGCCCACCGTTCCGGGCGCGGTCGCCTACTTCCAGCTTCGCCGCACCGTGAGCCGCTGGCGCGAGGAGCGCGCGCCGGGCGCCGCCGCGACCGTCCGCGCGACGTAACATGGTTGACCGACCCGGTACTATAAAAAGTGAAGTAAGGCCCAACCAGTCGGGAGAGCCGATGGAGCAGCCAGTCGAGAACGTGATCATCGTGGGCAGCGGTCCGGCGGGCTACACCGCCGCCCTGTACGCCGCGCGCGCGCATCTTCACCCCTTGGTGATCGAGGGGTTCGCCTGGGGCGGCCTGCTTCAGCAGACGACCGACGTCGAGAACTACCCCGGCTACCGCGATGGGGTCACCGGGCCGGAGATGATGCAGGAGCTCCGCGACCAGGCTGAGCGGTTCGGGGCCCGTTACGTCACCGAGAACGCCACCAGGATCGAGCTCGCGACCGAGCCGGGCGGCATCCACACCGTGTGGATCGACGACGACTCCTACCGTGCGCGCACCCTCGTGCTGGCCATGGGCGCGGAGCACAAGCGACTCGGCGTGCCGGGGGAGGACGAGCTCGGCGGGCGGGGCGTGTCCTACTGCGCCACCTGCGACGCCGCCTTCTTCAAGGACCGCGACGCCCTGATCGTGGGCGGAGGCGACTCCGCCATGGAGGAGGCGATCTTTCTCGCCAAGTTCGCATCCAAGGTGACCGTGGTGCACCGCCGGGACCAGTTCCGGGCCTCCCAGATCATGCTCGACCGCGCACGTAAGATGCCCAACATCGAGTGGCTAACGCCGTTCGTGGTCGAGGAGTTCGTGCCGGGCGAGAACGGGGCTCTTGGCGTGGCCCACCTGCGCAACGTCGAGACCGCCGAGCTCCGCGAGCTGCCGACGGCGGGCGCCTTCATCGCCATCGGCCACCTGCCGCAGTCCGAGCTCGTCGCCGACCAGGTCGAGACCGACGAGAACGGCTACGTGCTGACCGAGGGCAAGTCCACCCGCACCAACCGGCCGGGGGTCTTCGCCGCCGGTGACCTGGTGGACCACACGTACCGTCAGGCGGTGACCGCGGCCGGGACCGGATGCCAGGCCGCCCTGGACGCCGAGTGGTACTTGCGCGACACGCCGGCGGTCGAGACGCCTCCCGAGCTGGCCGACATCCCCTCTAGCGAGGTGCCCGAGTCGCACTGGGCGCCGACCAGGTCGTAGGCGACTCCACCTGCCCGGGCACCTCAGCGCAGGTACACCGGGTTCGAGACGATCCACGTGCGCAGACGCCCGTGGCGGTGAAGCGCCGCCTCGACCCGGTGGACGCCCGGGCGCTCTACCTCGTGCTCCAGCCGTTCGCCGTTGACGGACGCGACCGGCTCGCCGTCGCGAAGCAGCGTCAGGGCGGCCGGCGTCCGGGTTCGAACCCGCAGGCTGGCGCCGTGCGCGGGCCCCTGCTCGCCCATCTCGACCCGGTTCGCGCCGACCTCGGCCCAGAACCCAAAGCCTCGCGCCGGGGCCAGCGAGTCCATGGCCAGGTAGCAGCGGCCCGCCCGCAGCGCGCCGTAGACGGCGTCGCGATCGCGGGCGGCGTCTCCGCTCGGGGGGCGCTCGACCAGCACGTGGGTGCGCAGCCGCCGAAACGACCGGTGGTAGGCCATCAGCCGCAGCGGCACCCGGCCGGCCACCCGCACGCCGAGCTGATGGGCGTCGACGCCGCCGATGGCGACCACCGGGCGCCGCGACAGCAGGTCATCCCAGTGCTCCAGGTTTCGGGCCGGGGGGCCGTCCAGCACCCGCTCGGGTGAGGCGATGAACCGCACCAGGTCCGGCAGCGACCGCACCGACTCGGCGCCGTCGGTGACGAAGCTCCACAGCTCGATGCCGGTGTAGCCGCCGCAGTCCAGGTCGTCCCACGGTATGCCTCCGCGCCGGAACCGCTCCGAGCCGCGCGAGAAGGGATGGGCGAGGAAGCCGAACCCCCCGGCCTCCGCGACCGCCTCGACGATCTCCCGAGCCGTGAGCCCCGCGTGGCGGACCTCCGCGTCCAGGCCGAAGGCCAGGTAGTGGTTTCCGCCCGGTGGCGAGACCTCCTCGCCGACGCACATCAGCACCGGCCCGTGCCAGCGCTCGTGCCCGCGCCGCCTGGCCTCGAGCGAGTCGTGGTCGGTCAGGAGGACGGCGTCCGCCCCGGCTCGGGCGGCCGCGGCGGCTATCTCGGGCGCGGTGCCGGTGCCGTCCGAGAACGTCGAGTGGCAGTGGACCACGCAGGCCAGGTCGATCGGGGCCGCCACGGGGCCACGCTAGCGGGCGTCCGAGGGTCAGCCCTCGAGCGCGCCCTCCAGCTCCAGCAGGAAGCGCTTGCGGTCGAGGCCGCCGGCGTAGCCCCCCAAGCCGCCGCCCACCCGCAGCACCCGATGGCAGGGGACGACGATCGGGACCGGGTTCGCGGCGAGGGCGTTCCCGGCGGCGCGGACGGCGAGCGGGCTGCCCGCCCGCCCGGCGACCTCGGTGTAGGTGGTGGCGGTCCCGTAGGGCACCTTGGCGGTGGCCCGTAGCACGCGCCGGGCGAACCCGTGCGACAGCGACCAGTCGATCGGCAGCTCGAAGCGCCGGCGGCGACCGGCGAAGTACTCGTCGAGCTCGCGCGCCACCGCGTCCAGCCGGGCCGGCGACTCCAGGATCCGCGGCGACACGGCCGCGGCGAGCCCTTCGAGCAGCTCGTCGAGGCGCTCCACCCGGTAGGAGAGGCAGAGCAGTCCGCGCCGGGTGCACACGCCGGCCAGCGCGCCCAGCGGTGATGGCAGGACCGCGTAGGCGACGTCGGCCGCTCCCTCCTGATCGGCGCGGGCGACCACCCGCCGGGCGGCGATCGCCGCTGCCCCGGCGTCGCCGGCCGGGGCGCTGTCGCGCAGAACGTGCTCGAGGTGGGTCATCGCCACTCCTTTCTCAGCTTGGTGAGCGCCGCATGCAGGTTTCGGCGCGCCGCGGCCTCCGAGCACCCCATCACCTGCGCCGCCTCGGCGTGGGGCAGGTCCGCCACGAACCGCAGCGCCACGGCGGCCCGCTGCTTCGGCGGCAAACCGCGGACCAGGCCCCACAGCTCGGGCTCGGGGTTGCCAGGTCCGTCGGTCGCAGGCCCGGGGTCCGCATCCGCCACGGGCACCGGCCGACGGGCCCGGGCCCGGTGCGCGTCGATCGCCTTGCGGTGGGCGATGGTCAGCACCCACGCCTGGAGGTTGGCCCCATCGCGCAGCCGGGGATACGCGCGCAGCGCGGACAGGAACGTCTCCTGGAAGCAGTCGTCCGCCTCCTGGCGCCCGACCAGCGCGGCCAGGAAGCGCCACACAGGCTCTCGGTGTTCGTCCAGGAAGCGCTGGAACGGCGGCAGCGGCACGGTGGGGGAACGCCCGGGGCGACCGGAACGTGACACGCCGACCGAGCGACGACCGCTAGCCCGGGCCGTCGCCGTAGTCGAAGAACCCGGCCCCGGCATGGCGCCCCAGCCGTCCCTCCCATACACGGGCCCTCAGCAGCGGTGCGGCGCGATAGCGCTCCTCGCGGTAGTGCTCCTGGAGCGCGTCGAGGACCGCGAGGACGTGGTCGAGCCCGATCGAATCCGCCCACCGCAGCGGCCCGCGCGGATAGTTGAGTCCCAGCAGCATGCCGGCGTCGATGTCCTCGCCGCTGCCCACCTCCTCGGTCAGGGCGAAGGCCGCCTCATTGACGAGCTGGCCGACGATGCGGCCCAGCACCAAGCCCGGGGCATCGCCCACCCACTCGACGTGCTTTCCCAGCGTCCGGAACAGCCGCTCGGTTCGCTCGGCGGCGACCGGCGAGGTGGCCGGTCCCCTCGTGAGCTCCACCAGCTGGCAGTCCTCCAGCGGCGGCAGCGCGTGGAAGCCGGCTGCGCTGCCGCCCGGATCCAGCTCGCCCAGCGCTGCCTCGGCGCACAGAAGCGCCTGCGGACCGCCCTCCAGCGGCACCGGCTGCTCGCCGGCGCTGCAGTCGACGATCAGCCATGGTGTCTCGTAGGGCGGCTCGACGCCCTCGGCGACCCGGTAGCCCGCGCTCTCCGCCGCCGCACGCAGCTCGTCGGCCACCATCAGATCACCGGCCACCACCAGGCGGCCCGATCCCCCGCCCGCCGCCTGCGGCTCGGGGTCCGGGGGGCGGTGGGGCTCGGAGGCGTAGTCGTAGTACCCCCGGCCCGACTTGCGCCCGTGCCGCCCGGCCGCCGTCATGCGCGCGGCAATCGGCGACGGCCTCCAGCGCGGCTCGCCGAACGACTGCCTGAAGAAGCTCTCGGACACCGACAGGCCCGTGTCGATCCCCACGAGGTCCATGAGCTCGAACGGGCCCATCCGGAACCCGCCGCCCATCCGGCAGACGCGATCCACCTGCTCGACCGTGGCCAGGCGCTCCTGGACCAGGCGCAGCGCCTCCAGGCCGAAGGGACGGGCGCAGCGGTTGACCAGGAAGCCCGGCCCGTCCGTCGCCAGGATTACCCGCTTGCCCATCGCCTCTCCGGTAGCCCGGGCGAGCGCCACGGCGCCGTCGCCGGACCGCTCTCCGGCCACCACCTCGAGCAGGCCCATCACCGGCGCCGGGTTGAAGAAGTGCATGCCCACCACCCGCTCGGGGCTCGACGCCGCGGCCGCCAGGGCGGTGACCGACAGCGACGACGTGTTGGTGGCCAGCACGCAGTCCGCTCCCACGATCCCCGACAGTGACGCGAAGAGCTCGCGCTTGAGTTCCGGGGACTCCGGCGCGGCCTCGATGACCAGGTCGCACTCGGCCAGCGCCTCCAGCGCGTCCACCGGCTCCAGCCGCTCCTCGGCCGCTCGCGCGTCGTCCCGGGAGAGGCGGCCGCGCTCGACTCCGCGGTGCAGATGCCCGCGGATCGTCTCGACTCCGCGCTGGAGCGCCTCGGCGATGGGGTCGTGCAGGAGCGTTCGCGCGCCGGCCGCCTGGCAGGCCAGCTGGGCGATTCCGGCGCCCATGGTCCCGGCGCCGACGACGCCGATCGTGCGCGCCGGGCCGCCGCTCACGCCGGCACGAGCGCGTTGATCCCGGTCGCCGCGCGCCCGATGATCAGCTTCTGGATCTGCGAGGTCCCCTCGTAGAGCGTGGTCACCCGGACGTCGCGCAGGTAGCGCTCCACCGGATGGTCGTCGACGTAGCCGGCGCCGCCGTGCACCTGGATGGCTGTGTTTGCGCAGCGAATGGCCGCCTCGGTGGCGTACAGCTTGGCGATCGAGGTCTCGGTCGTGTTCGGCCGTCCGGCGTCCTTGAGGAACCCCGCGCGCCACACCAGCATTCGGGACGCCTCGGTCTCCACGACCATGTCGGCGATCATCGCCTGCACGAGCTGGAATGCAGCGATCGGGCGGCCGAACTGCTCGCGCTCCTTGGAGTACGAGACCGACTCGTTCACGCACCCCTGACAGATCCCCACGCATCCGGCGGCCACCGAGTAGCGCCCGGAGTCGAGCGCCGACATAGCGATCTTGAAGCCGTCACCGACCTCGCCGAGCACGGCATCCTCGGGCACCTCGACCTCATCCAGGGACAGCGCGGCGGTGTCGGAGCCGTGCAGCCCGAGCTTCCCGTGAATCTCCTGCGACGAGAACCCCGGATGCCCGGTGTCGACCAGGAAGCACGCGATCCCCCGGTGCTTCGCCTCGGGGTCGGTCTGGGCGAACACCAGCGCCACCTTGGCGTGGTTGCCCATCGAGATCCACATCTTGGCGCCGCTGATCGACCAGCCGCCGTCGACTCGCTTGGCGCGGGTCTTCTGGCTGGCCGCGTCCGAGCCGGTGTCGGGCTCCGTCAGCGCGAAGCAGCCCAGCCACTCGCCCGAGCACAGCTTGGGCAGATAGCGATGCTTCTGCTCCTCGGTGCCCCAGCGCACGATGGCCGAGCACACCAGCGAGGTCTGGACCGAGACCACCGTGCGCATGGCCGAGCAGGCCCGGCCCACCTCCTCCACGATCAGGCCGTACGTCAAGTGGTCGAGCCCCGGTCCGCCGTACTGCCGGGGAACGATCGCGCCCAGGTAGCCCTGCTCCGCCATCTTGGCGATGAGCTCGAGGTCGAAGTGGTGGTTGCGATCGTTGTCGCGCGCCCGTGGGGCGATCTCGCGGTCGGCGAAGTCGCGCGCCGTCTCGCGGATCAGCTTCTGCTCGTCGCTGAGGTCGAAGTCCATGGCCCTCGGTGCCGCCTACGAGTCGGCAAAGTACACCCCGGCCGCCACCGCCGTGGCGTCACGGCGCGTGCCGGGCCTCACCGCAGCCACGGGCCGCGCGAACCTATGCTTGGCGGGTGAGCGCGTGGCGCCAGCGTCTGCGAGCCAGCTTGCGGCACGCGCTCTACCGGCGGGGATACGTCCTGCAGCGCAGCCCGTACCCGGTCGACCCGCAAGTCCTGCGCCGGACCGGCGAGTACTACCCGATCGACTTCGATTCGGCCTGGATCGAGACCATCGAGTGGGTGGCCGCGTACACCCAGACTTCACCTGAGCGGCTCGCCGCCGTGTGCGCCAGCACCGAGTACGTCGTAGCGGCGGGGATTCCGGGCAGCCTCGTCGAGTGCGGGGTCTGGCGGGGCGGCAGCATGATGGCGGCGGCGATCACTCTCCTGCGGCTGGGCGCCGGTGACCGAGACCTCTACCTGTACGACACCTTCGCCGGGATGACCCGGCCCACGGAGCTAGACCGCGACTATGCCGGGACGCCGACGATGTGGGCGTGGAGGCGCTACCAGGAGGAGGGCGAGCGCGACCCCTGCGCCGTCCCGGTCGACGAGGTGCGCCGGGCCCTGGACCAGACCGGCTATGACGCCGGACGCCTGCATTTCGTCGAGGGGCCGGTCGAGCGGACGCTGCCGGACCGGGCCCCCGCGCAGATCGCCCTGTTGCGCCTGGACACCGACTGGTACGAGTCGACCCGCCACGAGCTCGTCCATCTCTATCCGCGGCTGACTCCGGGCGGAGTGCTCATCATCGACGACTACGGCCATTTCGCGGGCGCCCGAAGGGCCACGGACGAGTACTTCGCAGACGCCCCCGTGTTCCTCTGCCGGATCGACTACACAGGCAGGCTCGCGGTCAAGCCCGGGTAGGCGCTCCGCCGGCTCCGTCGCGAACTGGCCGGGCAGCGGGGTGCACCGAGTCCTGGAGGCGACCCGCGACCGTGTTCACGAGTACCTGCAGGTGTGTCGCAAGCATAGGCCCATCTGCAGGGGCCCGAAAGGGCATATCAGCGCGTCGCCGATCGCCTTGACGGCATCTACGACCTCCCCCGCCTCACCTGAGTTTGCGCAGGTGGTTCCAGTAGGGCTTGGACCTAGCCGATTCGAGGAGAACCTATGAAACGGTTCGTACTCGAGGCGGATATGGGCAGGTGTTGACGACGGGGCCAATCCTGGTCAAGCCAGACGGATGTGCTTCGTCGGACCGCCGATCGGTTGATCGGCCTGCGGAGCCCCTAGGCGCGTGCGAATCAGGTGCTGGTCGGCTGCGACTCCGGGATGGCGCCGAGCTGCTGCATCATGCCGAGCGTGTCCCAGCAGGTCCAGCTCTCGGCAATCTTGCCGCCCGCGTGCCGGTCGATCCCGATCCCCTCCACCTCGACCGACTTCCCGGTGGGCGGGAGGCCCATCAGCTCGCCGTCGTGCGTGCCCTTGCCCGTCCAGCGGGTGACGACGAAGTCGCCCTCGGCGATCTGCTCATGCACCTCGAAGCGACCGTCCGAGTAGCCAGAGGCGTACATCTCGCAGAAGCGCTTTGCGCTCTCCGGGCCGCGCAGCTCGGCGAAGGGGTTCTGAGCGTCGTGGTCAACCGCGTCGGACGCGAAGATCTCGTCGAATGCATCCATATCTCGGGCGTTCCACGCCTCGAAAAACCGCTTGGATAGAGCCTTATTCTGCTCAGACACGGATGCCCTTCTTTCGATCGGGGACGACCCTGGCGACCCTACGCCCGCCCGCTCTCGCGGTCAAGCAGCGCCCAGGCCATCAACCGATG
>DATAEY010000077.1:0-10260 GCA_036257715.1 Solirubrobacteraceae bacterium | reverse complement strand
CATCGGCAAGCTGGCCTGGCACCTACGCCGCAGCCTCGGGCGCAGCGTCCTCATCGGGGCCGCCGACACCTACCGCGCCGCCGCGGTCGAGCAGCTCGAGGAGTGGGCGCAGCGGGCGGGCTGCGAGTTCGTCAAGGGGGCGCCGGGGGCCGACCCCGGGGCCGTGGCCTACGACGCCGTGGCCGCGGCGCGGGCACGGGACAGCGACGTGGTGATCCTGGACACCGCCGGGCGCCTGCACACCCAGGACGAGCTGATGGCCGAGCTGCGCAAGGTCTGCCGGGTGATCGCCAAGCAGCTTCCGGGGGCCCCCCACGAGACCCTGCTGACCGTGGACGCGACCACCGGCCAGAACGGGCTCCGCCAGGCCAGGGTTTTCGCCGAGGCGGTCGCGGTGAGCGGCATCGTCCTCACCAAGCTGGACGGGACCGCGAAGGGCGGGATCGCGCTGGCGATCACCGACGAGCTGGGCATCCCGGTGAAGCTGATCGGGGTCGGCGAGGCGCTGGACGACCTCCGGCCCTTCGACCCGGACGACTTCGCGCGAGCCCTGCTGGGCGCCGGCCAGGGCTGAGATAAGCTCGCCCGGCATGGGCTGGGTGTTCTGGATCCTCGCCGCGGTCGTGCTGGCGATCGGCGAGATGCTGACCATGGGTTTCTTCCTCGCGCCCTTCGCGGGCGGGGCGCTGCTGGCCGCGCTGGTCGATGCGGCAGGCGGCGGGACCGTCGTCGCCTGGCTGGTGTTCATCGTCGCCTCGCTGCTGATGCTGCTGGTCGTGCGCCCGATCGCCCGGGCCCACCGGCGCATGCCGGCCGCCCTGCGCACCGGCACCGCCGCGCTGATCGGGCGCCGTGCGATCGTGGTGGAGCGCATCGCCAATGACGAGGCCGTGGGGGCCGTGCGGATCGACAACGGCGAGGTCTGGACCGCGCGCTCCTACGACGAGGATCATGTGATCGACGTGGGCAACCGCGTGGAGGTGGTGGAGATCCGGGGCGCCACCGCGCTGGTGACCGAATAGGAACGGAGGGTTGGAATGACCGGGCTCATCGTCCTCGCAGTGGTGGCGCTGTTCTTCCTGTTCATGGCGGCCCGAACGATTCGCATCATTCCCCAGGCTCGGGCGGGCCTGGTCGAGCGGCTCGGCCGCTACCACCGAACCCTGCAGCCCGGGCTCGCGGTCGTCGTGCCCTTCGTCGACCGGGTCAAGCCGCTGATCGACCTGCGCGAGCAGGTGGTCTCGTTCGCGCCCCAGCCCGTGATCACCGAGGACAACCTGGTGGTCGGGATCGACACCGTCATCTACTTCACGATCACCGACGCCAAGGCCGCCACCTACGAGGTGGCGAATCCCCTGCAGGCGATCGAGCAGCTTACGGTGACCACGCTGCGCAACGTGATCGGGGGCATGACGCTGGAGGACACGCTCACCTCGCGCGACCACATCAACTCGCAGTTGCGAGTCGTGCTGGATGAGGCGACGGGCAAATGGGGCGTTCGGATCAACCGGGTCGAGATCAAGTCGATCGACCCGCCGGGGACAATCCAGGAGGCGATGGAGAAGCAGATGCGCGCCGAGCGGGACCGCCGGGCGGCGATCCTCAACGCCGAGGGCGTGAAGCAGTCGCAGATCCTCACCGCCGAGGGCGAGAAGCAGTCCGCCGTGCTCAGGGCCGAGGGCGCCAAGGCGTCCGCGGTGCTGCGGGCGGAGGGGGAGTCCAAGGCGATCGAGACGGTGTTCAGGGCCATCCACGATGGCCGCCCCGACGCGCAGCTACTCTCCTACCAGTACCTGCAGATGCTTCCGCAGCTCGCCCAGGGCGAGGCGAACAAGATCTTCGTCATCCCGTCCGAGATCTCGCAGGCGCTCGGTAATCTCGGCGGCCTGCTGGGCGGGCGCTCGGGCGAGGACGGGCCACCCTCGCCTTAGCCGCGGCCGTTGCGCCTCGAGTCCGGGCCCGGCGCGGGCCGGGTCACCCTCGGACGACCGCGAACAGGACGAGGCATGCCAGGAAGGCCAGCCCGCCCATCATCCTGGCGGCCCAGCCCTGGCCCGCACGCTCTCCCACCGACGGGGCCTCGTCGTCGGCCTCCTCGTCCTTGGCCCGCTCGGCGTCCTCCGCGTCGACCTCCGGATCCGCCTGCTCTTCGCCTCGCGGCGCGCGCTTCATGTCCCGCCGGGCCCGTTCCTCGCCGAGGCTACCCAGCACGAAGCCCCCGGCGCCGAGCACGAACGGCAGTGCCGTCCAGTACACGATCACGAATGCCAGCGCGGCCAATCCCGCCACGAAACCCGACTGAGAGAGTCGGTTCGAGGGGCCGGTGGCCCGCTCGGCGCGGGGGATCACATAAAGGTAGATCGCCGCCATGACAACGGCGCATATCAGGCTGAGCACCAGGAACGGGATCACCCGGGGTGGCTGGTCGGGCTCGAGCAGGATCAGGTTGTCGAGCAGTAGCGCGAGGATCGCCACCAGCAAGGAGCCCGCCCCGATCATGAGCTGATTGCGCCGCGACACCCTCCGGGCCAGCCTATCCCAGAACGCCGGCCGCAAACCCGGCTCGGCGGGCGCAGTAGCTAGCCTCCGTACCCGATGTTCGATGCGCTCTCGGAGAAGCTTCAGGACGCCCTGTCGGGGGTCCGTCAGCGCGGGACGCTGACCGAGGACGACGTCGCCGCCGCCATGCGCGAGGTCCGCCTTGCCCTGCTCGAGGCCGACGTCAACTTCCGGGTGGTCAAGGAGTTCACCGCCGGGCTCCGGGAGCGCTGCCTGGGTGAGGAGGTCATCGGTCGGCTCGATCCGGGCCAGCAGGTGGTCAAGATCGTCGACGAGGAGCTGACCTCCCTGATGGGCGGGGCCGGGCGCGAGCTGACCTTCTCGTCGCGCGCTCCGACGGTGGTGCTCATCGCCGGCCTCCAGGGCTCGGGCAAGACCACCGCGGCGGCCAAGCTGGCTCGCCACCTGCGGGTCGAGCGCGGCTCGTCGGTCGCCCTGGCCGCCTGCGACGTCTACCGTCCGGCGGCGCTCGAGCAGCTCGTCACGCTGGGCGAGCGGGCCAAGG
The DNA here is from genome assembly GCA_036257715.1 of Solirubrobacteraceae bacterium. Lineage (GTDB taxonomy): Bacteria > Actinomycetota > Thermoleophilia > Solirubrobacterales > Solirubrobacteraceae > DATAEY01. The sequence goes on along the minus strand of DATAEY010000077.1, from coordinate 7,196 downwards.
CGGAGGTCTACGAGCGCGGCACCGACGAGGACCCGGTGCGGATCGCCGCCTGGGCTCGCGAGCGCGCGGTCCGCGATGGCAAGGACGCGCTGATCGTCGACACCTCGGGGCGCCTGCACGTGGACCGCGAGCTCATGGACGAGCTGGCGCGCATGCGCGACGCGGTGCGGCCCCACGCCGTCCTGCTGGTGCTCGACGCCATGACCGGCCAGGACGCCGTGAACGTGGCCGAGGCCTTCGCCGAGGTCGTCCGGTTCGACGGTGTGGTGCTGACCAAGCTGGACGGGGACGCGCGCGGCGGGGCGGCGCTGTCGGTGAAGGCGGTGACCGGTCGGCCGATCCTCTACGCCTCCACCGGGGAGAAGCTCGACCAGTTCGAGCGCTTCCACCCCGACCGGATGGCCCAGCGCATCCTCGGGATGGGGGACATGCTGACCTTCATCGAGAAGGCGGAGCGCGAGTACGACGCCGACCAGGCAGCGGAGCTCGAGCGCAAGCTGCGGCGGGCCGAGTTCACCCTTGAGGACTTCCTCGCCCAGCTCAAGCAGGTTCGCCGCATGGGCCCGCTGTCGTCGCTGCTGGGCATGCTCCCCGGCGGCGTCGGCGCCCAGCTGCGAGACGTCAAGGTGGACGAGCGCGAGATCGACCGGGTCGAGGCGATCATCCTGTCGATGACCCCCGAGGAGCGCCGGCGGCCGGAGTTGATCAAGGGTTCGCGCCGGCTGCGGATCGCGCGCGGGTCGGGGACCAACGTCCAGGCGGTAAACCAGCTCGTCAAGCAGTTCGAGCAGATGCGCAGGCTGATGCGCCAGATCGGCCAGGGGCGCCTGCCCGACCTCGGCACGCTGACCCGCGGCGGCCGCTAGCCGGCGCTGACCGCTAACCTCCGGTCGCTCGTGTCAGTACGGCTCAGGCTCACCCGCGTCGGCGGCAGGAAGGACCCCATCTGGCGCGTAGTGGTGGCCGACCAGCGGTCTCCGCGCGACGGACGTGTGATCGAGACCATCGGCCGCTACAACGCCCAGACGGACCCGTCGACGATCGTGATCGACGCCGAGCGGGCTCGGGAATGGCTGCGCCGCGGCGCCCAGCCGACCCGGACGGTGCGCAAGCTCCTGCGCACCCAGGGCGTCGAATAACGGCGGCCGGTGAAGGAGCTGCTCGAGTACCTGGCCCGGTCGCTAGTCGGTGAGCCCGAGGCGGTCAGGGTCGAGGAATTCGAGGAGGACGACGGCACGCTCGTGCTCGAGCTGTCGGTGGCCGAGGAGGACTACGGGAAGGTCATCGGACGCGGCGGCCGGACCGCCAACGCGCTGCGCACCGTGGTCAAGGCTGCGGCGATCCGCGAGAACCGCCGCGTGCTGGTCGACATCGTCGACTGAGCCCCGTCCAACTTGGCCGAACAGCGAAGCCCATCGCCCCCTGCATCCGAGGGCGGAGCTGTGAGGCCGGGAGGGCCGGCGGAGCCGGCCCGGTCTCCGCGAAGCCCATCGCCCCCTGCATCCGAGGGCGGAGCTGTGAGGGATCAGGCGACGCCATGGCTCACCGCCGGGGTCGTGGGACGTCCGCACGGCCTCGACGGGTCCTTCCACGTGCGGGTCGCGCGTCCGCAGCTCCTCCAGGAGGGCGTCGTGGTCTCGGTAGGGGGGCGAGCCGCCCGCATCGTCCGACGCGTCGGCATGGCCAGGCGCCCGATCGTCCGGCTCGAGGGGTGCGAGCAGCGCGAGGCGGCCCTGCGGTTGCGCGGCGCCGAGCTGTTGGTCGCCCGCGAGCGGGCTCCGCGACTCGGCCCGGGCGAGTGGTGGGCCGAGGACCTGGAGGGTTGTCGCGTGGTGGATCGCCAGCGGCCGGTCGGGGTGGTGCGTCGGCTGGTCGGCCTTCCCTCGTGCGAGGCGCTCGAGGTCGAGCGCCTCGACGGCGGCGAGCTGCTGGTGCCCCTGGTCGCGGACGCGGTGCGCGACGTCGACGTAAAGCGCGGCCGCATAGACGTCAGCCTGAGCTTCCTCGAGCCCGGGGAGGGCTGATGGAGATCGACGTCTTCACGCTATTCCCGGAATGGTTCGACTGGTTCGAGCGACAGCGGCACGTGCGCAACGCGATCGAGGCGGGGTCCCGGCTGCGCTACGTCTCCTACCGCGACCACACGCCGTTGAGCGCCGGCCAAGTCGACGACACCCCGTTCGGCGGGGGTGCGGGCATGGTCCTCCGGGTCGATGTTGTGGACGCCGCCCTGCGCGGCCACTACGAGCGCGACCCCATCGAGGTGCGCTCGGGGCGGCGGGTGATCGCGCTCACCCCCGGCGGGCGGCTGCTCGACGACGCGCTGGGGCGGGAGCTGGCGGCCGAGCCGGCGCTGACCCTGCTGTGCGGGAGGTACGAGGGCTTCGACGAGCGCGTGGTCGAGCACCTGGCCACCGACGCGGTCTCGGTGGGCCGGTATGTCCTCTCGGGAGGCGAGCTCGCCGCGATGGTGGTATGCGACGTGGTGTTGAGGAAGCTGCCGGGAGCGCTCGGCGACGCCGAGTCGGCGGTGGAGGAGTCGTTCAGCCCGGTTCTGGGCGGGGCTCCCGAGTACCCGCACTACACCCGCCCGGCCGAGTACCGCGGCTGGCGCGTGCCGGAGGTGCTGCTCTCCGGCCACCACGAGCGGATCCGCGAGTGGCGGGCCGAGCAGAGCCGGCGTCGAGCGGTGTCCGACGACTCGGGAGGCCGCCAGGGCTTCGATTGACGTCCGCTAGGATAGTCCGCGCGCGGCGGTCGGGACGCCGCTTTTTCCTTGCCATGAGCAGCGTCATCGAAAGCCTCGAGCGCGCGCAGCTCCGGCGCGTTCCAGCGTTTGCGCCGGGGGACCGCGTGCGCGTCCACTTCCAGGTGGTCGAAGGCACCCGCCGGCGGACCCAGGTCTTCGAGGGCATCGTCCTCAAGCGTCAGGGCCACGGCGTACGCGAGACCTTCACCGTTCGCAAGCACTCGTTCGGGGTCGGGGTGGAGCGCACCTTCCCCCTGCACTCGCCGAAGATCGAGCGCATCGAGGTGGCCGCGCGCGGCGACGTGCGCCGGGCCAAGCTGTATTACCTGCGCGGCCGGGTCGGGAAGCGTGCCCGCGTGCGCGAGCGACGCGGGGCCGGTCCGGAGGCGGCGGTCGAGCCCGGCCTGCTGGCCGAGCCGGCGGACGCCGAGGGCACTCTGGCGGAGGCCGAGCCCGCCCCCGCCCCCGAGGGGGAGGAAGGCGAGGAGGGCGCCGCCGCCGAGCCGGCGGTGGCCGGGGACGAGGACGGCGAGCAGACCGAGCGCACGGCGGACGCCGGCGCCGAGTGAGCTCCCGAGCGGTCAAGTCGAGCTCGGGCTCCCTGCTGGAGCTCGTGCTGATCGTTGCCACGGCGCTGGGCCTCGCGCTGCTGATCCAGGCCTTCCTGGTCAAGCCGTATCGGATCCCCAGCGAGTCGATGGAGCCGACGCTCGACGTCGGTCAGCGCGTCCTGGTCAATCGGATCGGCAACCGTTTCTCGGACCCGAAGGTCGGCGAGATCATGGTCTTCCACCCCCCCGAGGGGTGGAAGCTCGCGACCAAGTGCGGCAACCCCCGGCAGGGCGAGGGTCACGCCGCCGCCTGCGATCGCCCCAGCCCCCAGCGCTCGGGCGACAACTTCATCAAGCGCGTGGTGGCGCTACCCGGCGACCGCATATCGATCCGCAACGGCCACGTCATCCGCAACGGCCGGATGGAGCGCGATCCCTACATAACGCCCTGTCAGGCAGGTGCCGAGTGCGACTTCCCGCAATCGATCACCATTCCGCCCGGCCATTACTTCATGATGGGCGACAACCGTGGCTCGTCCGACGACAGCCGGTTCTGGGGGCCCGTACCAAAGGGCTGGATCATCGGCGGCGCCTTCGCCACGTATTGGCCGCCGAGCCGGCTCGGGCTCCTCTGAACGACAGCGCCGCGGGCGAGGAGGCCCCCGGCGGCGGCGCACCGCCCGGCGGCTGTTCGCCTTCGACCGGTCGCTGGGGCACCGGCTGGTGGCGGGCGCGGACGAGGCCGGCCGCGGCTGCCTGGCCGGCCCCCTGGTAGCCGCCGCCGTGCTGTTCGACTACCGGCGACTGGGGCTGCGCGAGGCCCGCGCGCTCGCGCTGCTCAACGACTCGAAGCAGCAGACCCCGGAGGCGCGGGAGGAGCTCTACCCACGGGTGCTGCGCTGCGCGGCGGCGGTGGCGGTCATCTCGCGCTGCCCGCGGGGAATCGACGGCCGTGGACTGCACGTGACCAATCTGGCGGCGCTGCGCGACGCGCTCGCCCGCGTCGCCCGCCCGGGCTGCCTGTGCCTAAGCGACGGCTTTTCGGTGCCCGACGTCGGCCACCCCCAGCAGGCCGTGGTAAACGGCGACGCGCGCAGCGCCGCGATCGCCGCCGCCTCGATCGTTGCCAAGGTTAGCCGGGACCGCTACATGCGCCGTGCGGACGCCCAGCATCCCGGGTGGCGGTTCGCCGACCACGTGGGCTACGCCACCCCGGAGCACCGCGCCGCGATCGAGGCCCGCGGCGTGTCTCCGCTGCACCGCATGTCCTTTCAGGCGGCCGCCTACCAGCAGCTGGCGCTGGACAGCGCCCGCGACTTCATCGCCGCCGGCTGATCCGCGGCGCCGGTCGCGTCCGGCGTCAGAAGGCCGCCTCCAGGTGGTCCAGGGCGACCACTCGGCCGCGGGCGTCGACCACCACCCCGATCGCATCGAAGCGAAGATGCGCCGCCCGCGGCCGCTCGCTGCGCTCGGATAGCCACCGCGCGGCGATCCTGCGGACCTGAGCCCGCTTGCGGGCGCCCAGGGCGTCCCACGGCCGGCCGCTCCCCGCCCGGCGAGCCTTCACCTCGCAGAACACGATCGTCTCCCCGTCGAAGCACACCAGGTCCAGCTCGCCCCACCGGGTGCGGTAGTTGCGCTCGAGCACGTCGAACCCGAGCCGGCGCAGATGGGCCTCCGCGATACGCTCGCCGGACCGGCCCAGACGTCGTCGCAGGTCCTCGGACATTCGGCGCGACGCTAGGGCGGCGCGCGGGCCGAGTCCGCCACCGTCTGTGACAAGCCTGCGCGGAGTCGTCGAATCTGCACAATGAGCGAGACACGCGCAGCCGGCCCGCCCCTAGCGTCGCTTCGGTGCTGGCTCGCGTCGCGACCTTCGCCATCGACGGCCTCGAGCCGCGACGCGTGTGGGCGGAGGTCGACATACGTCCGGGCCTGCCCGCCTTCACAGTGGTCGGGCTCGGCGACGCGGCGGTCCGCGAGGCGCGCGAGCGCGTGCGGGCCGCACTGCTGAATAGCGGCTTCGACTTCCCTGCGCGGAGGATCACCGCCAACCTCGCCCCGGGCCACCTTCGCAAGGCGGGTCCCGGGTTCGACCTGGCCCTGGCCGCCGCCGTCCTGGCCGCCAGCGGTCAGGTGTCGTCGGCGGCGCTGGAGCGCTGGGCGGTGTTCGGAGAGCTTTCGCTGGGGGGAGACGTGCGGGGCTGCCGGGGGACGCTGGCGGTCGCCGAGGGCACCAGGCGCGCGCGCCTTTGGGGGCTCATGCTGCCGCGGGAGGGCGCCGCGGAGGCCTCGCTGGTGGACGGGATCGTCGTGGCCGCAGTGGCCGGCCTGCGCGCGATGGCCGACATCCTGGGTGGCGGCAGGATCCCCCCCGTTCCCGGCCCGGCGGCGTCCGTCCACGCCACGCCCGACGAGCCGGACCTCGGCGACGTGCGCGGCCACGCCGGCCCGGTGAGGGCCCTGGAGATCGCGGCCGCGGGCGGGCACAATCTCCTGCTCGCCGGGCCTCCGGGGACGGGCAAGACCATGCTGGCTCGCCGCCTGCCCTCGGTCTTGCCGCCGCTGGCCCGGGACGAGGCCCTGGAGGTGACCCGCATCCACAGCGTCGCCGGCCTGCATGATGCGGGCGGACTGGTCGCGCGCCGCCCGTTTCGCGCTCCCCACCACACGATCTCGGCATCCGGACTGGTCGGCGGCGGCGCGGTGCCGCGCCCGGGCGAGGCCAGCCTGGCGCACCACGGCGTGCTGTTCTTGGACGAGCTGTCGGAGTTCACCCGCTCCAGCCTGGAGGCGCTGCGCCAGCCGCTCGAGGACGGGCGCGCGGCGATCGTCCGAGGCCAGCTCGCGTGCGTGTTCCCGACGCGCTTCCTCCTGGTGGCGGCCACCAATCCCTGCCCGTGCGGATACGCCGGGACCCCGCGCTGCGTCTGCAGCGAGAGCGAGATCGCCCGCCACCCCCGGCGGCTCAGCGGGCCGCTGCTCGACCGCCTGGACCTACTGGTGGCGGTGGAGCGGGTCGGCCCCGAGGCGCTCAGCGCAGCTCCCGCGACCACCTCGGCCGACGCCCGCGAACGGGTGGTCGCCGCTCGCGAGCGCCAGACCCGCCGGCTCGCCGGCTGCGCCGCGGCCTGCAACGGGCACCTGGGCGCCGGCGAGACGCGCGCCCACGTCCGGCTCACCGGCTCCGCCCGGCGCGTCCTGTTGGAGGCCTACGACCGGACCACGCTCAGCACGCGCGGACACCACCGCGTCCTGCGGGTGGCGAGGACCATCGCCGACCTGGCGGCCAGCGAGCGGGTGGCGCGGGAGCACGTCCTCGAGGCGCTCGGCCTGCGCCAGGAGGACGACCGCCCGGAGGCGGCCGCGTGAGCCGGCCCTGCGCAGACTGCCTACGCCGCTCCTGGCTGTTGGCCGAGCTCGCCGAGCACATCGCGTGCGCGCACGAGCGCTTCGGGTCGCTGGACAGCCTGCTGGCGCTTGGCGACCACGAGCTGGTAGCGGCGCTGGGCGGCCACCGCGCCGACGCGATCACCGCCGCGTGGCTGCGCTTCGACCCCGAGCCGGCCCGCCGTCGCCTCCGCGCGACCGGGCTGGCGGCCGTCTGTCGCCACGACCGACACGGCTATCCACCCGGCCTGCACGACATTCCCGACCCGCCGGCGGTGCTCCACCTGGCCGGCGCCCGAGGCCTGACCTGCGAGGTGACCGCCGCGGTGGTGGGCGCTCGGCGGGCGACGCCGTACGGACTGGAGGTCGCCCGGAAGCTGGGTCGCGGCCTGGCCGCCGCCGGGGTGACCGTGGTGAGCGGGATGGCGCTGGGGATCGACTCGGCCGCGCACGAGGGCGCGCTCGAGGGAGGCGGTCCGACCATCGCCGTGCTGGCCGGCGGGGCG
>DATAEY010000076.1:0-13424 GCA_036257715.1 Solirubrobacteraceae bacterium | reverse complement strand
GGAGCCATCGGAGGCTCCCACGTGGACGTCTTTCGGCCGCCTCCCTCCTCGCCGGACGGCGCCCAGTCCCTCACCGACCAGCGCATCTACGTGGTGCCGCCCGGTCAACGGGCGACGGCGCCGCCCGCCGCCGGGTCGTCGCCGACCCCCGGCGGCCCGGCCAATGGTGGATCCTCGAGTGGCTGAGCGCGCTCGGGCGACCGCCGGCCGGGGCCTGGCGCTGGCTCTCGCGCTGGCCGCGCTTGGCGGTTCGGCCGCGCCGGCCCGGGGCGCTCCGCCGCAGGGCGGGCCGGGTGGGGAAGCCAGTGCGGCCGCCGACGCGCCCCAGCCGCCGCGCAAGCGGCGGGTACGGCCCAGACGGGTGATCGGCTGCCACGCCGCGGGGGCCAGTTACCGCCTGGCCGGGTCGAGGGCGCGCCGGGTCGTGGCCCTCACCTTCGACGATGGGCCCAGCGCCTACACGCTGCGGGTCCTGGCGATCCTGCGGCGCTTCGGGGTCCACGCCACCTTCTTCGTGATTGGCCGGCAGGTCCGCGGCAACGAGGCACTGCTGCGCCGGGAGCTGGCCGAGGGCAACGCGATCGGCAACCACACGTTCACCCACGCCAACGTGTCCGGCGGCGGCATTCGCCAGATGCTCAGCACCCAGGGCGCCGTCCGCCGGGCCACCGGCTACACGCCCTGCCTGTTCCGGGCTCCGTACGGAGCGGCCAGCGGCGTGATCATCCGTCAGGCGCGCGCGCTGGGCATGAACACCATCCAGTGGAGCGTCGACCCCCGCGACTGGTCGCTGCCCGGCAGCGGCGCGGTCTACTCGCGCATCCTGTCCACCACCCGGCCGGGGGCGATCATCCTCATGCACGACGGCGGCGGCCCGCGGGGCCAGACGGTGGCGGCGCTGCCGCGCGTGATCTCCACCCTGCGCGCCCGGGGCTACCGGTTCGCGACGCTGCCCCAGCTGCTGGGGCTGGCGCCGCGGTACGCCATCTGAGCGGGGGGTCCCGGTGAGCCTCAGGCAGGCCGCCCTGATCCTGGTCCTCGCGGACGGCGTGGCGGTCGCGGCGATGCTGCTGGTCAGGCGGCGGGCGCCGGCCGGCAGCTACTTCAGGGACACCGCGGAGGCGGCGGGGGTGTTCGCCGCTGCCGGCACCACGTTCGCGGTGCTGGTGGCGTTCACGTTCCTGCTCGCGTTCGAGAGCTTTGAGAGCGCGCGCAACAGCTCAGAGGCCGAGGCGATCGCGGTGCTCACCCTGTTCCATACCGCGGAGTTCTTCGGCCCGGCCGCCCGCGACGACCTGCAGCGCGACCTCGTCTGCTACGGAAGAGCGGTGATCAGCGACGAGTGGCCCGCCATGCGCCATAACCGGCGCAGCCCGCTGGTCGACGGGTGGGTGTCTCGCCTCGAGCGCCGCTTCCAGCGTGTCAGCGGGAACACCGAGACGGTGGGCGCGGCGATCCAGAACTGGTTCAGCCAGGCCGATGCACGCCAGACCGAGCGACGCAAGCGGCTGGGCGAGGCGGCGCCGTTCATCCCGCCCACCGTCTGGTTCTTCCTGATCGTGGGAGGCCTGCTGGAGATCGGCTTCGTGCTGTTCTTCGCCGACAGCGGCGAGCGGGTCGCGGCCCAGGCGATGCTGGTCAGCGCGGTCACGGTGTTCGTTGTCGCCAGCCTGGTCATGGTCCACCTCCTCGACTCCCCCTACACCGGCCAGAGTGGCAGCGTCCAGCCGGTCGCGATGGCGCAGACGCTGCGCTCGATCGAGCTCGAGCGCCGGAGCCGGCACGCCGTGGGCGGCATCCCCTGCGATCGGCGGGGGCGGCCCGCGCGCGCCTGACGTCGCGGTGCCCGAGCTACCCGAGGCGGAGCGGGCCAGGCAGCAGATCGAGGCGGTGCTGGGCCGCAAGATCGCGGCGGTGGACGACCGCGACGCCTATGTCTGCCGGCCCCATGCCCGCGGCGAGATCGCCGAGGCGCTGCGGGGGCACCGGCTGACCGCCGCCCACCGGCGCGGCAAGTTCATGTGGGCGCAGACCGACGGAGGGCCGGACCTGGGGCTGCATCTCGGGATGGCGGGGCGGCTGGTGGTCGACGAGGAGCCGGACCCACGCGGCTGGGACCGGTTCGCGATCGAGTTCGACGGTGGGGGACGGCTCGCGCTGCGCGACAAGCGCCGCCTCGGACGGGCCGTGCTGGAGCCGGACTTCTCGCACGTCGGCCCCGACGCCGGCGAGATCTCGCGAGCGGAGTTCCGCCGACGGATCGGGGTCGGCAGCGCGCCGCTAAAGGCCAGGCTGCTCGACCAGCGTGCGATCTCGGGCATCGGCAACCTGATGGCCGACGACATCCTGTGGCGGGCCGGCCTCTCGCCGCGGCGTCCCAGCGGCGAGCTTAGCCAGGAGGAGCTCGACGCCCTGCGGCGCACCGTGCGCGCGGCCATCCGCTCGGCCATCCGCAGGGGCGGCGCGCACACCGGCAGGCTCAACCCGGAGCGCCGGCGCGGCGGGCGCTGCCCGCGCTGCGGGCGCGAGCTGGAATGGGCGAAGGTCGGCGGGCGCACCACGTTCTGGTGCCCGCACGACCAGGCGTAGGCGTCCGGGTCCCTTCGTCCTTCGTCAGCGCTGGCGGGACCGAGCCCCGTCCCGGGGCCGGATGCCTAGGCCACCTGCTTTCCGTGCTCCTGCAGCCAGTGCAGGAGCCCGCCCTCGGCGAGGATCTCGCGCTCCTTGGGGGCGAAGTCGTGGGTGACCGCGAACTCGTCGCCGGTGTCCTCGATCCTCACCGTGACCTCGTCGGAGCCCTCCTCGAGCTCGGCGCGCACGTCGGGCAGCTCCCAGGTCTGCCCGACCTCGGCCCGGTCGTAGTCGGCCGCGTCCTTGAAGGTCAGGGCGAGGATGCCCTGCGCGACCAGGTTGCGGCGGTGGATGCGCGCGTAGGACTTGGCGAACACCGCCTTGACCCCCAGCTGCAGCGGGGCCAGCGCGGCGTGCTCGCGCGAGGAGCCCTGGCCGTAGTTCTCTCCTCCGACGATGAACCCCTCGCCCCACTCCTTCATGCGCTTGCGGAAGTCGGGGTCGCGGTGACGGAAGGTGAACTCGGCGATCGCCGGGATGTTGGATCGATACGACATCACCTCGACGCCGTCCGGGGCCAGGTCGCCGGTGGAGATGTTGTCCGGTTGCACCGTGGCGATCCGGGCCTGCAACGACTCGGGCAGCGGCGTGTGCTCGGGCGGCGTCTTGATGTTGGGCCCGCGCGGGATCTCGATCGACTCGGCCTCCTCCTCGTCGGCCGGGGCGAAGATGTGGACGTCGTCCACGTAGGGCCGCAGCTCCGGCGCGGGCAGGATCTCGGGTGGCTCGCCGTACTCGCGCGGGTCCTCGATGCGGCCGCTGAGCATCGACACCGCCGCCACCGCCGGCGAGCACAGGAAGACGGAGTCCTCCGCGGTCCCCGACCGCCCGGGGAAGTTGCGGTTGAAGGTGCGCAGCGAGTTTGCCCCGGTCGGCGGCGCCTGCCCCATCCCCACGCACGGCCCGCACACCGGCTCGAGCATCCGCACCCCGCCCTCGACCAGCTGGCGATAGACGCCCGCCTCGGCGATCGCGGTCAGGATCTGGCGGGAGCCCGGCGTCGCGGTGGCCGCCACCAACGGGTCGACGAGCTGACCGCCCCTGTCGGCCAGCACCGCGCCTGGTAGCGCCAGGTCGATGTAGGCCGAGTTGACCGATGAGCCGATGCACACCTGCTCGACCTCGGTGCCGGCCACCTCCTCGACCCGCACCACGTTGTCGGGGTTGTGCGGCTTGGCCACCAGCGGACCCAGCTCCCCCAGGTCGATCTCCACCCGCTCGTCGTACTCGGCCCCGTCGTCGGGACGCAGCTCGACGAAGTCGTCCTCCCGCCGCTGGAGGGCCAGCCAGCTCCGCGTCTCCTCATCGGGGGGGAACACCGCAGAGGTGGCCCCCAGCTCGGCGATCATGTTGGCGATCGTGCCCCGCTCGGGAATCGAGAGGTCCTCGGTGCCGGGCCCGGTGAACTCGAACACCTTGTTCTTGCCGCCCTTCACGCTGAGCCGGCGCAGGAGCTCGAGGATCACGTCCTTGGACTGCACCCAGGGCCGCTGCAGGGTCCCCTCCAGCCAGACCTCGACGACCTCCGGGCAGGCGATCTCGAACGGGTACCCGGCCATCGCCACCGCGACGTCGAGGCCGCCCGCGCCGACCGCGATCATCCCCAGCGCCCCGCTGGTGGTCGTGTGCGAGTCGGCCCCCACGAGCACCTGGCCCGGCTTGGCGAAGCGCTCGAGCGAGATGTAGTGGGAGATTCCGTTGCCCGCCCGCGAATAGTGGATGCCGTACTTGCGGGCCAGCGCCTGCAGCATCCGGTGGTCGTCGGGGTTCTTGTAGTCGAGCTGGACGACGTTGTGGTCGATGTACTGCACCGCCCGGTCCACTCGCACCCGGGCCACGCCCAGCTGCTCGAACTGCATGCAGGCCATCGTCCCGGTGGCGTCCTGGAGCAGCGTCTGGTCCACGCGCAGCGCGATCGGCTGGCCCGGCGTCAGTTCGCCCTCCACCAGGTGATCGGCCAGGATCTTGCGGGTGGCGTTCTCGGCCATCGCCGTCCTCAGCCTACCTGGGGGATCAGCAGGGCACGCGCGGTCGCCACCTCCACGTCGCCCTCGCCCAACGCGGCGGCGGTCACCCAGCGCTCGTCGTCCTGGTCCGGCTCGACCCACGCGCGCAGCCGGACGAATGAGCCCACCGCCGCCGTCGAGTGGAAGTCGACCTCCAGTCGCGCGGCGCGGGGCGCCTTCGGACCGTCGCCGGCGGCCAGCGCCGCGGCCTCGTCCAGCGCGGCGGCCAGCACGCCGCCGTGGGCGACTCCCGGTGGTCCCTGGTGGTCCTGCTTGACGAAGAACCGGCCGGCCACCGATCCGTCGGGCTGGCGCTCCAGCTCGAGCTGCAGCCCGAACAGGTTGGCAGTCCCGCAGCCGAAGCAGAGCTCGTGATGGATGACGGCCAAGGGGCGAGACACCATAGAGCCCCGGCCGCCTACGGCTAAGCTGCCCGCCCCGTGCCGACGCCCGAGGTCCTACGTCAGCTGCTGACCGCGCCGGGACCGTCCGGCTACGAGGCCGCTCCCGCCGCGGCGTGGCGGGAGGCCGCGGCGGCGTTCGCCCAGGTCTCCAGCGACACGCTCGGGTCGTCGTTCGCCCGGGTCCCGGGCGCCGCGGACGGGCCCCCCCTGGCGGTGGTCGGGCACATCGACGAGATCGGGCTGATCGTGACTCACGTGGCCGACCAGGGCCACCTGTACTTCAGCGGAGTGGGCGGCTGGGACGCCCAGGTCCTAGTCGGCCAGCGGGTGGAGGTGATCACGCGCGGCGGGCGCCTGCCCGGGGTGATCGGCCGCAAGCCGATCCACCTGCTCAAGGAGGAGGACCGCAAGAAGGTCGCCGAGCTGCGCGAGCTGCACATCGACATCGGCGCCGCCGACGCCGAGGAGGCGGGGCGGCTGGTGCGGATCGGCGACGTGGCGGTGCTCGCCGCCGAGCCCGTGGACCTGCCCAATCGCAGGGTGGTGTCGCGCTCGCTGGACAACCGGCTGGGCGCCTACGTCGCCCTCGAGGTGGCTCGGCTGGTGGCCGAGGACGGCGGGGCGCCCGGCGAGCTGGTGGCGGTGGCCTCGGTGCAGGAGGAGACCACCTTCGCCGGCTCGCGGACCAGCACGTTCGCGCTCGACCCCCGGGCGGCCATCGTGGTCGACGTCACGCACGCCACCGACGCGCCCGGGGTGGAGCCCCGCGAGCTGGGCCGGCACGAGCTGGGCTCGGGCCCGGTCATCGAGCGCGGGTCGATCATCAACCCGCGCATCTTCGAGCTGCTGCACGAGGCGGCCGAGTCGAGCGACATCCCGTTCACGGTCGCGGCGTCGTCGCGCACCACCGGCACGGACGCCGACGCCGTCCACATCTCGCGGGTGGGGGTTCCCACCGGGGTGGTGTCGATCCCGCTGCGCTACATGCACTCGCCGGTCGAGATGGTCCAGCTCGACGACGTCGAGGCAGCCGCCCGGCTGATCGCCGCCTTCACGCGCCGGCTTGCGCCCGACGTGTCGTTCGAGCGCTAGCCGCCCGGAGGTCCGCGGAGCGTCACCGGCCGGCCCGCGTCAGCCGCGGACCAGCTTCCTGTAGGTGATGCGATGGGGGCGATCGGCCTCCTCCCCGTACCGCTCGCGGCGCCAACGCTCGTAGGCCTCGAAGTTGCCCTCGAACCAGTGCACCCGGGAGTCACCCTCGAAGGCCAGCACATGGGTGCACACCCGGTCGAGGAACCAGCGGTCGTGTGAGACGATCACCGCGCATCCGGCGAACGCCAGCAGCGCCTCCTCCAACGCCCGCAGGGTGTCGACGTCGAGGTCGTTGGTGGGCTCGTCGAGCAGCAGCAGGTTGCCGCCCCGACGCAGCAGCTTGGCCAGGTGCAGGCGGTTGCGCTCGCCCCCGGACAGGCTGGCCACCGGCTTCTGCTGGTCCGAGCCGCGGAAGTTGAAGGACGCCGCGTAGGCGCGCGAGCTCACGCGGCGCTCGCCGACCGTGAGCTGGTCCTGTCCCCCGGAGATCTCCTCCCAGACCGTCCGGTCCGCGGCGAGGGCGTCGCGGGACTGGTCGACGTAGGCGAGCTCGACCGAGTCGCCGAGCCGCAGGCTGCCGGCGTCCGGCTCCTGCTCGCGGGTGACCATCCGCAGCAGCGTGGTCTTGCCCGCGCCGTTGGGGCCGATCACCCCGACGATCCCCGCCCGCGGGAGCGAGAAGGAGAGGCCGTCCATCAGCAGCCGGTCGCCGTAGCCCTTGCGCAGCCCGTCCGCCTCAACCACCACGTCGCCCAGCCGGGGGCCCGAGGGGATGTGGATCTGGACCGTGTCGAGGTCCAGGTTGCGCTCCTCCGCCAGCAGTGCCTCGTAGCGGGCGAGTCGCGCCTTGGACTTCTGCAGGCGGGAGGACGCGTTCATGCGCACCCACTCGAGCTCGCGGGCAATCGTGCGCTGGCGTGCCTTCTCCTGGCGGGCCTCCACCGCCAGGCGAGCCTGCTTCTGCTCCAGCCACGACGAGTAGTTGCCCTCGAAGGGGATCCCGCGCCCGCGGTCGAGCTCGAGGATCCAGCCCGCGACGTTGTCGAGGAAGTAGCGGTCGTGGGTGACGGCCACCACCGTCCCGCGGTAGTCGGCCAGATGGCGCTCGAGCCACGCCACCGACTCGGCGTCCAGGTGGTTGGTGGGCTCGTCCAGCAGCAGCAGGTCGGGCTGGCGCAGCAGCAGGCGGCACAGCGCCACGCGCCGTCGCTCGCCCCCGGACAGGGTCGAGACGTCGGCGTCGCCCGGCGCTACCCGCAGCGCGTCCATCGCCGTGTCGAGGGTCGTGTCGAGGTTCCAGGCGTCGGCGGCCTCGATCTGCTCCTGCAGGCGGGCGAACTCATCGGCGACCTCGTCGGAGTAGCTCGCGGAAAGCTGGTTGAAGCGCTCCAGCAGGGCGCGCTGCTCGGCCACGCCGTCCTCCACGTTGGCGCGCACGTCGCGGGACTCGTCGAGTGCGGGCTCCTGCTCGAGGAGCCCGACCGTGGCCCCCGGGGCCAGCTGGGCATGGCCGCGGAACTCGCTGTCCCGCCCCGCCATGATCCGCAGCAGGGTCGACTTGCCGGCGCCGTTGGGGCCCAGCACCCCGATCTTGGCCCCGGGCAGGAACGACAGCGAGATGTCCCTGAGCACCTCGCGGTCGGGGGCGTGGACCCGCGACAGCCGGTGCATCGTGAAGATGTACTGAGGGGTCATCGCGGGAAGGATGGCAACCCGGCGGCCCGACTACGCCTCGGCCGGCAGCCGGCGCAACTGGTGGGCCGGCGTGAAGAACGCCCGCTCGGCCAGCAGCACCGCCACCAGGGCGGCGATCGCCACGCTGCCCAGCAGCACGTAGAGCAGGATGAGCTGCAGACGCACCGCGTCGACCGGGGTCGCGCCGGCGAGCAGCATCCCCACCATCGTGCCCGGGAAGAAGATCAGGCCCGTGGTCTTGGTCGAGTCGATCAGCGGGATCATCCCCGAGCGCAGCGACCGCCGGACTATGGGGCGGACCGCCTGCGAGGCGGTCGCCCCGAGGGCCAGCGTGGCCTCGATCTTGCGCTCGGAGGCCTTGACGTCGTCGCCGAGCCGATTGAGCGCGACCGCAGCGGCGGTCATGGCGTTGCCGATCACCATGCCGCCGACCGGCACGAGATAGCGGGCGTCGGGAGGGAACACGCCGAGCCCGACCACCAATCCCAGCGTGCTTGCGCCGGCGACCGCCAGCGCCACCAGCAGCGGCCAGAAGGCGCCGGGGACCCGCCTTGCCCTCGCCCGGGCGGTGAACGCGCCGAACACCACCATCACCGCAATCAGCACGAACACGAACGCCAGCCGCTGGGAGTCGAAGATCAGCTTGATGACGTAGCCGATCGCGGTCAGCTGCACGAAGGCGCGGACGGCGGCCACGCCGATGTCGCCCTCCACCTGGAGGCGCTGCCACGCCGAGACCCCCAGTGCGACCGCCGCCAGCGCCAACGCAGCGGCGACCTGCTCCAGGCCGACGTGGATTCCGGCGCTCAACTCGCCAGGGCCTCCACCGCGCGCCCGCCCTCGAGTCGCAGCACCGAGTCGGCCAGCCGCTCGGCCTGGGCCAGGTCGTGCGTGACCAGCACGTACGAGAGGCTCAGCCGCTCGCGCAGCTCGAGCAGCGTGGCCTCGACCGCATCGCGGGTGGGGGCATCCAGCGCGGAGGTCGGCTCGTCCAGCAGCAGCACGGCCGGCCGCAGCGCCAGCGCCCGCGCCAGCATCACCCGCTGCTGCTCGCCGACCGACAGGCGGTCGGCGTCGCGATCGGCGAAGCTGGACGTCAGGCCGGCGAGGTCGAGCGCGCGTCCGACGTCGGCGGGCCGCCCCGCGAGGCGCACGCCGAAGGCCACGTTGTCGCCCACGGTGCCCTCGAGGAGGGCCGGGAGCTGGGGGACGAGGCACACCTCCCGCCGCAGGGCGAGCACGTCGAGCTCGCGCACGTCACGCTCGCGGTAGAGCACGCGGCCCCCCTCGGGGTCGGCCAGGCGGTTGAGCAGCCGCAGCAGGGTCGACTTCCCACTTCCCGATGGACCGGCCACGCATGTGGCCCCCTCCGACAGCCGGGCACTGAGATCGTGGAGCACCGGCGTCCCCGAGCGCGTCGCGGTGACGTCCTGCAGCTCGAACAGCACCGGCGGATTATCCGCTGCGCCACGGCGCAGCGCCCATCGGGGGCTGTCCGGCTGCGCGCAGACGTCCCGGCCGCTCCGCGGGTCGCTACCGTTGGTCGCGCATGGCACGCGTTCTGGACGTACAGCAGGCGCTCCTGCTCCTGGAGCTCGAGGCACCCTTCGAGCAGCGCGACGTCCAGCTCGCGCGCCGGCGCATGGCCAAGCGCTGGCATCCCGACATCGCTCCGCACGGGCGTGCCCACGAGCACCAGCGCCACCTGCAGGCGATCAACGAGGCGGCCGACCAGCTCGAGTCGTTGGCCGAGTCCTCGCGGGGGGGCAGGGTCTCGGCCGGGGCGGTCCGGGCCAGCGCGGCCGCGGCTCGCCGCCGGCGCGCCGAGGAGGGCAGGCGCGCGTACGAGGCCGAGCAGCGCGCCCGCGCCCGGGCCGAGGAGCGCCGCCGCCACGATCCGTTCGGCGATCGCGTCCCCGACCACTCCGTGGTCCACCGCTACGCCCGCTGCCTGTCCTATCCGGAATGGGGCGTGGGCAACGTCACCGGGATCTACTTCTCGGGCGAGGGCGACGACGTCCAGCAGTGGGCGCGCGTGCGGTTTGCCGTGGGCGTGCGCACCGTGCCGGCCGGCAGCCTGCGATTCGTCGACTTCTCGAAGCCGGATCCCGCCGCCGAGCGGGTCGAGCGCTTCGTGACGGCGGCCCAGAACGCCATCGCCGACGGTGACCACGCGCTCGCCGCGCAGCGCCTGGTCTACGCCCGCGACGCCGACCCCCGCAACCCCGCCGTGCTGCGGCTGATGACGCTGGCCTTCTGGCAGAGTCGCAACTTCCCGGCCGCCGCGAGGGCGGTGCGGGACTGGGCCCGGGTGGAGGGGGAGCGTCCCACCGCCCACCGTTTCGCCGCGCGAATCTACGAGGACATGGGCGCGTTCTCGCTGGCCGCCGAGGCGGCGGAGCGCGAGGCCGGCCTGGCCCCTCGCGAGGCCGCCGCCTGGGAGCGTGTCGGTCGCCTGCGCCTGCGCCTGGGTGACCACCGGGCCGCCCGGGCGGCATTCGAGCGCGCGCGGGAGGCGGGCCCGACGGTCGAGGGCCTACTGGACCTGGCGCTGCTCCACCACATCGAGGGTGACGTCGGAGCCGAGGTCTCGGCCTGCGAGCAGGCGATCCGGATCGACCCCGGATCGCGGGTGGCCTGGGCACGCCTCGCCCACGCGCTGGCGCGGACCCGCCGCGTCGGCGAGGCCGTCGCCGCGTGCGACCGGGCGCTGGGGCTGGGCGAGGACGTCGAGGTCCGCGACCTGCTCGACCGGCTGAGCGACATCGAGGCCCAGCCGCTGCCGGAGCGGACGGCCGCCTGAGCGCGCCTCGCTAGCGGCCGCCCCCGTACACCGCGGCGTCCACCGCGTTGCGCAGGAGCTTCGCCCCCTTTGGGTCGCAGCGGCCGGAGTCCAGCTGGGCGGCCTCGTTCTTGAGCACGTCGGCCAGGGCGAGTGACTCGTCCGAGCGCGAGAAGGTCGCGTTGGGATGCCTGACGACCATGGTGGTCAGGACCACCAGCGCGGCGACCTCCGAGTCCTCGTTGGCCTTGGCGCCGGACTGCTTGGCGGCGCAGTAGTCGTGCAGGGCCACGCGGGCGGTCGCGACCCGGACGTTGTCCTGGCGCGACAGCTCGTCGCTGCGGGCCGCGGTGCTGCTGGACTCGGGCGGCGGCGTGCCGCCCTGCACCGTCACCGTCCTTACCTCCTGGGCGCCGCAGCCCCAGAGCGCCAGGACGAGCCCCGTCAATCCGGCCGCCGCGACCGGCCTGACCGGCAAGAGGTTGCGCAGCTCGGCGGGCATTGCCGCCTAGGCTAGCCGGGTCGCCCGCGGGCGCGTATTGCTACCGCTACCGGGCGTCGTCTCGAGCGCCTCGGCGGCGCTCCGCGGTTAGCCGCCCACCGCGTCAGACGTCCGCGGTGACCTCGTCCTCCTCGAGCGTCCGCACCGGCCCCTGGTAGCGGTCCTTCGCGCTCACCAGGTACCAGATGCCGAAGATCAGCGGCAGCACGATCGCGAACGGCGTGTAGTTCACGAGGCTGGCGTCGAACTCGCTGTTCCAGGGCAGGCCGGCGGGCGCGTAGGGAAGGTCGAGGGCAAAGACCACCAGGATCACGAAGACGATCGCGAGGATGTTCACCGGCCTGTAGCGGCGTCCGAGGTTCCAGGGGCCGGTCTCGAAGCGGTCCCCCTGCCTCAGCCGCAGGTACACCGGGAGGATGTAAGCGAGGTAGAGGCCGACCGTGCAAATCCCGGTGAGCGCGAAGAACGCGAAGGGGATGTTGTTCTTCCCGAACAGCGCCGGGATCGCGATCACCAGCGACGCCACCGACACCGCGATCACCGCATTGAACGGCACCCGGTCGCGGTTGACGCGGCGGAAGATGACCCAGCCGGGCATCCCCCGGTCGCGCGAGAACGCGTACCAGGTGCGCGAGGCGCTGGTCAGCCCCGCCGCTCCGCAGAAGAACTGCCCCACGGTGGCGATGACGAAGATCAGCTTCGCCGCCCATCCGGGCAGGACGCTGGTGAAGATCGCCCCCACGAAGCCGGCCCCATCGTTCACCGCCTTGACGTCGGTGGCCGCGAACAGGAAGGCGAGCAGGATGAACCAGCCGATCACCGCCGACCAGAAGACCGAGCGCCACACCCCCTGAGCGGCCGCCTTGGCCGCGCCCCGGGTCTCCTCGGACGTGTGCGCGGATGCGTCGTACCCGGTCTGGGTGTACATGGCCAGCAGGAAGCCGACCGGCAGGACCAGCAGCCAGAAGCCCAGGCTGGTGGTGGACCCGCCGAAGGCGCCGTTGTTGTTGATCCGCTCGCCGAAGACGAAGCTCGCGCTCTGGTGCTGGTCGGGCACGAAGACGAGCACGGCGATGACGATCGCCACCCCCACCAGGTGCCAGCCGACCGAGATGTTGTTCATCAACGCCAGGATCCGGTCGGCGAAGATGTTCACCAGCGTGTAGAGCCCCATGATGATGACGTAGAGGAGGAACGTCTCGCCCAGGATGTGCTGGTCGTCGCCGAAGTTGACGCCGAGGACGTTGAGCCCGTAGAGCTGGAGGGTGTTGAACAGGAAGAAGGCGCACCCGTAGCCGACCGACGCGACGATCCCGACCAGGCCCACGATGTTGAACCAGCCGGTCATCCAGCTCCATCCCTTGCCGCCGAGGTCGAAGGCCCACCAGTAGGGCCCTCCCGCGGTCGGGTACCTCGAGGTCAGCTCCGCCATCGAGAACGCCACCATCAGCACGAAGGCGCAGAGCACGGGCCAGCCGATCGACACCGCGATCGGGCCTCCGTTCTGCCAGGCGAAGGCGAAGGTGGTGAACGTACCGGCGAGGACGGAGATGATCGTGAACGAGATGGCGAAGTTGGTGAACCCGCTCCACGCGCGGGTGAGCTCCTGTCGGTAGCCGAGCTGCGCCAGCCGCTGCTCGTCGCGTTCGACGGCCTGTTCATCCGTCATCGGAGTCCTCTCCTCCGCTCGGTTGAGCGATCGTGGGGGCGATAATGGTGTGGTGGCCCCGCCTATCGATACAGCGACCTTACGCCGGTGCCCGGATCGATGTCAATCGGCGCCCCCGGACGCTCCGGGCGCCGCGCGGTGACGGATGTCGACGCAGCGGTGGTCGGCGCCGGGGTGGTGGGCTGCGCGGTCGCCCTGGTCCTCGCGCGCCGCGGGGCCGCGGTGGCGCTGCTGGAGGAGCAGCCGGAGCCGGGGCTCGCCGCCAGCGGGACCAACTCCGGGGTGCTGCACACGGGGTTCGACTCCGCTCCCGCAGAGCACGAGACCGAGCTCATCCTTCGCTCCGCCCGGCTGCGGGACGCGGTCCTGGACGGCCTCGGCGTGCCGGTGCTTCGCTGCGGGGCGCTGCTACGGGCACCGGCTCCCGTCGATCGCCGGGCGGTGGAGGCGCTGGCCCGCAACGCCGAGCGCAACGGCGTCTGCGCCCGGATCGAGGGCGACGCGCTCCACGTCCCGGACGAAGCGGTGACCGACCCGGTGGCCTTCACGCTGGGGCTCGCGGCGGCGGCGGTCCGCCACGGGGCGCAGCTGCGCACCGGCTTCAGGGTGGTGGGGCTCCGGCGCGAGGCGGACGGACTGGCGC
>DATAEY010000075.1:0-11607 GCA_036257715.1 Solirubrobacteraceae bacterium | reverse complement strand
CGATCCCAACATTCTCGATCAGTCTAGTAAAGATTGTAAGCTATCGAGCAGGGCGCGTCCCTGGGCGCGCCCCCTGGCCATGGATCGCCCACCCAACATCCTCTACGTGCACTCGCATGACACCGGCCGCTACGTGCAGCCCTACGGGCATGCCATCCCGACGCCGAACATACAGCGTCTCGCGGACCAGGGGGTCCTTTTTCGCAAGGCCTTCTGCGCCGCGCCGACGTGTTCGGCGTCGCGGGCGTGCCTGCTGACCGGGCAGCACGGGCACTCGAACGGAATGCTCGGGCTCGCCCACCGCGGCTGGTCGCTGCACGACTACCGCCAGCACATCGTCCACACGCTGCGGCCCGCCGGCTACCACTCGGTCCTCATCGGCGAGCAGCACATCTCCAAGCGCCCCGACGTGATCGGCTACGACCGCGTGATCAAGATCGATCGCACTCATGTCGACACGGTGGCGCCGGTCGCCATCGAGATACTCAGCGAGCCTGTCGCGCAGCCGTTCTTTCTCTCCGTCGGCTTCTTCGAGACGCACCGGGAGTTCTTCGAGCCCGAGTCGGTGCGAGACGCCCTTTACTCGCTTCCTCCCGCCAATCTGCCGGACACCCCCGAGGTCCGCCGGGACATGGCAGCGTTCAAGGCGAGCGCGCGGTCGCTCGACCAGGGCGTGGGCGCGGTGCTCGAGGCCCTCGACCAGAACGGCCTGGCCGACGACACACTGGTCATCTTCACCACCGACCACGGGCTACCCTTCCCGGGGGCCAAGGCCACCCTGTTCGATCGGGGCCTGGGGGTACTGTTCATCCTGCGCGGGCCGAGCGGCTTCCACGGCGGCAAGGTGCTCGACGCGCTGGTCTCTCACCTGGACCTCTACCCGACGGTCTGCGAGCTCGCCGGCATAGACGCGCCGGCCTTCCTCCAGGGCGTGTCGTTGATGCCGCTCGTGCGCGGCGAGGCGAGCGCGGTGCGGGATGCCCTCTTCGCCGAGGCGACCTGGCACGCCGCCTACGAGCCCCAGCGGGCGGTCCGAACCGAGCGCTGGAAGTACATTCGGCGCTTCGGCGACCGGCGCATGCCGGTGCTGGCCAACTGCGACGACTCGCCGAGCAAGAGCCTCCTGCTCAGCCAGGGGTGGGCGGAGCGTGAGCTTGCGCCCGAGCAGCTCTACGACCTGGTGTTCGACCCCAACGAGGCGGCAAACCTGGTGGGGGAGCCGGCCGCCGCCGATCCGCTCGCGGAGATGCGCGCGCGCCTGCGAGGCTGGATGGAGGACACCGAGGACCCCCTGCGGCACGGAGACATCACGCCCCCGGCCGGGGTCGAGCTGAACCACCCGGATCAGGCGTCTGCCGCCGAGCCGCTGTTCGTGAGCTAGCTGCGCCAACGAGCGCCCACCCGCGTCGCCGAGGCTCGCGGGCCGCGCTCTTCCACCAGCGCCACCGCGTTACAGTGAGTCGCTGAGGATGTCCGGCGGCCCTGGACTGTATGACGACGATCTGCGTCGAGGACTCGACTCGGCGCAGCTGGAGGTCCTCGAGGCGCACGCGGGCGACGATGCCAACCTGACCGCCGCCCTCGCCGCGTTGGCCCGCGACCACCCCGAGGAGCAGCAGGCGCTGGAGTCCCTGGAGCGCCGCCCCTACGACTCGCTGGGCGCCGAGCAGGTGCTCGACATCGCGCGGCGGGTCCTCGCCGGTCGCAGCTGATACCCGCGGTTGCCCGCGCTCAGCCCGGCGAGCGAGTGCTCAGGGAGTCGTGGTCGTCGCGCCGGGCGTGGTGACGGTGGGGGTGCGGACCGTGACCGTCGAGGGCGGCGGCGCCGCCGGGGCGGGGACGCTGACCGTCTGCCTGGTCGGGGTGCTCGTCGTGGCGGTGGCGTGCCGCTTGGAGTTGGACAGGGCCAGGGCGAGCGCGATGCCGGCCACCACCGCTACCAGCGCCACGGCGGCGATCAGGCCGGCGCTGGGCCCTCCGCCCGGGCCCAGGGCCCTGCCGCAATTGGGGCAGCGCCCGGCGTCGGCCGCCACCAGAGCGCCGCACCGCGGGCAGCTGCGAGGTGGTGCGGGCCCCGTCGGCGACACGGACGGCATCTTGACCGCACGGGCCGCGGCGCGCAACAGCACCGCCGCCCCGCCCGCCCGCGGCGCGGGCGGGCTCAGGCGGCCGCGGCCTCGAGCTGCGAGCGCACGTCCCCGGTCACCGGCTCCGCGTGGCCCGGCCACGCCTCCCTGGGCCCCAGGGCCGCGACCTTGCGGATGCTGGCCCGCGCCGTCTCGGGGTCGGGCGTGAAGGCAGCGTGCGGCAGTCGCGGCGGGCCCTTGCGGGTCGTCTGCGGATCAAGCGTGTAGAAGCAGTCGGTGGTGAGGGCCAGCCGGTCGGATTCGCGAAACAGGGCGATCTGCCCAGGCGAGTGGCCGGGGATGTGCAGGACGCGAAAACCCAGCACATCGTCGTCCTCGGAGAGGGTGCCGGCGACCTCGACCGGGCCGCCGTCCCAGCTGCGCAGCAGCCGCGGCATCAGGAACCGCCCGAGCGGGTTGAGCTTGGAGAAGTCGAACGTGGCCCAGCCGCCGTCCCCCTCGACCACCGGCACCTCGGCGGGGTGGCAAAGGACGGGCGCGCCGAGGCCGGGCGCCGCGCCGCGGTGGTCGTGATGGCCGTGGCCGAGGATCACTCGGGTGATCCCGCCCATGCGCGCGCCAATCGCCGCCAGCCCTCGGGTCATGGCGTGGATGCCCGCGTCGAACAGCGCGACGCCCTCGCCGTCGCGCAGCAGGTAGACGTTGAACGACTTGACCGGAAAGCCGCCGCGTACCACCCAGACCCCGTCGGCCACCGCCTGCGGCCGTGACACCATGGCCCAGGTGGCCAGGCGGGTGCGCAGGTTGAAGAACTTGGTCAGGCGCTCCTGCTGCACCGAGTCCTCGGGGGGGAGCACCCCCAACCCGCGCGCCATCTGCATGCCGTCGACGAAGGCGTCGTTGCGGCAGATCGTGCCGTCGCGGATCTGGAGGACATCGCATCCCTCGAACGAGATCCGCGCGCCGTTGGGCGCCATGCCCTGGAAGTTGACCGGCCCGGCGAACGTCCCGGTCAGGCGGTAGCGGCAGACGAAGCGGTCCCGGCGGACGATGGTGTCGAGGACGGTGAGCGTGAGGTCCGGGAAGGCGCCGAAGACCTGCCCGAAGTAGTCGCGGAAGCCGTCGGGCAGCGAGATCCGCTCGCCGGAGATGATCTCGACGCCGTCGGGCGCCCAGCAGGCCAGCATCGCGTCGATGTCTCGGGCCGCCACGGCGGCGAAGTAGCGCTCGCCGACCTCGGTGGCGGCGGTGACGGTGGATCTCGCGGGCACGGTCGCTCCTCCGGGACGTGGATCCCCAGCCTATCTGCACCCGCCGCTCCGGCTCGCCGCCGGGCGCCGGATCCGGTACGGTCGTCAATCCATGAGGCGGGGACGCTGGATCGCGATGCTGGCCGTCGCCATTCTGGCGGCCTGCGCGGTCCCGGTTCAGGCCCATACCCTCAGTCTCAGCCGCGCCACGATAAGGGCGCAGTAGTACGCCGCCGACATCGCCCGGGGCGTCGGGGCGACCGGGTCGGGGGTCACCGGCTGCCACCGCTTCAACGCGCACGTCGTCTACTGCCAGTACTACATCGACGGGCTCTATCCCGAGGCCAAGCGTCCGGTGCGGTGCCTGGTGCCGCTGCGGGTCTTCTACCTCAACAACGGGAGCTTCACGCTGCACGTCAACGTGCCGCCGGACCCGCCCGTGCAGTGCACTTCGCCCGCCGGGCCGTCTCCGCCGCTGCCACAGCCCGGCTGAGCGCGGCGGCTCGGCCGCCCGCGCTCGGTCCGGGCCGATCGCCCGCTAGTCGGGCTCGGGAGCCTTCTCGCCGGGCCAGGTGCCGGTCAGGCTGGCGAAGGCCCGGCGGGTTCCATGGTCCACGAAGCCGCGCGTCACGCGGAAGATCGCGCCCTGGATGGCCAGCGCCGCTGCCAGCTTGAGACGGTCGATCTCACGGTGCTTGGGCTCTGGAGGCTCCTCCTCGTCGATCACGCCCCACACCTGGTCGAAGACCTTTCTGGCGATCAGCCCGGCGATCAGGCCGCCGAGGAGGCCGATCGGCAGGAAAAGCAGCTTCATGATCTCTCCTCCATCAGCGGTTGCCCTTCGGCTCGGCCCGCGCGGGGACCAGGATCGGCCCGGAACTCCTTGACCGTGCGGCGCAGGACGCCGTACCAGGAGCGCGAGCGCAGCCGGGTCGGGGTCGGCGGCGGTTCGCGATCGGCGCCGCGGTCGGGTTCGGTCGTGACTCTCACTGGGTGCGTCATCTAGCGGCTCAGCGGGAGGTTCGGCGGCCGATCAGGAACCCGGCGACGAAGGGGCTGGAGCGCGAACGGCCCGGGTTCTGGCGGACCGTGGTCACGACCTGCTGCGCGCTGGCCGCCGAGGAGCTCGACCTCCTGGCGCGCCAGCGGCGTCGCCTGCTCGGACAGCTGCTTGACCAACCCGCCGACGGGCTGACCGGCGGCGTCCTGGCGGGCCACCCTTCCTCCTCGTGCTCGGTTTGCGCCCCAGCCGACGTTTACCGCCGCTGGCATGGCGGTAAACGCCAGCCCAGCCGCGGGACTCGATCCGCGGTGCGCGGGTATATCTGCTTCAGGCTTCAAACGAGGAGGAGGGGAATGGCTTCTGTGCTGGTCGCGCCGGTGGCGGCGCTCGGGCTGGGCTGGATCGGGACGATCATCGTCGTGGTCCTGCTGATCATCCTGCTGACGAGACTGCTCTAGGCGGCGCGCGAGCGCCGGCTGCGGCCGGCGGCGCGTCGCGCGCCCTCAGGCCGACCGGGTGGCGCGCACCTGATAGATCGAGATGAAGCCGCTCTGGAACCCACGCCGGGCGGCGCGCAGGTACAGCCGCCATACCCGGACGCGCTCGGGCCCGGCGAGCCGAGTGGCGTCGCCCAGGCGAGCGTCCAGGCGCTCGATCCAATCGCCCAGCGTCCGTGCGTAGTCGTCGCGGAAGCCCTCGACGTGGTCGGTGGTGAACCCCGCCCGCTCGAGGGCGAGCAGGATCCGTGAGAGGTGCAGCGGCGCTGCGTCGGGGAACACGTAGCGCTCCGAGAAGGGACCGGCCTGCGGGTCGCCGTGGCGCTGGCGCGCGATCCCGTGGTTGAGCAGGCGCCCGCCCGCGGGCAGCAGCGCGGCCAGGCGGCGGGCGTAGACGTCGATCCGGCTGGCGCCGACGTGCTCGACCATCCCGATGCTGGCGATCGCGTCGAAGCGCTCGCCGGGGAGGTCGCGGTAGTCGGCGACCCGGATCTCGATGCGGTCGCCCAACCCGGCCTCAAGGGCCCGCTCCTGCGCGGCCCGGGCCTGCAGCTCGGACAGGGTGATGCCGACGACCTCCACGCCGTGGCGCCCGGCGGCATGGAGCGCGAAGCTGCCCCAGCCGCAGCCGACGTCGAGGACCCGCTCACCCGGTCGCAGGCCAAGCTTGCGGCAGACCAGCTCCAGCTTCGCCTCCTGCGCCTCCTCCAGGGTGGTCGCCCCCCGCGAGAAGACCCCACAGCTGTAGGTCATCGACTCGTCGAGGAACAGGGCGAAGAAGTCGTTCGAGACGTCGTAGTGATGACGCACGGCGCGGGCGTCGCGGACGCGGCTGTGGAGGCGGCCGCGTGGGAGCAGCTCGGCCTGGGGCCGAGACGGTGGGCGCTGCAGCCCGCACGCTCGGGCGGCGGCGAGGGCCAGACGCAGTCGCGCCCCGGGCCCCAGCGCGGGCGGCTTCCAGCCGTCGACCACCTCGAGCGCCGCGTCCAGGTCGTCCACCTCCAGCTGGCCGGTTACATAGGCGCGGCCGATGCCCAGCTGGCCAGGGGCCCGCACCGCGTGCGCCACGGCCGCGGGCGAGCGGACGCTGAAGGTGGGCGGGCGCCCGTTGCCCGAGGCGAGGCCGACGTCGGTCGAGGGCAGCCGCGCGCCGTCCCAGAACCGGATCGAGAACGGCCGCTGAGGAAGCGCAGCCTCCAGCTCGCGGCGCAGCGGGGCGGTGCGGGCGAAGGGCATTCGACCGGCCGATCAGCCGCCGCGCCAGGCTAGGCTCGCGCGCCTTGCTCAGCCGCCTTGCGCGCCTGGCGGCTGGCGCTGACACGCACGACGTCCCAGGCCAGGCCGACCGCCTCCAGCGCCCGGATCACGGCGGCCGAGATGTCCGGCTCCCAGCGACGCAGGCCGTGGACGGCCGACGTCGGAAAGGCGTGGTGGTTGTTGTGCCAGGACTCGCCGAACGAGGGAAGCGACAGCCACAGGAGGTTGCGCGACTCGTCGCCCGTGCGGAAGCGCTGGCGCCCGAAGAAGTGGCACAGCGAGTTGATGCTGTAGGTCACGTGGTGGAGGACCAGCATCCGTACGGCCCCGCCCCAGAGCAGCCCGGTCAGCCCGGCCTCTACCGACCCGCCGATCGCCACGCCCAGCCCGAACGCCGCCCCCAGCCCGGCCACCGCCCACAGCGGGAAGGTCCGGTCCACGAAGCGGATGGTCGGGTCCGCCAGCAGGTCGGGCGCGTAGCGGTTCCTGGCCCCCCGTTGGGTATGCAGGAACAGCCATCCGAGGTGGGCGTGGAGTAGGCCCTTCAAAGCTCCTCGCCAGCCGACGCCGTGGTCCACGTGCGGGCTGTGGGGGTCTCCGGGGCGGTCCGAGAAGGCGTGGTGCTTGCGGTGGTCGGCGACCCACGAGATCACCGGGCCCTCGATCGCCGCCGAACCGAGCACGGCCAGCAGCCATCGCAGCGGCCGGGTCGTGGCGAAGCTTCGATGCGTGAACAGGCGATGGAAGCCGACCGTGACTCCGAGCCCGGTGGCGACGTAAAGGATCCCGAAGACCACGAAGTCGCTGGGGTGCAAAAAGCTGGCCCAGGCCTGCCAGGCAACCACGCCGATGGCCAGGAACGGAACCACGGTCACGGTCCCGGTGATCACCCGGTCGCGGGTCTCATGCAGGGACGGCTCGATGTCGTCGGCTCGTGGCGACCGCGCGGTCCCGGGCGCCGCCGCAGAAGGGCCAGCCGCGGCCATGGGGCGTTCCGCCGTCATCCGCCACCCAGCCCGGCGAGCAGCACGTCGCGGGCGATCGGGGCGGCGGTCTCTCCGCCGAAGCCCCCGTTGACCACCAGCACGCCGACCGCCAGCTTCGGGGCCGAGGCGGGCGCGAAGGCGACGAACCAGGCGTCGTTGGGCTGGTCTCCGCCCAGCTCGGCGGTGCCGGTCTTGCCCGCGACGTGCTGTCCCTGGATGGCGGCGGAGTTCCCGGTGGCGCCCTCGCCGTTGACCACCGCCAGCATCAGGCCGCGCACCAGCGCGGCGACCTTGGGACTCGTCGCCCGCACGAGTCGGGGGCGCTCCCCGTGCAGGAGGGTGAGCTGGGGGCGCAGGCCGCCGGTGGCGATGACCGCTCCGACCCGCGCCATGCCCAGCGCGGTGGCCAGTACCCGGCCCTGGCCGATCGCCGAGGCGCCGACCTCGGCCGGGTCGGGCATCTCGCTCGCCGGCGGTATGACGTCGGGCTTGGCCCCGGGGATCGACGGAGGCTGGTTGAACCCGAAGCGCTGGGCGACGTCGACCAGCCGGCGGGCCCCGAGCTTCACCCCGAGCGGAGCGAACACCGAGTTGCAGGACTTCGAGAACGACTCGGTGAGGTCGCCCCCGCACGCCTCGTCGTGGGCGTTGGCCAGGAAGCGGCCGCCGACGTTCGCGCCTGTCTTCACCGGGAACTGGCTGCGCAGGCTCACGATCCCTGACTCCAGCGCGGCGGTGACGGTCATGATCTTGAACGTCGAGCCCGGCGGCTGGGCCCCGTCCAGGGCGATGCCGGCCAGTCCCAGCACCTCGCCGGTGCTCGGCTTCACCACGCCGACGGCGCCGAACTGCCCTCCCAGCGCGGTCTGGGCCGCGCGCTGGATGCGCGGATCAAGCGAAGTGCGCACGGGCGCCGCCGGCACCGGGCGCGAGCGCGCCAGCACCCTTCCGCCCGCCAGCAGGGTGCCGCCGGGCTGGCCGAGCAGCCGCGTGTCCAGCGCCTGCTGCAGCCCGGACACGCCCACCGCCGTGTCGGCCGGAAATCCCGCCGCGACGAGGGCGCGACTCCGCGCGCCGGTCGCCTGCCCGAGGTCTCCGGTGATTCCCGTGCTGGCCCCCAGGTCGCTGGGCACGCCGTCCGAGCTGGCGAGCGGGCGACCGTCCCGTGCCAGCAGCGGCGCCCGCCGCGGAGCCCGGGTGTGGCGGCTCAGGCTGGCGCCCGGCGTGAGCCCCGGGAAGGTCAGCGTGCGCGACCAGCGCACGTACCGCTGCTCTCCCGGGGTCACCCGCAGGCGCACGGTTCCGTTCACGATGCCGAACGCCCGGGTGTGAACCCGGACGGGGAGGATCCAGTCGTCCCCCACCTCCCGCAGCTTGCCGGTGGAGACGCCGGTCGCCGTTGCGATGGTGGCGGCGCGGCGGTAGGCGGCGGTGAACGTCGAGAGCGGGAGCGACCGGCGCTGGACCGGGTCCACCGTCACGTACATGGCCGGGTAGTTGCCGCGCTTCCAGGCATGCGCGAAGCTCTCCACCACCGCGCGCCCGTTGTCGCCCCGGAACTGCAGCACCGCCAGCCCGCCGAGGATGCCGACCGCGGCGGCGATCGCGAGGATCACCGGGGTAGAGGGGACCTCGGGCCGCCGTCGCCGGGTGGCGAAGGTGGCGCGCCGCCGGCGTCCGCGACGCCGCCGGCGCGTCGCGCGGCCGGGCTCGAGATACAGGGGGGTCGGCGTCAAGGCCGATGCGGTGCTTGGCTCACGACGCGCAGCATATGCGGCCGCGATGTCTCCGCGCCCCGTGACCGGCCGCGATCAACGACGTCGGCGGGGCGGCCCCTGCGGATCCTCGCGGAGCGGCTTGGGCTGGTCCTCGGGCTCGCCGGGTGGCTGTTCGCGCTCGAGCTGCGCGTCCTCCCGGCGCTTGGCCTCCCGGGTGTCGCGCGCGCGTGTGGTGGTCTCGGCCTCCGCGGGCTGTGATCCCGCGGCCGCAGGATGCGCTGGCGGTCCTCGTTGCTCATGGCGCGCTGTTACCCGCGAGCGTGGGGCGAAAACTGCTCGGTCACGCCCGCCCGGTGCCCTCTGGAGTGAAGCTGCTCCACACCGTCGAGGCGGCGGCGCCCGGGTCGGGGCCGTCGGTCAACTCGAGCCTGACCACCCACTTGACCCACTGGAACCCCCGGCGGCCCGGAGCGACGAGCCGGGCCGGGGCCCCGTGGCCATGCGACAGCGGCTGTCCCGCCACCCTGGTGGCCAGTAGCAGGTCCGCCGCGCGCGCCAGCGGGAAGCTCCACCGGTAGCCGGTGTGCGAGATCACTCGCACATGTTGGGCCGCCGAGAGCGGGCGGGCTCTGGCGATCAGGCTGGCGAGTTTCGCGCCGCGCCAGCGCTGGGTCGAGTAGAAGCCGCCCGTGCAGTCCAGGGTCGCGACCAGCTCGTCGCCGGCGTCCAGGTGGTCGGCGGGCAGCTCGACCGGGCGGCTCACCAGCCCGTCGATCCGCAAGCGGTAGTCACGGGGCGACAGCGGACGTGGAGCGTCGGCGACCCAAGAAGTGGTCGGGAAGGCGTTGCCCTGACCGGATCCGCTCTCGTACGACCCCGTGAACCGGCGCCGTGCGCCGGGCCATCCCAGCGCCTGGGCCAGCGGTCGCTGCAGCCACCAGGCGCCGACGCCGGTCGCCGTGACGGCCAACGTGCGCAGGAACTGGCGGCGGCTGGCGACGTCCCGAACGCGCGGGCGCCTCGCTCGACGAGCGAGATGGAGTCCCACCACCGCGGCCACGGCCGCGCCCAAGGCGGCATGCCAGACGAGCAGGCTGTAACCGGCCAGATGGGTCTCGCCGGCCGAGGTCCACAGCCAGCCCGAGGCCAGCGTGATGGCCACCAGTCCCAGCGCCGCCAGCCCCGCCATCGTCCAGCGGTCCCAGCGGGAGGGGCGCAGCACCCGCGGCCACACGCGCCGCAGCTTCCAGCCCAGCACCAGGGCCAGGGCGCCGCCTCCGGCGGCGTGCACGGCGAACACCCAGGCCTCGCGGCTATCGCCGCTGAACCAGGTCAGCAGTCCGGTGACGGACAGGAGCGACACCAGGAGGGCGAGGGTCCAGTCGGTGCCCCTGGGTGTCACGCGGCCGAGTCTAGGGGCCGGCCAATCGCATCCGCGCTGATGTGAACGTACACGCGCGTCCGAGGTTGGCGTCTGGAGCGCGCGACCGTCGGGTCGACCGCGGTCGGGAACAATGTGCAGTCGCCATGCCGCTGCTGCCAATGCGATGGCTCTATCGCCGGCTCGGAAGGGCGTATCCCGTAGCGTTCTTCGTGGTGCAGGTGGTCGTCGGCACGGTGGTCACCGCCGGCACCGTGCTGCTGCTGACGATCTTCTACCCGGCCACGCCGCGCGAGAAGGTGACGCTGCTGGTTATCACCGAGGCGCTGACCTTGGCGGGGCTGGCGTTCGTGTTCGCGCAGGTCGTCCCGCGCCTGCGGCCGCTGGTGGCCTGGATCGGAGGCCGGCGCGATCGCGAGTCCTCGCTTGCGGCCTGGGATGCGGCGGTGAACCTGCCCAGCCGGGTCTTCCGTCGCGACATCTGGCTGCCCTGCGTCCTGGTGGGGCTCCCGAGCGTCTTGGCGGTGATGGTCGTGCTCGGCCTGGGCTGGACGGCGCTGCCGCCGCTGCTTGTCGCGGCGGTGGTAGCGGTCCTCTATGCCGCCGTCCTGCAGTACTTCGGGATCGAGATCGGGATGCGGCCGGTGGTCGACGACATCGTGCGCGTCCTGCCCAGCGGCTTCGGCTTCGAGCGGCTGGGGATGCCGCTGCGGGTCAAGCTGCTCACCATCCTGCCACTGATGAGCCTGATCACCGGTCTGGTGGTCGCGGCGCTCACCGGTGGCGACAACAAGAACCTCGGGCTAAGCGTGCTCATCACCCTGGCGGTCGCGTTCTCGATCTCCCTCGAGCTGACCCTGCTGCTGTCGGATTCGATCTCGCGTCCGATGTCGGCCCTGCGCGACGGAATCCGGGCCATCGCGCGCGGCGAGTACGGCGTGCAGATCCCGGTCACCACCAGCGACGACCTGGGGGAGCTGACCGACGGCTTCAACCGGATGGCGTCCGGGCTGGCCGAGCGCGAGCGGCTGCGCGAGGCGTTCGGGACCTACCTGGACCGGGAGGTGGCCGAGTACATACTCGACGAGGGAATCAACCCGGCCGGCGTCGAGGTGGACGTCTCGATCCTGTTCTGCGACGTCCGCGACTTCACCGCCTTCGCCTCCGAGGCGGGTTCCCCCGAGCAGCTGCTCGCGGTGCTGAACCGCCTGTTCGAGGCGATCGTCCCGATCGTGGCGCGCCACGGCGGCCATGTGGACAAGTTCGTCGGCGACGGGATGCTCGCGGGGTTCGGGGCGCCCGAGAGCCATGCCGACCATGCCGATCGCGCCCTCGCCGCCGGCCGCGAGATCGTCGAGGCGGTCGAGAGCGGGGCGGCGGGACCGCTGCGCGTCGGGGTGGGCATCAACTCCGGCCGCGTGGTCGCCG
>DATAEY010000074.1:0-7925 GCA_036257715.1 Solirubrobacteraceae bacterium | reverse complement strand
CCCCCGAGCCCGAACCGCCGCGGAAGATGACCCCCTCCTTGGTGTTCCAGGCGAGGATCGACTCCATGGTGTCCTCCACCGAGAGGATGAAGCACGCGCTCATCTGGCAGCGCGGGTCTCTCTCGGGATGCCAGCCGCAGTTGAACCAGACCGGCGAGTTGAACGCCGCCATCTGGTGGACCAGGATGTGGGTCAGCTCGGCCTCGAAGGCCGCGGCGTCCTCGTCGGTGGCGAAGTAGCCGCGCTCGCGCCCCCAGTCGGCGATCGTGCCGGCCACGCGGGAAATCATCTGCTTGACCGAGCGCTCGCGCTCCGGCGAGCCGGGCTGCCCGCGGAAGTACTTCTGGGCGACGATGTTGGTGGCGTTCTGCGACCACGCCTTGGGGAACTCGACGTCGCGCTGCTGGAAGGCGACGCTGTCGCCGTGCCCGATGCGCGCGTCGCGAACCTCCCACTCGACCTCGTCGTACGGGTGGACGCCGGGAGTGGTGAAGCGCCGCTCGATCGTCAGCCCGGCCTTCCGGGCGGTCCGTGCTGCGGCGACTTCAGCCATCTCGTCCTCTCCTGTCCAAGGCTTTTGCGGGGGACCGCGGATCATCGCCAGCGGCCCGGACGGCATCGGCGCCGCGCACAGGCGGGCCCTCGAGTTCGGCGAGCTCAAAGGAGAATTGGCTGGGGTCGCTAAAGCCCTTGTAGACCGCCGCGAACTGCAAGTAGGCGACCCGATCGAGGTCGCGCAGCCCCCGCAGGGCCATGTCGCCGACCCGCTGCGCCGGCAGCTCGCCGCCGGCATGCTCGACCTCACGCTGGATCCGGTCGGCCAGGGCGTCCAGCCGCCGGCGATCGACCGGCCTCTTGTGGGCGGCTCGCAGCAGGCCGCCCAGAAGCTTGTCTCGGTCGAATGCCTGGCGGCGGCCGTTGCGCTTGCGCACTGCCAGGTCGACCGGCTCGTAGCGCTCGTAGGTGGTGAAGCGGCGCCCGCATCCCGAGCACATCCGCCGGCGGCGCACGGACGCGCGATCATCGCTCGTGCGCGTCTCGATCACGCGCGTACGCCTCTGGCAGGCGGGGCAGTTCATGCCCACGCATGCTACTAGCGATAGCGGACGGCTTGGTCTGGCGGCCCTACATATAGTGTCCGCCGCCTGGAATCAGGTTGGAGGGAGCAGCCCGTCCAGCGCGGCCAGCGCCTGACCCAGCACCTCCTCGCGGTCCCGCCCCCCATCCAGAGTCCGAACCCGCTCGGGCTCGTCCGCGGCCAGGCGGTCGTAGGCCTCGGCCACCGCGGCGAAGAACTCCTGCGGGGAGCGCTCGAGGCGGTCCGGCGCGCCGCGGCCGGCCTGGCGGGCTCGGCCGACGGGGGGCTCCACGCGCAGCAGCAGCGTGCGATCCGGCCGTAGACCGCCGGTCCCGAAGCGGTTGACCTCGCGGACCGCCTCCACGCCGAGCCCGCGCCCGGCGCCCTGATAGGCCAGCGACGAGTCCACGTAGCGATCGAGCAGGACCCACGTCCCGCCGGCCAGCAGCGGCTCGACGCGCTCCTCCACCAGCTGAGCGCGCGCGGTGGCGTAGAGCAGCGCCTCCGCCCGCGCGCCCACCGTGAGCGACGGGTCCTTGACCAGCGCCCGGATCCGCTCGGCCAGCTCCACCCCGCCGGGCTCGCGGAGCAGTTCCACCTCGACGCCGCGGCGGCGCAGCTCGCCGTACAGCGCGGTGGCCAGGGTGGTCTTGCCTGCGCCGTCCAGCCCCTCGATGGTGATCAGCCGGCCGCGGGGCATGGCCGCGAGGGTATCTACGATGACGGCCATGGCCGTCGACGCAGCCGGTGTGCCCGGCACCGAGCATCACCCGCACGCGCGCGCCGTCCTGGGCGCGGCGCTGCCGCCCGCCGGGCGACCCTCGCATGCCTACCTCTTCCACGGCCCGGCGGGGACCGGAAAGCGAACCGCGGCGCGTGCCTTCGCGGCCGCCCTGCTGGCAGAGGGCGCCGCGGACTCGCAGACCGTCCGCGCCCGGGTGCAGCGCGGCGCGCACCCCGATCTCACCTGGGTGATCCCGTCCGGCGCCCACGAACTGCTGGTATCCGACGTCGACGCGCCGGTGGTGTCGGCGGCCGCGCGGACTCCATTCGAGGCGTCGCGTCGGGTCTTCGTGATCGAGCGGGCCGACACCATGAACGACGAGGCGGGCAACCGGATGCTCAAGACGCTTGAGGAGCCCGCGCCGTTCGTGCATCTGATCCTGCTCACCGAGCGACCCGGCGAGGTGATGCCGACCATCGCCTCCCGCTGCCAGCACGTCCGCTTCGACCCGCTGCCCGCCGAGGAGATCGCGCGCCGGCTGCAGGCCGACCACGGGGTCGACCACCTCGCCGCGCGCGCCTGCGCCCGGCTCGCCCTGGGAGCCGGCGATCGGGCGGTGCGGCTGGCCACCGGGGAAGGGCCCGGCCTGCGGGCCGCCGCCGAGCGCTTCGCCCGCGCCGGCCTGGCCGGCGAGATGTCGTCGCGGCCCTGGCGTGACCTGCTCGCGCGGGCGCGCCGGCGCGGAGACGCCGCCGTCGCCGAGCTCGACGAGGCCCATCAGCGCCGCCGCGAGTACCTGGACCGCCGCGAGCGCCGTCGGGCCGACAGCGAGCATGCCGAGCGCGCACGCCGCGCACGCCGGCGGGCGGAGACCGAGGCGCTCGACCTGGGACTCAGCCTGGTGGGCCTGTGGTACCGGGACCTGGCCTGTGCCGCCTGGGACGCCGACGAGCTGTCCTGCAACTGCGACCGGGAATCCGAGCTGGCCGCCGATGCGCAGCAGCGCGACCCGCAGTCCCTGCGAGCGGCGGTCGAGCTGGTCGAGGACACTCGCCAGCGCCTGGTCCTCAACGTCGCCGAGGAGCTCGCCTGCGAGGCGCTGGGCTACCGGCTGGAGGAGACGCTCCGACGCGGCGGCGGATAGCCGTACTCAGGCGATCGGGCCCAGGACCGGTTCGAGGCCGTAGAGGTCGAAGGCGCGAAAGGCATTGAACTGCTTGTGGTCGGGGCCGTGGAAGTCGGCCGAGCCGGTCTGCAGTAGGCCCCGGGCGCTGCAATGCTCGTGCAGCAGGTGCGTCTGCTCCCGGGTGTGGGTGGCGTAGAACGTCTCGACCCCGTCCAGCCCGCAGGCGCGGAAGCGGTCGACCTCGGCCAGCACCTCGTCGGGCGACTCGAGGTCCCAGAACGGATGGGCCCACACGGCCACACCGCCGGCGTCGTGGATGGCGCTCACCGCGTCCTCCACGGTCGGGGTCAGGCGGGGCAGGTAGCCGGGTGCGCCGGGGATGAGATAGGCCGCGATGAACGGCCCGACGTCGTCGATGCCCTCCTCGGCCAGGCGCTGGCGGTTGCCCGCCCGTGCCAGCACGCCGGCGGCGATGTGGGGGCGTCCGACCGTCTTGCCGGCCGCGCGGCGCTTCTCGATCACCGAGCGGTCGACCTCGAACCCGAGCTCCTCGAGGCGTTGCGCCAGCCGCTCGGCCCGCAACTCGCGATCCGCCCGCGAGGCCTCCAGCCAGTCGAGCAGGCCGCGGTCGCGATGGTCGACGCCGTAGCCGAGAACGTGGACGTCCTCGTCGGGTGAGCGCAGCGCGGAGATCTCGGTCGCCGGCACCATCCGGACGCCCTGCTCCTCGCCCGCCGCGAGCGCCTCGTCGACTCCGTTGACGCTGTCGTGGTCGGACAGCGCCAGCAGCTCGACCCCGGCCGCCGCGGCGAGCGCCACCACCTCGGCCGGGGGCAGGGCGCCGTCGGAGTGGATCGAGTGCGACTGGAGGTCGAAGCTCGGGGCGCTCAAGCGGTGAACGCTAGTCGAGCGCAGAGCTCGTGCCGATCGGCACAAGACCTTCGTGAGGGGGCGAAACTTTGGCGGCGCTGACCTGTCTAGGGCGGCTATCAAGACCTGGCTGAACCGCTCGGCCGCGCCACGGCGCCGCCCGGGCGGCCGGGGGACCCGAGTAGTCAGGGGCGAATCGCTCGCTTCGCCGCCCACGGCGGCGGGCCGGCGTAGCGCGGCTCTTTCCGCGCGAGCCCGTCAGCTAACCCCGGAAGCGAACCGAAAGAGAGGTCGTTTTCGTGAGCTTGCTGACCCGTCGCGCGCGCATATCGCTCGCCGTCTGCCCCCTGCTCGCCCTCGCCCTGGCCGGCGCCGAGACCGCCTCGGCCGGTTCGGGAGGCCACGCCGGGACTGGAGGGACGACACCGACCGCCGGAGCCAAGCTGCGCCGCGACGCCGGCGAAGTGCCGGTCGCGGTCACCGGCTATGTGTTCCCGATCCGGGGCCCTCACAGCTACGGAACGTCGATCAACGTCTTCGGCGCGCCACGCGCCGGGCACCGACACCGGGGTCAGGACGTGCTCGCGTCCGCCGGCACCCTGCTGGTGGCCGCCCGCGGCGGCCGGGTGACCCACCGCGCCTTCCAGGGCGCTGCGGGCAACTACCTGGTGATCGCCGCCGACGACGGAACCGACCACGTCTACATGCATCTCCTGGGCGCCGCCCGGGTGTCGCCCGGCGAGAAGGTGCGTGCCGGGGAGCCGATCGGCCGGGTCGGCCAGAGCGGGGACGCCACCGCGCCGCACCTGCACTTCGAGGTCTGGACCGCCCACTGGTACTCCGGCGGACGCCCGCTCGACCCGTTGCCACGCCTACGAGCCTGGGACGCGCTCAGCTAGCCGGCACCGCGGGACGGTTGAGGCCGGCGGCGGAGAGCAGCTCGGCGACGGGACGCTGGAGGTCGTGGAGCGCGCCCGCAAGGCGTCGGCCGGCCAGATCTTCGACCTTGGCCGCCAGCTGCTCCTCGCTCATCGGCCGCTGTGGGGATCCGAGCGAATGGGCGACGCGGAAGACCGCGCCGGCGTCCGCCTCGAGCACCGTCTCGGTCTCACCCATCGCAGGGTCGGTCCGGACCCGGATCCGATCCGCGCCCAGCGCCCGGGCCTCGGCGTCGACCCCCGCGAAGCTCGCCGCCGAAGGCTCACCGCGCAGCAGGGTGTAGGCGACTAGGTAGGGGAGGGAGAACTTGGCCTGCAGACCGTCGTCGACGTCGTCGTAGGCGGCGGCGCGCCGGGCGCGGGGATGCACGGTGACGGTGACCTCGGCGCGGGCGTCGACGCCCTGCCGCCGGGCGGTGGCCGCCGCCTCCACCGCGCTGTGCGCCATCAGGCAGCACGGCCACGGCTTGATCCAGTTCTGCGCCACGGCGGCGCCGCCGTCGCCGGCCGCCGCCCAGTGGGCGCCGAAGGCCTCCTCGAACCCGGCCGGCCCATCGGGCACGGATTGCGAGATCCGCGCGCCAGCCGCCGCCATCCGCGCCCCCAGGACTCCCTCGGCCGCGGCCATGCCGACCTGCAGCGACTTGCCATCGGAGCCGAAGGCCGCCCGCAGGCCGCCGGCCCGCAGGGCGGCCAGCCGCACCGCGTTGCCCTCCTCGGCGGAATCGAGCCCCAGCAGCCGCGCGGCGGCGGTCGCCGCGCCCACCGCTCCGCACACCGCGGTGGGATGCCAGCCGCCCTCGTACAGCGCGGGATGGGCGGCCCGAGCCAGCGCCCCCATCGCCTCGAACCCCGCGGCGTAGGCGTCGAGCGCCTCACCCACCGGTGCGTCGAGCTCCGCTGCGAGGCCCAGGGCGGCGGGAGCCACCGGGGCGCTGAGATGGGCGAGTCCGGGGAGATAGGTGTCGTCGAAGTCGAGGACATGCCCGGCGGCGCCCAGGAATGCCACCCGCTCCAGAAACCCCTCGCCGGCGGCCAGCGCCGCACGGGCGGCGGGCTCCTCACGTCCACCGGCGGCGCAGGCCAGCCAGTCCAGCAGCGCGACGCGGTATCCGCCGTCGGTCCGCCCGGCTGCCGCCTGTGCCGTCACCGTTCAGTTCATCGACGGGTCGGGCGGCATCCGCGCCACCAGCGCGTAGCTGCCGCCCTTGCGCTCCAGCACCGTGCTCCAGAGGTGGTCCGGATCGTCACTGAAGAGGTCCTCGCGCTCGGCGGGCTCCACGATCCAGTCGTCGCGCTCGAGCTCGGACTCGAGCTGGCCCGGGCCCCAGCCGGCAATGCCGGCAAACACCCGCGCCCGGCGGGTGATGGCGGGAAGCCCGTCCATGTCGCTGCCGGCGGCCACGAACCCGACGTCGCCCAAGACGGTGGCCGCGGCCTCGGACGGGTCGTCGAATTCCGCCAGCACGACCACGCCGGTCGGCTGTACGGGACCGCCGACGTGCACATGCTCGCCGGGGTCGACCAGCTCGCCGAGATCGGGCACCGCCTCCTCGACCGTGTGCTCGCTGCGGCGGTTGAGCACGACGCCCATCGCACCCTCCTCGCCGTGGTCGGCGATCAGGACCACGCTGCGGTGGAAGTTGGGGTCGAGCAGCTCGGGGCCGGCGACCAACAGATTTCCGCGAAGCGACTCCACGGATAGCATTGTGCCCCCCGCGAGCCGAGCTTGATCACGGCCGGCGACCATCGCCGGCCATCGGTCGGCGCCGGCGGCTCGGGATGTGACGATCTGCCCCGGCGCCTAAGGGGCGCTACCCACGCGAGTCTTCGCCGGCCCACCGCCGGTGAGCCACCCGCGGTACATGAGCCCGGTGGTGAACGGCATGGCGACCTCGCCGGCCGGCGACATGGCGATCAGCCCTCCGTGCCCGCCCAGCGGGCGCACGCGTTGGTCGAGGACCGCGCCGGCCGCCTCCGGCAGCGGCATGCCGAGGTGGCGGACGAGTGCCGCCACCTCGTGCGCCGCCACCGCGCGGATGAGGTGCTCGCCGTCGCCGGTCGCCGACACGGCGCACACGCCGTCCTCGGCGTAGACGCCGGCCCCCACCAGCGGCGAGTCGCCAACCCGGCCCGGCATCCGGCCCCGCAGGCCACCGGTCGAGGTGGCGGCGGCCAGGTGCCCGTCCGAGTCCAGTGCCACCGCTCCCACCGTCCCTGCGGCGGTTGCCTCCCAGCGCTCGCGCTGACGCTGGGTGACGAACCACTCGGGATCCTCGAGGCGCAGGCCCCATTCCTCCGCCAGGCGCTCGACGGCCGCGCCGGCCAGGAGCACATGGTCGGTGCGCTCCATCACCGCCGCCGCCAGCGCGACGGGGTTGCGCACCCGGGTGACCGCCGCCACCGCCCCGGCCGCGCGCCGGCGGCCGCACATGATCCCTGCGTCCATCTCGACCGCGCCGTCGCGGTGCAGCACCGAGCCCCGCCCCGCGTTGAACAGCGGGCAGTCCTCGAGCAGCTGCACGGCGACCTGGACGGCGGCGACCGCGCTATCGCCGGCGCCCAGCTGCGCGGCGCCCGCCTCGAGCGCCCGCGCCAGCGCCTCGTGGTGCGGGCGGTGGTCTTCCGCCCGCCTGCCCCCCGCGCCGCCGTGGACCGCGATCGCCGGTTGGACCACCGGGGCACCCTACGACGCCGGCCCGTCGTGGAGCCCCATCGCGCCCGGGACCCCACCCGAAGGACCCGGCCCTGCCGCCGCTACACTCGCCCAGGCGCCGACGTAGCTCAGCTGGTAGAGCACTTCACTCGTAATGAAGGGGTCCCCGGTTCGAGTCCGGGCGTCGGCTTGCCTGCAAATCAGGGGAATCCGGGGACTAACTTGACTGATCGCTCGCGCTCTTAGCGTAGCCTGAGCGTAGTTCAGCATCAGATCGCGCCTGGCGGATGGCTTCTTCGGCGCCCACGCGGGGGCTCCCCTCAAGATCGTGGAGAACGCCCGCGTAGTAGGTGCTAAGGGTCGCTACGTCATGCCCCGCTTGCTCCGCGACGTAGGCGATCGACTTGCCCTCCCAGAGCAGGAGGCTCACGAACGATCCGCGGAGCCGGTAGGGGCGAAGGTCTCCGGTGACGCCCGCCTTGCGGGCCGCTCCCGGCTCCTCCTCGGTGCCCTGGTAGATGCGCTTGCGCCAG
>DATAEY010000073.1:0-7181 GCA_036257715.1 Solirubrobacteraceae bacterium | reverse complement strand
GATGCAGCGGATGGACGCACTGTCGCGCGCCAACGAGATCCGCACCCGGCGCGCCCAGCTAAAGCGCGACCTCAAGGCGGGACGCCAGTCCATCCACACCCTGCTGCTCGATCCGCCGAGCTACGTCGAGACTGCGAAGGTTTTCGACATGCTGCTCGCGGTGCCCAAGTACGGCCGGGTGAAGGTCAACAAGGTCCTCGCCCAATGCCGCATCTCGCCGAGCAAGACCATTGGCGGCCTGTCCGAGCGCCAGCGCTCGGAGCTGGTCGTCAGCCTGAACCGCTAGCTCGGCCCGGCCGCCCGTAGACCGGGCATGGCCCACGTATTCGTGATCACCGGCCCGTCCGGCGTCGGCAAGGGGACGCTGATCCGTGGACTCATGGAGCGCGTGCCCGAGCTGGAACTGTCGGTGTCGGCGACCACCCGCCCGCCCCGTCCCTCCGAGCGGGATGGCGTCGACTACCACTTCATGTCTGACCGGGAGTTCGATCGCCGGGTGGCCGCCGGCGACTTCGTGGAGCACGCGCGCTACTCCGGGCACCGCTACGGGACCCTGCGCTCGGAGCTCGAGCGCAGGCTGCGGGCGGGGGTGCCCCTGGTGCTCGAGATCGAGGTCCAGGGGGCTCGCCAGATGCGTGCGGCCATGCCCGAGGCGGTGCAGGTGTTCATCGCGCCGCCGTCGCTGGAGGCGCTGCGGGCGCGGCTGGTGGGGCGCGGCACCGACGCCGCCCGCGACGTCGAGACCCGGCTGGCGACCGCCCGCGAGGAGATGGCGGCACGCGAGGAGTTCGGGCACGTGGTGGTCAACGACCGCCTCGAGGATGCGGTCGACGACCTGGCCGCCATAGTCACCGGCGTGCTGGCGCGCGAATGAGGGATTTCAGGCCGGCGGGCCGGCGCGAGGGGCGCGGTAGACTGGCCGGCGGGCACCAGAAAGGGTCTCTTCGTGATCTCACCCCGCATAGACAAGCTGATCGACAGGGTTGACTCCAACTACGCCAGCGTGATCGTGGCGGCCAAGCGTGCGCGCCAGATCAACTCCTACTACCACAACCTCGGCGAGGGCACCTTCGACGAATTCCCCCCGCCGATGGTCGAGAGCCGCTCCAAGAACTACCTCACGCTGGCGCTGGAGGAGGTCGCGGCCGGCAAGCTCAAGTACCGCTACCGGTAGGAGTCCGGTGGCGGTCTGAGGAGCCTTCGTGGCGCGACTGCTGCTCGGCGTGAGCGGCGGGATCGCCGCCTACAAGGCGCTCGAGCTGGTCCGCCTGGCCACCAAGGCCGGCCACGCGGTGCGGGTCGTCCAGACGCCGGCTAGCCGGCGGTTCGTCGGGTCCGCGTCGTTCGCGGCGGTCAGCGGGGCCCCCGTCCTGGTGTCCGAGTTCGAGCGCGACCCGGCGCGGGGCGCCTTCCCCGACCAGCCCTCCCCCGACCATGACCCCCTGTCCCACCTCGAGCTGGTCCGCAGCGCCGACGCGTACCTGATCGCGCCGGCGTCCGCCAACACCCTGGCCAAGCTGGCTGGCGGGCACGCCGACAACCTGCTGACCAGCGCCGCCCTCGCGGCCACCTGTCCGGTGCTCGTGGCGCCGGCGATGAACGACCAGATGTACCGCCACCCGGCCACCCGCGCGAACCTCGCACTGCTGGCCGAGCGGGGCATCGGGGTCCTGGAGCCCGACAGCGGCGCGCTCGGCTCTCGCGGCGAGTGGGGGATCGGGCGCCTTCAGGAGCCGGAGCGGCTGCTGGCCGCGTTCGAGGCCGTCGTGCCGGCCGGCGGCGGGCCGCTTGATGGGCTGCGCGTGCTGATCACCGCGGGCGGCACGCGTGAGCCGATCGACGAGGTGCGCTTCGTCGGCAACCGCTCGTCGGGGCGGATGGGCTATGCGCTGGCCGACGAAGCGGCCCGGCGCGGAGCCGACGTCACGGTGGTGGCTGCCAACGTCGGGCTCCCTCGCAACCCGGCGGTCCGCTACGTCGACGTGCGCACCGCCGATGAGCTGGCTGGGGCGTGCAGGGACCGCTTCCCCCACTGCCAGGTCCTGCTGATGGCCGCGGCGGTGGCCGACTACCGACCCAGGCTGCCGGCCGCCGGCAAGCTGCGCAAGGAGGCGGCGGAGAGCCTGACACTGAACCTCGAGCGCACCGAGGACGTCCTGGGGGGCCTGGCGGCCGGCCGCCGCTCGGGCCAGACGGTGGTGGGATTCGCCGCCGAGCACGGCCCCGACGCGGTCGAGTCCGCACGCCGCAAGCGCGCCCGCAAGGGGCTTGACGCCGTCGTGGTCAACGACATCTCACGGGCCGACATCGGGTTCGAGGGAGCCGACAACGAGGTCACGATCGTGACCGGGTCCGGCGAGCGACACGTGCCCCGCGCCGGCAAGGCGCAGGTCGCCGCGACGGTGCTCGACGAGGTGGTGAGGCTGCGCGACGAGGCGAGGGATGGAACCGCTGGAGCGGATCGCGCCAGGTGAGCGCGACGCCGCTGCGGCCACCGCCCGGCGCATCGCCGGGAACGTCAAGCGTGCGGTAGAGGTCCGCGACGAGGTTCTGGGCGTGGTCCTGGTCGCGCTGGCGGCCGAGGGCCACGTGCTGATCGAGGACTACCCCGGGGTGGGGAAGACCGCGCTGGCCCGCGCGCTCGCCCGTTCGATCGACGCCCAGTTCGCGCGCGTCCAGTGCACTCCCGACCTCCTCCCGGCCGACATCGTCGGCACCAGCGTGTTCAACCAGCGCGAGCAGCGCTTCGAGTTCAGGCCCGGCCCGATCTTCGCCAACGTGGTGCTGGTCGACGAGGTCAACCGCGCCTCTCCCAAGACCCAGTCGGGCCTGCTCGAATGCATGCAGGAGCGGCGAGTCACCGTGGACGTCCACACCCACGAGCTGGCCCGCCCGTTCCTCGTCCTCGCCACCCAGAATCCGATCGAGTACGAGGGCACCTACCCGCTGCCCGAGGCCCAGGTCGACCGGTTCATGGCCCGGGTCGCGCTCGGATATCCCACCGCGGAGGCCGAGGCGGGGATGCTGGCCGGTCACGAGGCCGGCGACCGCGTGCTGCAGCTGGATCCCGTCGCCACCCCCACCGAGGTCGTGGCGCTGGCCGACGCCGCCGGAAGGGTGCATGCCAGCGAGGCGCTGCGGGAGTACGTGGTGGAGCTGCTCGGGCGCACCCGGTCGGATCCGCGCGTGGAGCTGGGCGCAAGCCCCCGGGCCGGCCTCATGCTCCTGCGGGCGGCGAAGGCCGCGGCGCTGCTCGAGGGCCGCGACCATGCCCTGCCCGACGACGTTCAGGCGCTGGCCCAGCCAGTGCTAGCCCACCGGCTGCTGCTGGCGCCCGAGTCGGCCGGCGACTCTCCTGACCACGTCCGCCGCCACGTCGTCGCAGACGCCCTGGACGCCATCCGCGCGCTCTAGCCGCGATGCCGCGCCCACCCGCCACCGCGGCCCTCGGGATCGCGATGCTGGCCGCCGGCGCGGCGTTCGACGTCGAACCGCTGCTGGTGGCCGGCGTGGCGGTCACCGGCCTCCCGGTCGGGCTCTGGGCTTGGTGCCGGATCGCGGCCGCGGGCGCCGCGCTGACGCGCGAGGTGGACCGGCGACGGGTGGAAGAGGGCCAGCCCATGAGCATGCGGCTGGTCGCCACCGGTCGGGTGGGGCTGCCCGGAGGCGAGATCGTCGACCGGCTGCTCGAGGCGCCGGCGTCGCTGCCTTGCGGGCGCAGGCGCGCGGCGGTTCGGATCGAGGTGCGCTTCGCGCGGCGAGGCAGGCGCCGGCTGGAGCCCCCGACCCTCATCCTGCGCGACCCGTTGGGGGTCGCGCGCCGCGGGGTGAGGACCGCCGTGGCCGCGGACGTGCTGGTCCTCCCCAGGGTCGAGCCCGTCCGGCCGATGGCCGGCGCTCCGGAGAGCGACGCCGCGCCGCCTCGGGCCCCGGCGTCGGGGGTGCACGGGATCGAGCCGGACGGGCTGCGGCCGTACCGTCCGGGCACGCCGGCCTCGCGGATCCACTGGCCCGCCCTGGCTCGAGGCGCCGGCCTGCTGGAGCGGCGGCTGTCCCCGGAGGCGGACGCTCGCCCCCTGGTAATCCTCGACTCCACCGGGCCCGTCGCCGCCGAGCACCTGGACTGCGCGGTGCGCGCGGCCGCCTCCGTCTGCCTGGACCTCGCTCGCGCGGGCGGGTGCTCGGTACTCCTCCCCGGCGAGTGGCGGCCCCGCCGGGTGGGGCCGGACCTCGGTGCCTGGCCGGGGGTCTGGGCCTCGCTGGCGCTGGTGGAGGACGGGCCAGAGCCCGCGCCGGGCGCTCTGAGGGGGAGGGCGGGAGCCGTGATCTACGTCGCGGCCAGGCTGCCAGCGCGCCCCGAGGCGCTGGCGCCGCCGGGATCCGCGCCGCTGCTGGTGGCTCCGGTCGCGGCCGGCCGTCCGGCTCGCGGTAGCCCGGTGATCGAGGTGGCGGGTTGCCGCGGCTACCTGCTGGGCCGACGGG
This sequence comes from Solirubrobacteraceae bacterium, assembly GCA_036257715.1. GTDB lineage: Bacteria > Actinomycetota > Thermoleophilia > Solirubrobacterales > Solirubrobacteraceae > DATAEY01. The sequence continues at coordinate 2,699 of DATAEY010000073.1, read as the reverse complement.
CGCGGAGGGCGGCGGCCTGAGCGTGGCCGCCGCAGCGGCGTCGGCGCACCGCGCGCCCGGCCCTGCGGCGCCGGTGCTGCCCGCACCGCTCGCGCGTCTCGCGGCCTTCGCGGTCCTCGGCGGCTGGAGCGCGCTCGGATGGTCGGGGATGGTCGCTCCCGGCGCCCTGCGGCAGATGACCGAGGTCTTGGCGGTCGCGCTGGCAGCCGCGGTCGGGCTGGTGGCCTGCGGCGCCGGGCGCCGGGGAAGCCGCGCTCCGGCGGCGCTCTTCGTGCTCATCGCCGCCGCCGCGGCCGCCGTGCCCGCGGCCGGCGCGCGGATCGGCCTGCTGGCGCCGGCCGCGTGGGGGGAGCTGGCCGACGGGGTGCGGTCGGGCGTTGCATCGCTTCCCGACCTGAGCGTCCCCTACGGGGGCGCCGACGAGTGGCCACGGCTGGCCATCACCCTGGGCGGCGGAGCGTTGCTGATCGGGGCGGCGGCCTTCGCGTTCTGGCCCGGTCGGCGCAGCGGGCGCATATCCGCCGCGGTCCTGCTCTGCGTCCTGTACGGGGTGCCTGCAGCGCAGCTCGCCGACCCCCACCCGGTGCTGCACGGGGCGCTGTTCGCGGCCCTGGTCGCGGCCTTGCTGTGGCTGGAGGACATCCGACGGGGCGACGCGCTGGTGGCCGCCAGCCTGGCCGCCGCCGCGATCGCGCTTGGGGCGGTGATCGCGCCTGGGCTGGATCCCTCGCGGCCGTGGTTCGACTACGAGTCGTTCGCCCAGAGGCTCGGCACGCGCTCGGGGGTGACGTTCGACTTCGACCACCGCTACGGGCCGATCGCGTGGCCGCGCGACGGCCGCGAGCTCTTCCGGGTCCGAGCCGCGCGCCGGGCATACTGGAAGGCGGTCGACCTCGACGCGTTCGACGGCACCAGGTGGGTTCGCTCCCCCCGGCGCTTCGGCGCCACCCTGGCGGACGAGCTGCCCGGCGCGTACGCGCGGCACCGGTCGTGGAACCAGCGCATCCGGGTGACGGTGCAGGCGCTGCGCTCCAGCGACCTCGTGGCGGCGGGAACCGCGCTGTTCGTCGATCGCCCGCCCAGCGCCGCCGTGTCCACCCCGGCGCCGGGAACGTTCCGGCTGGAGGCGCCGCTGTCGCGCGGCGACTCCTACGCCGCGACGGTCTACGACCCCCGGCCCACCGCCGCCCAGCTGGCGAGCGCGGGGACGAGCTATCCCGGGCTGGCCAACCGCTATCTCGAGCTGACCGTGCCCACCCGCGCTGCGCCCGGGGCCCCGGCGCGACGCGTGGTGCTCGCGCCGTGGGGCCGCGGCCCCTCGCCGTCGGCGGCCGCCGCGCTGACGGCGTCGCCCTACGCCCGGGCGTGGGCGCTGTCGCGCCGGATGGCGCGGGCGTCGCGCTCGCCGTACGACTACGCGCGGCGCGTCCTCTCCCGGCTGGCGCGGGGCTATGGCTACAGCGAGGCGCCGCCGCGCCGGGCGGTGCCCCTGGACGCCTTCCTGTTCGTGGACCGGGCGGGGTACTGCCAGCAATTCTCGGGGGCGATGGCCCTGCTACTGCGAATGGCCGGCGTTCCGGCCCGGGTGGCCGGCGGCTTCGCCCCCGGAAGCTACAGCCCGCGCCGCCGGGAGTGGATCGTCCGCGACCTCGACGCCCACTCCTGGGTCGAGGCGTATTTCCCCCACTACGGGTGGGTGACCTTCGACCCCACGCCCGGCGCCGCTCCGGCCCGCTCCCGGATCGGGGCGCCGGCGCCGGGAACCGGCTCCGCCGAGGGCGTCCCGGACGCGGCGCGTGGAGACCGCTCGCAGGCGGGGCGGCCGGCGCTCCGGCGGGCGGCGGCCCGCGAGACCGGGTGGGTGCCGTGGTTGGCCGTGGCCTTGGCGGCGATGAGCATGGTTGGCGCCTGGTCGACGCTCGTCCGACGGCGCCCCGCGGGCCGCGACGGCGCGGTCGACGAGCTCGAGCGCGCGCTGCGGCGCGCGGGGCAGCCGGCGGCGCCGCCGACCACGCTGCGGGCCCTCGAGGGCCGGTTCGCCGGCGATCCCGGTGCCGCCTACCTGCGGGCGCTGCGCGCGGCGCGCTTTGGCTATGGAGCGTCGCCGCCGACCGCGGCGCAGCGGCGCTCCCTGCGCCGCGCGCTGGCGCGCGGGTGCGGGCTGCGGGGCAGGATCCGGGCGTTGTGGGCCCTGCCACCACACGCGCTGTCGAGCCAAGCCCCCGGGGCTGGGGAGCCGCCTCGGCGCCCGCGCTCGCCGGCCCCCTAAACTGGCCCAGGTGGACTCGGTCTACGACCTCTTCCGGCGCGGCACCGCGCTTCTCGAGGCCGGCGACTACCACGCCGCGATCGTCCCGCTGGCGCGGGCCCGCGACCTGGACCCCTGGCCGACGTCGATCCGCGAGGCGCTCGGACGTGCCTTCTTCCACGCCCGGCGCTACGAGCAGGCCAGGACCGAGTTCGAGGCGATCGTCGAGCGCGCGCCCACCAACCACTACGCGCTGTTCTGCCTCGGACGGTCCCTTCAGCAGCTCGGCCGGCACGCCGAGGCCCGCGCGCCGCTGGCGCTCGCCGCCGGCCTGAGGCCCGACCGCCGCGACTACCGCATCTACCGCGACCGAGCGCGCGCCGCCGCCTGACGCCGGAGGCGCCCGCACCGCACAGGCTTCCGGCGACGGCCCTGCCGCTGGCCGAGGAGG
>DATAEY010000072.1:0-5491 GCA_036257715.1 Solirubrobacteraceae bacterium | reverse complement strand
GTGGCGCACCGTGGGAGGATGATCAGATATCCCCACGTTCTTGCGCACCTCGTCCGCCTTGAGCCGGATGGCGTCGCCGCCCTTGTCGGGTATCGTCCTCACCACTGGATCGACGACGTAGTCGCCGGGTGGCAGGAGGTCAGGCGCGACTCGGAGGGTGAACCGGACGATCTCCGGCTCGGGTACCCGCGTGACCTCGGGCGAGCCGATGTGCAGGGTCTTCTTGCTGCCAGTGAAGAAGTTAAACGCCACACGGGCTCCCCAGACGGGCCGGCGAAAGTCGCAGGTTAACTCCAGCAGGAGCTCTTCGTGCGCGCCGACTCGGTCGGTCTCATCTCCCTGGGCGGACAGCAGCTTCAAAGCGACGACCTCGGCCACCGGCGGCGGTGCCTTCGGCTCGGGAAGCACCGGCTTGGGCTGGGTGAGCGCGAAGAACGAGCGGCACGAGGTGCAGCGCACGAAGTACTCCTGCAGCTTCTCGAACGAGGTGTTGGCGCACTTGGGGCACGGCGCCCCCTCCTCGAGCTTGCCGTCCATGAACTGCACCCAGACGTACTCGAAGAACTCCATGTCGTCGCGGAACGTGACGGCCGTCTTGCCCAGCGCGATGGCGGCGTTGCGGGCCTCCTGCTCCATCACCTCGGCCGGGCCCGAGTAGTCGACGCCGCGCGTGAAGCGCCGCAGCCGACCGTCCAGCAGCTCGTTCCACGGCAGCAGCCATGACGTCTCTTCCTCGGCGGGCGGTCGTGGGGTGGCCATCTCGGAACGGTCCTCGGCGTCGTCAGCCCCTGGCACCGACGCCTGGCTGGAAGCAGTTCGGCGGCTGGGGCGGGTGAGTCGTCGCCCTGCGGCTCCATGGTAGCTGTAGCGCCCGGCGGTGCTAGTGTCCTGCAGCCAGCGGGCGGACTTGGACCGGCTCGGCGAGCGTCTGAGGACGAAAGGCTCCAGAGCAGCCTCGCTCCTGCCGAACGATCTCAGGGTTCACCGGCCATGGCCTGAGCCGTGCGGCTCCAACCAAGACACCGGAGCCCGAGAACTGGCGGGACTCACCCCGGTCGTTGCCCCGGGAGCACAGGGCTCGAGCTGAGCTGTGCCACCGCTGAGTGTGCCCTAATTCATGGCCGAAACCAGACCAATGGTTCCGACGAACGACACCGTTGACGCCAGGCGCTCATGAGTGGCGTGGCCGACACAGCGGTGCAGTGGTGGCACGATCGCCTGCAGTTCTCGCAGGTTCGGACGTTCTGCATCTTCATCGGGTACCAACGCTCCGGGCACAGCTTGGTGGGCGCGCTCCTGGACGCCCATCCAGAGGCCGTCATCGCCCACGAACTCGGCGCGCTCTCCCTATTTTCGGCCGGGATGAGAAAACGCGAGCTTTACAAGCGAATCCTTGAGAACGAGCGCGCGTTCGCACGGGGGGGAGCGAGCCCACGCCCCGGCTACGAACTGTCGGTCCCTGGCGCCTGGCAAGGTCGGTCTACTCGCCTGCGGGTGATCGGAGACAAGCAGGGTGGCGAATCGACCCGGGTACTAGCCGCAGAGTCGGATCTCGTGCCGCGCCTAGAGCGAAAGCTGCGCGTGCCGGTGCGGGTCATCCATGTGGTGCGGAACCCCTACGACAACATCGCCTCGATCATGCGCAAGCCCAACAACAGGCGGCTTCACCGAATCAGCCAGCGCCATTTCGACACGCTGCGCGCCAACGCGCGGCTGCGCAAGAGGCTAGGCGAGCGGGTGATGGATGTCCGCCACGAGGAGTTGGTCGCAGCGCCTCGAGAGCAGCTGACCCACCTGTGCCGATTCCTGGGGCTCGAGCCAACTCCGGCCTACCTGGAGAGCTGTTCGAAGGTGGTGTTCGAGACACCACGTCGGAGTCGCCGCGAGGTGTCCTGGCCGCCGAAGCTGCTGGCCAAGGTGGACAAGCGGATAGCGCGCTACGACTTCCTGACCGGATATTCGCTAGACGACTAGGCGCCTGAGCGCGTCCACCGGGCGTCGCGCGGCGCGGCTGAGCGGAGCCCGGATGGCTGCTGCTGATCAATCCGCCACCTCACGCTCGCGGAGCGCGAGCCTGGCGCCTGAATGGGTGGGGCAGCGCAAACGATCTTCCTGCAAACGCCATAGTTTTCAACGATACCCGGGGCGGGATTCGAACCCGCAAGCCCCGAAGGGCAACGGCTTTTAAGGCCGCCTGACTTTGCCATTTGTCCACCCGGGCGCCGAACCTGATGCTAGCCGGCGGATGGCCCGCAACTCGGGCGCTGCTAGCGTGTCCTGCGGCCAGAGGACCGTTTGCGCATGGAAGTCTCCGCCCTCAAGCCTCCCCTCGTGGCGACCCGCCACGGGCGGTCCCCGCTCCTGCGGCTCCAGTCGGACGAGCGGCTCATCGCCCTCATACGGCGCGGCAACCACGCCGCGTTCGAGGCGCTGGTCAGCCGCTACCAGTCGCGCCTGCTGGCGTTCTGCCGCCACATGCTGGGATCGCGCGAGGACGCTGAGGACGTCCTGCAGGAGGTCTTCGCCGCGGCCTTCAGCGCCATCCAGGCCGACGAGCGGCCGCTGAACGTCAGGCCCTGGCTGTACCGGATCGCCCGCAACCGCTCGCTCAACCACCTGCGCCGCGCCCAGGCCATCGGGGTGGACTCGATGGACATCCACCTGTCCGAGAACGGCCAGACGACGGCGGACAAGGTGCACAAGCGCGAGGAGTTCCGCCTGCTGATGGAAGACGTCTGGCTGCTGCCCGAGACGCAGCGCACGGCGCTCCTGCTGCGCGAGATGGAGGCGTTGTCCTACGACCAGATCTCCGAGGCGATGGAGACCACCGTGCCCAGCGTCAAGTCGCTGCTGGTCCGGGCCCGGGTGTCGCTGGCCGAGGCGGCCGAGGCGCGGATGCTGTCCTGCGAGGCGGTCAGGATCGAGCTGGGCGAGGTGGCGGAGGGCATCCGGCGCCGCCTGGACCCGCCGGTCCGCCGCCACCTGCGCAACTGCGACCGCTGCGCCGCCTTCCGGGGGCAGCTCAAGCAGACCAACCGGGCGCTGGCCGCGGTGTTCCCGGTCGGGCCCCTCCTGCTGCTCAAGAAGCTCGCCCTGGCGCACTTCGGCACGACGGCTTCCGCGGGAGCCGGGGCGGGCGGCGGCGCGACCGCGGCGGGCGGCGCCGCCGGTGGCGCGGCGACCACCGCGACGGGCGCCGCGGCCGGCACCGCGGCGAGCACCGCCGGGACGGCCGGGACCGCCGCGGCGGGCGCCGCCACGGCCAGCACCGTGGCGGCGGGGGGCGTGGCGGCGGGAGGCGCGGCGGCCGGGGGCGTGGCGGCGGGAGGCGCGGCGGCCGGGGGCGTGGCGGCGGGAGGCGCGGCCGCGGGGTCCGCGGCGGGCAGCCTGCTGTCGGCCGGCGCGAGCGCGGTCGCCAGCAAAGCGGCGGCCGGAGTGGCTGCGGCGGCGCTGGTGACCGCCGGGGCGGTCGAGGTCCAGCACGTCACGGCCAAGCACGCCAAGCACGCGCCAGCGGTCACGGCGCCTCGCGTGGCGGTCAAGGCCGAGAAGACCGCCCATGAGGCGGCCGAGCCGACGCCCGAGCCCAAGGATCCCACCGCGACCGCCGACCAGGCCGGCAAGGGCACCGCGGCCAAGGCGGGCGATGCGCATCACCTGCAGCAGGGCGACCCGCAGCCGGGCCAGGCGCAGCAGGGACAGGCGCAGGGGGGCAACGCGGCGCAGGGTCAGGCCCCCGGCCAGCCGACCGCCACGACCGCGGTCGGCGATCCCACCCGTGTGGAGACCAAGTCGGACACCACCACGCTGCCCGGCCCCGCCCCCACGCCGGACACCCACTTCCCGTCCTCCCCTCCGGCACAGGCTCCGCCCTCCCCCGGGACCGGCGACGCCGCGCCGCCCGCGCCGGCGAGCCAGCCGGTGCCGGCCGCCACGCCGGGCGGCATGCCGGCGCCCTAGCCGGACCACTCGCCCGCTAGGGTCGGGCGGGTGCGCGACGACGGCCGCCTCACCCGCCTGCTGGAACGGGTCTCTCGCCTGGACAGCTCGCCCGCCGCGCTCAGGCTCGCCCGCACGGCGCGCGAGCTGCTGCCCGGGGACAGCGGCCTCGGGGACGCGCTCTCGACCGCGCGCGGCGCGCCGACCGACCTCGCCGCCCGGCGCCTGGCCGAGGTCAGCCGCCGTCCGAGCGCCGCCCGGGAGCTGAGCCTCGGGGTCATGCAGGTCTACCAGGCGCTGTCGGAGGCGCAGGGGCGCGGCCGCGGCGAGCGCGAGCTGGCCATCCTGTTCACCGACCTCGTGAACTTCTCGGATTGGGCGCTGGAGGCCGGCGACGCCGCCGCCCTCGACCTGCTGCGCCGGGTAGGCGACACGGTCGAGCGGGGGATCACGGAGTACGACGGCGTCGTGGTCAAGCGCCTCGGCGACGGCCACATGGCCGCCTTCCCGGATCCCGCCGCCGCGGTGGAGGCGGCGTGCGCCGCCCAGTCCGGCCTGGACGGCATCGAGGTAGCCGGCTATCGCCCCGCCCTGCGTGCCGGCGTGCACCTGGGGCGCCCCCGGAAGCTGGGCGGCGACTACCTGGGCGTGGACGTGAACATCGCGGCCCGAGTGGCCGACGCCGCCTCGGAGGGCGAGGTGCTCGTCTCGGCGCCGGTCCTCGAGCGCCTCGACCCCGACCGCTTCGAGGCTCGTCGGCGCCGGCGCTTCCGGGCGAAGGGGACGCCCAAGGACCTGCAGGTCTATTCGGTCAGGCCGCGGCGGTGATCTGCACGATGCGCCCGTGCTCGAGCACCAGCTCGCGGAGGCCCTCCAGGTCCACGATGGCGGGCTCGGTCGTCTCCACGAAGTCGCGCAGCACGGTGAAGAACCGGATCGGCTCGTCGTGGTGGGGGAAGTGGCCCGCCTCCGCGAACAGCTCCAGCCGGCTGCCCGGCATCAGCTCCTCGGCGCGGGCGCCGTGGGCGGCGGGGATGATGCGGTCGCGCGCGCCCCAGATCAACAGCGTGGGGACGGTCTCGGCCAGGTAGAGGCGGTCGGTCGCGTCGACTCGCTGGCCGGTCGGGTCGATCACGGCGCGGATGGTGTGGACGAAGGCCTGTCGGGCGCTGAGGTCGGCCAGCGAGGCCAGCCCCCGGGCCATCTCCCCGAGGTCCGACCCGACGGTCAGCCCGACCCGGCCCAGCAGACGGCCCAGCGTGGCGCCGGCGTCGCGCAGCGGCCGCGCGGTGATCAGCGGAAGCACGAGCTCGGACCCCGGCAGCGCCGCCGCGCGCAGCAGCGGGTGCACGTCGTGCCCCAGCCCGCCGCTGGAGACCAAGACCAGGCGCTCGACCCGTTCGGGGAACTGGTAGGCGAACTGCATCGCCACACCGCCCCCGAGCGAGTGCCCGACGATGGTGGCGCGCTCGTGCCCGAGCGCCAGCAGCAGGTCGCGCACCAAGCAGGCGTAAGCGCCAAGCGAGTAGTCGCCCTGGGGCTTGGCCGACGC
>DATAEY010000071.1:0-14666 GCA_036257715.1 Solirubrobacteraceae bacterium | reverse complement strand
CGATCCCGACGTGCAGGCGTTCGTCGAGCGCCTCGAGCAGGCGGCCGAGGACTCGGAGACGGAGATCGGTCCCAGCCAGATGCCCTCGGGCGACACCATCGCGCGCGAGTTCCAGCGGTTCCTGCGCCAGCGCGGCAGCGGCGAGGCCTAGGCACTCCGTAGTCCTGGGGTAGGCTCGCCCCGCGTGCGGCGGCTGGCGAAGGTCCTCGTCGGACTGGTGATCGTGATCGCGGTCGCCCTGGTCGTCAACGCGTACTTCACGACGCGTGAGACCAAGTCGGCGAGGGCCGACCTCGGCAGCCTCGTGACCCTCCCCGGCGGGGTCTCGTTGCAGGTGCGCGAGGACGGGCCCGCCAACGCTCCGCCCATCGTGCTGCTGCACGGCTTCGACGCCTCGCTGCGCTGGTGGCAGCCATCGGTGTCGGCCCTGGCCCGCTCCCACCGGGTTGTCCGCATCGACCTGCTTGGCGACGGGGGGTCGGCCAAGCCGCGCGACGGCTACTCGATGTCCGAGCAGGCGAGGCTGGTCGACGGAGTCATGCGCATCCTGGGCGTGCGCCGGGCCATCGTGGCCGGCCACTCGATGGGCGCCGCGGTGGCGATCGCCCTGGCCGAGTCGGACCCGCCGCTGGTCGCCGGACTCGTCGTCGTGGACGAGCCGGCACGTCCCGGCCAGGACATCATGCCGCTCACCGCCAAGCTCGCGTTCTATCCGCTCGTCGGTCCCGCCCTCAGGCGGCTGGCCACTGACGCGCTCCTCTACGACGCGTTCAAGGTGGCGTTCGCCCCCGGCTTCCACTACCCAGGCTGGGTCGTGCAGGACAACCGCCGCATGACCTACTCGTCGTACGAGGGCTCGGGCAAGGGCGAGGGAGCGTATGTCAAGGCGCAGTCGCTGGATCGGCGGCTGGCCGCGCTGCGCAGGCCGGTCCTGGTGGTGTTCGGCACCCGCGAGCGGATCGCCCGGCCGGGGGCCTGGCGCGCCTATCGGGCGGTTCCCGGCGTGCAGATCCGCCTCATCCCCGGTGCTGGCCACAGCCCGATGTTCGAAAAGCCCGGACCCACCACCCGGGCGATCCTGGCCTTCGCCAGGCGACTCCAGGGCTAGTTCACGATCGCCCCTACTTCTCGGCCGCGGGGCAGATCAGCCGGAAGTCGCACGTCGAGCAGGCGGCGTAGGAGGGGGTTGGCTCGAAGCCCTGGCCGAGGATCCCGTCGGCCACCTCCATCACCGTCTCGGTGATCCATTCGCGGTCGACGTCGTCGCGCTCGACCGGCACCTTCTGGTCATCGAGCACGTAGTAGTAGGCCTGGCCGGCGGTGTGGAGCTCCCACGACTCGCGCGCGCCCACCGCGTACAGCGACAGCTGCACGTCATCGCGCAGCTGCGCGGCGGTCTTGGGCCGGCCGGTCTTGTAGTCGATCAGCTCGTAGCCGCCGCCCGGCAGTCGATCGACGCGGTCCACGCGCCCGCGCAGCAAGTGCGGGCCGAGCCGGAACGAAAACGGCCGCTCGAACCACACCGGCTCGGACTCGTCGGTGCGGAAGCGCTCGTGGTAGCGGGTCATGGCGGTGGCCGCCTTGTCGCGCAGCTGGCGCTCCTCGTCGGAGTCGCCGAAGCCGGCCCGGCGCCACCCCGCGTCGAGCAGCCCCAGCAGCTCCGCGAGCGATGCCGCCTCGCGGGCATGGAAGCGCTCGAGCACCTGGTGGATCAGGATCCCGAACCGCTGGTGGATCGTCGGCTCCTGGGGGATCCGGAAGACCCGCGCGAACTTGTAGCGCAGCGGACAGATCCGGTAGGTCTCCACATCGGAGGCCGACAGCATCAGGCCGTCGCCGCGCCGCGGCAGGAAGGCCTCCAGCGAGGGCTCGTCGCGGGCGGCGATCGCCTGGGCGCGCCGCCGCTCACCACGCTCGGTGTCGAGGAGATAGTCGTCGAGCGCCGACGTCTGGAGGATCTCGCGCTGCTCGGAGGTCACCGCGCGCGCCAGGCGGGCGTTGATCTCCGGTAGCGCCTCGGCCACCGACTGGCCGGCCGGACGCTCGAGCATCGCCGCCAGCTTGAGCAGCTCCAGGTAGCGAACCACGGCGTGCGAGACGTCGAGGTCCGTATCCAGCCGAAGCTCGGAGAGGCGGCTTCCCGTGCGCGCGACGGTGTCCAGCAGGTCGTCGCGCAGCAGCCGAAACGTGGAGTGCAGCGTCTCGGCGGGTCCGAACAGCTCCTCTTCGTGCTGCTCCCATTCTCCGCCGACCGCGGCGCGGGCCTCCTCCGCGAACGGCGAGGGCGTCCGCTGACCCCCGTCGTCGGAGCGCTCGGCGTAGCACAGCACCACCTGTCGCCGCGCCCGGGTCATCGCCACGTACAGCAGCCGCCGCATCTCCGCCACGAGCCCGGCGCGCGACTCCGGCGGCACGCGCTCCTTCAGCAGCGCGTCGGCGATCGGCTCGAGCGCCGCCCGCCGCGACCCGGGCACCCGTGCGGAGTCGAGTCCCAGGACGTAGACGTGGTCGAACTCGAGCCCCTTGGCGGAATGCATGGTCATGACCTGGACGGCCCGGGGCTGGGTCTCCGCGACGGCCTCTTCCTCGCGCAGGCCCGCATCGGCCACTGCGGCTATGTAGCGTGCGAACTCCCGCGGGGTGGCCTGGGGCGAGCGCCGCCCGTAGGCGGCGGCCAGCTCCCCGAACTTGGCCAGGTTCACCAGCCGCTCGACCACGTCGGCCTGCGCGGCGAACAGCTGCTGCCGGCGCAGACCCAGCCGCTCGATCAGGCGGTGGACGAACAGGTCGGGCCGGGTGGTGTCCAGCGACGCCGACGCCGACCGGTAGATGCGCAGGAAGTTGAGGATGCGCTCGCGGGCCTCGGGCGGGATCTGGGGCGCCTCGGTCGCCGCCACCAGGGCCGAGACCATGTCCAGCTTGCGCCGACGTGCGATCTGAGTACAGCGGGCGAGGTCGATCGAGCGCAGCTCCACCGGGGGGCGGGCCAGCGCCCGGACCACCGCCCCGGCGTCGCCGGGGTCCGCCAGCAGCCGCAGCCAGGCGAGCACGTCCCGGATCTCGGCGCGCTGGAAGAAGGCCGCGGCTCCGACGATTCGAAACGGGACCGCCCGCTCCTCGAGCGCGACGGCCACCGCCTGGCCCTCGCGCCGCACCGAGCGCACCAGCACGCAGACCGACGCGGGCGGCACGCCCCCCACGGCGAGCAGGCGCTCGACGTCGGCGGCGACGCTCTGGGCCTGCGCCCGCTCGTTCGCGCAGCGCCAGAACTCGGCGCTGCCTCCGGCCGGCGCCTCGAGCGCCTTTTCGAGCCGGTCGGGGTTGCGGGCGACCACCGCACCGGCGGCGTCGAGGATGCGCCGACCGCACCGGAACGAGCGCTCGAGGACGATCGTGCGTGCGTCCGGATGGCGCTCGCGGAAGTCGCGCAGGTTCTTCGTCGAAGCGCCCCGGAAGCGGTAGATCGCCTGGTCGTCGTCTCCGGCCACGGTGAGGTTGCCGTGGTCCTCGGCGACCAGCTCTAGGAGGACGCCCTGGGCATGACTGGTGTCCTGGAATTCGTCCACCAGGACATGGCGGAAGCGCTGGCCGATCCGCTCCCGGGCCGCGGGCGAGTCGCGCAGCAGCCCGTGGGCCCGCAGGACGAGATCGCCGAAGTCGAGGGCTCCGGTCTCGGCCAGCATGCTCTCGTGGGCGGCGTACAGGGCGGCGAACTCGCGCTCGCGGGCGCCGCGCTCGCCGTCGCGAAGGCTCTCGGCCCACTCCCGGTACTCGTCGGCGCTGACCAGCTCGTCCTTGAGCCGATCCACGCGCTCGATGAACGACGCCAGGAGGGCGGCCGGGTTGCCGTGCAGGGCGTGGCGCCGCAGGGGCAGCTCGTCGATCCGCTCCAGCAGCAGCGCCAGGCGGTCGGCGGGCGTGACCGGCTGGGCGAAGGGATCTATCCCGGCGGTCGCGGCCTGCTCGCGCAGCAGGCGGGCGCAGAACGAGTGGAACGTCGAGACGGCCAGGTCCTCGTATGGACGCTCGATGGCCGACTCCAGCTGGGCCCGCAGCTCATCGGCGGCCGGCGCCGAGAAGGTGAGGACCAGGATCGACTCGGGCGCGCAGCCGCCCTCCACCAGGCGGGTGCAGCGGGCCACAAGGGTGCTGGTCTTACCGGTCCCGGCGCCGCCCACCACCGCCAGCGGTCCTCCGGGATGCATGGCCGCCTCGGCCTGAGCCGGGGTGAGGCCGTCGAGCGGCGAGGACACGTTCCTAGGATATTGCCGGCATGCCCGCGTCCGACCAAGGCACGGCCGGCCCCCGCGAGCCCGAGTGGCTGGACCTCTGCCGCCAGGCCGCGGGACGGCTGCGTCAGGTCCTGCTGGAGCTTCCGACCACGCACGAGCGGGCCGTGGACGCCGGTCGCGGCGAGGGCGGTGATCGGTCTCTGGTCATCGACCAGGCCGCCGAGGAGGGAGTCTTCGCCCTGCTCGACCGCCTGCACCGCGCAGGCCGTCGTTTCACCGCCGCCTCGGAGGAGCGCGGCTGGGTGGACTACGGCGACCCCGGTGTACTGGTGATGATCGACCCCATAGACGGCTCGCTGAACGCCAAGCGCGACCTGTCCCCCTATGCCATCTCGATCGCGGTGGCCGACGGGCGGACGATGGCCGACGTGGCATTCGCGTTCGTCCACGACTACGGGGCCGAGGAGGAGTGGACCGCCTGGCGCGGCGGGGGCGCGACGCTCAACGGTCGGCCGCTGGCGGGCGACGCCGGCGAGCGGCGCGATCGGACGGGCCGCCTGGAGATCGTGGGGATCGAGTCCGCCGACCCCAGGTGGGTCGCGGAATCCATACAGGACCTGCTGGGGCAGGCCCACCGCCTGCGCGCACTCGGGTCGATCGCCGTCTCCCTCTGCCAGGTGGCGGCGGCGCGGATGGACGCCATGCTCTCGCTCAAGCGCTGCCGTGCCTTCGACGCGGCCGCCGGCCAGCTAATCGTCCGGGAGGCGGGCGGGCACGTCGCCTTCACCAAGTTCGAGCCGCCGCTCGGGGCGCCGCTCGACCTCGAGCCGCACTCTCCGGTGGTGGCGGCTCGCAGCGCGAGGGCGCTGGACGAGCTGGCCTCGATCCCGCGCGCCTAGGCCGGCCGTCGCCATCCGGCATCATCAGGAGGGTGATCGACTGGACCCTCGCCTCTCAGCTGGCCGGGTTGGTGGCGGGAGACCCCGGCCACAAGCCGCGACCGGCGCTCCCCGGCCTGGCAAAGGAGAGCGAGCGCCTGGTTCGCGACTACACGAGGCTGGCCCCCGACCGCCCGCTGCCGGCGCCCGAGCTGCTCGACCGCCCCGACTGGATCGAGGCCAACCTGCGCTCCGCGCGCCCGATGCTCGATCCGCTGGCGCAGCGGCTAGGCCGGGGCATCGGCCCCGCCGGGCCCGTCCTCGAAGGCGTGGCCGGCGTTCTGCTGGCCGCCGAGCTCGGCGTGCTGCTCGGCTACGTGTCCCGACGGGTCCTGGGCCAGTACGAGCTCGTGATCCTGGAGCCGCAGGCTCCGGCGCGGCTGCTGTTCGTCGGACCCAACCTGGACGAGGCGGCCCGCGACATGAGGGCGGACGAGGACGAGCTGCTGAGCTGGGTGGCGCTGCACGAGGTCACCCACGCCCTTCAGTTCGGGGGAGTGCCGTGGCTGCGCGGGCATCTCGCGGGCCTCCTGCGCCTGCTGCTGGACTCGCTCGAGGTGGCGTTCGAGCCGTCCCGGGTGCTGCGGCTGCCCAGCCGGGCGGACCTACGCGCCCTGGCCGACGCGATTGCGGCGGGCGATCTGCTCTCGGTGGTGACGGGGCCGGAGCAGCGGGCGCTCATCGAGCGCCTCCAATCGGTGATGGCGGTGCTCGAGGGGCACGCCGAGCACGTGATGGACGCCGTCGGGACGCAGCTGCTGCCCTCGCTGGCGCGGTTACGCGAGGCGATGAGCCGACGCCGTCAGGCCCAGTCGGTCATCGCGCGGCTGCTCCAGCGGCTGCTGGGGCTCGATCTGAAGCTCCAGCAGTACGAGCTGGGCAAGCGCTTCTGCGATGCGGTGGTGGAGGCGGGCGGGGTGGACGCGCTCAACCGCGTATGGGTCGCGCCGGACGCCCTTCCCACCATGGCGGAGCTGGAGGACCCGCCGGCGTGGATGCGGCGAACACACGTTCCATCTGTTACAAAGTCCTAGCCCTTTGGTTCCGTAACTAAGCCAAAAAACCATCGGGCTGTAACAATCTCGCCGCGAGGGTTTACAAACGTGTGTTCGGTGCTACTCTAGCCTGCCGCTCAATCATCGAGACACCAGTCAGTCCGCCATCGCGAAGGAGAAGATTTCACCAGATGACCCCGACCAATACCCGCACGACCAGCGCGCAGCGCGCGGCCGCCACGCGCCGCGCCAACGCCCGGCGCCGCAGCGCGGCCGCCAAGCGCGCCGCGGCCACACGCGAGCTGCACCAGCGGACGCCCGTCCAGCGGGCGCAGGAGCTGGCCGAGCGCTCGGTGCTCGTCCCCGTCGGCGCCGCTCTCGTCGCGCGCGATCGCGTGATCGAGTCGGTCACCGAGGCGGTCAAGCCGTACCGCAGCCGCGAGTCGGCCCAGCGGCGGATCGAGCGCGACCTGCGCCGCTTCGAGCGGCGTGGCACCACCGCCCGCAACCGCGCAGAGCGTCAGCTCAAGCGGACCCGGACCCGGGTCGAGCGCGAGCTGCGCCAGCGGCGCAGCGCCGTCCAGCGCGTGCTCAAGCGCAACCGTGGCCGTGTCGAGCGGGAGGCCCGCTCGCTGCGCCGGGACATCCGGCGGCAGACTCGGTTCGCCCAGAGCCGCGTGGATGACGCGGTCAGCGCCGGCCAGAAGGCCGTCGCCGACGTCCAGGAGCGTGTTACCGACGCCGCCTCCTAGGGCGAAGAGCTTCCCCCTGCCGGCGTAGGAGAGGCCGGACCAGGGAGAGCGTGCCGGCCCACATACCTCGCCGGCACATGCAGCACCCTCTCCTCCCTCAACCGCCGGGACGCCTTCGTGGCGTCCCGTCGGTCGTTAAGAGGCGGACTCGTCACCGAGCCCGGGCGTCGGGGCGCCGGGGCGCCGGGGCGGAGTTTGCGAGAATGGTGGTCATGCCCACCAGGGATCAGGTCCTCGAGGCGCTGCGCGCGGTCATCGACCCGGAGCTGCGGCGCTCGATCGTAGAGCTCGAGATGGTCCGGACGATCGACGTCCGGGACGGCGGCGAGGTGGACGTCACCGTCTCGCTGACCACGCCGGGCTGCCCGATCCGCAACCACTTCCAGACTGCCGTCGCCCAGGCGGTGGGCGCCCTGGAGGGCGTCCAGCACGTCAACGTCGACTTCGACGTGCTCTCCGACACCGAGAAGGGCGCCCTTCAGCGCAAGCTCGGACGCGCCAGCCTGCCCGAGGGTGCGCTCGCCCAGGTGCGCAACGTGATCTGCGTGGCGTCCGGAAAGGGAGGGGTGGGCAAGTCGACGCTCACCGCAAACCTGGCCGCCGCCTTCGCGGCCGAGGGGCACCGTGCCGGCGCGCTCGACGCCGACGTGTGGGGCTACTCGCTGCCCCGCATGCTCGGGCTGGGGTCGGACAAGCCCAAGGTCAGCGCGCAACGCAAGCTGCTGCCCCGCAGCGCGCACGGCATCCGGGTGATGTCGATCGGATTCTTCCTCGAGGAGGACAGCGCGGTGGTGTGGCGAGGGCCGATGCTGCACAAGGCGCTTCAGCAGTTCCTCGAGGACGTCGACTGGGGCGAGCTCGACTACCTGATCGTCGACCTGCCCCCGGGAACCGGTGACGTCTCGATGACGCTTGCCCAGCTGCTTCCCCAGTCGAGGTTCGTGCTGGTCACCACGCCGCAGCCGGCCGCGCAGAAGGTGGCCCGTCGCGCCGCTCAGCTCGCGCTCAAGTTCGACCTCGAGATCGCCGGGGTCGTGGAGAACATGGCGGCATTCGTCACGCCCGGGGGAGAGCGGTACACGATCTTCGGCGAGGGTGGCGGCCAGCTGCTGGCCGACGAGCTGGATGTCCCGCTGCTCGCCAAGGTTCCGCTCACTATGCCGCTCCGCGAGCACGCCGACTCCGGCACGCCGCTCGTCTTCGCCAACCCCGACGATCCCGCCGCCCAGGCCATCCGCCACGCGGCCCAGGGCATCGTGGCCGCCACTCCGGTCGAGCTCCCCGTCATGCAGGCACCTGCGGCGGCCGCCGCGCCCCAGCCGGCGGGCATGACGCTGCCGATGGCCTAGCCGCGGGTTGTCGGCGCCGCCGGTCTTCTACTTCGATCTCGGCTCTCCCTACGCCTACCTCGCCGCCGAGCGCATCGGACGGCTGATCCCGGCGGCACGCTGGCAGCCGATCCTGCTGGGCGGGCTGTTCAAGCTCAACGGCCGCAGTTCCTGGGGCAACGCCGGTGCGAAGCGGCGGCGGGATGGGATCGCCGAGGTCGAGCGCCGCGCCGCGGCCTACGGGCTCCCGCCGGTCCGCTGGCCCGATCCCTGGCCAGGCAACATGCTGACCGCCATGCGGGCCGCGACCTTCGCTGGGCAGCGCGGCCGGGGAGTCGACTTCGCCCTCGCCGCCTTCCGGCGAGCGTTCGCGGCCGGAGAGGATCTCGGCAGCTCCGAGCCGCTTGCGGCCGCGGCAGCCGACGCCGGCCTGGATCCGGACCGGGTCGCCGCCGCGACCGCTGACCGCGCGCTAAAGGATGCGCTGCGCCGGGCGACCGAGGACGCGCACCGCCGGGGCGTGACCGGCGTGCCCACGGTGGCGGTGGGAGACCGGTTGTACTGGGGCGACGACCGCCTCTGCGCGGCGGCGAGCACGCCGGCCCGATCCGCGGCGGCGGGCTAGTCGTAGCCGATCGCGCCCGGGGCGCGCTCCCCCACCGCTGCCGCCACGGCCTCCTCGCGCGTCGCAAAGACGTGGCGACTGGCGATCCTGCCCTGGCGCGCGGTGTTGACGCAGAACACCCGAGCGTCCAGGCCGCTCCGGCCCGCCGTGGCGGGAGCGATCCAGCGCTCCGTGGTGATGACCTCGTCCGGTCCGGTGCTCACGGCCTCCTGCACCTCGACGCGAGGAGCCTCGAACCGCTCCAAGGTCCGGGCGAACCACGCGCGCAGCCCGGGGTGGCCCCGGACGTGGCGCAGCCGCGCGGACCCCTCCAGCTCCTCGCCCTCGAAGCCGACGTCGTAGAGCGTCAGCCACGGCTCGGGGCGCCGACCCTCGACCGCCCGGTTGAACGCCTCGACCGCTCGCCGCACGAGCTCGACCGACTCGCAGCCCGCGTGGGGATCCGCCGTCGCGGGCACCCGGCTACCTGTTGGCGTAGTAGTCCGCGTTCATCTGGGTGTACTTCTCCCACTCCGGCGGGAGCTGGTCCTCGGCGAAGCAGGCGTCGACCGGGCACGCCTCGACACAGGCGTCACAGTCGATGCACTCCTCGGGATCGATGTAGAGCATCTCGGCCTCGTCATAGCCGGGCTCGTCGGGAGTGGGGTGGATGCAGTCCACCGGGCACACCTCGACGCACGAGTTGTCCTTGGTGCCGATGCAGGGCTCGGCGATCACGTAGGCCATGTCGATTCCTCGTGGGCGGTCTGTGGGCTAACGCGGGGTCATTCTAGGCATCGCGGCTCTGCCGGCCTAGGCTGACGCGGTGAGCCCCGCGCCGGAGCCGGATCCCTTCGAGGACACCTTCATCGCGATGGCCGGCGCCCGGGCGGTGATCACCGCGACGCGCCTGGGAGTCTTCGACGCGCTGGCCGACGAGGCGGCCGCGGCCCCCGCGGTCGCGGACAGGCTCGGGCTCGAGCGCACCGGCGTCGAGGCCCTGCTCACGGCCCTCGCCGCGGAGGGCTACCTCGAGGCAGATACCGGCGGGCGCCATCGCCCGAGCGCGAGTGCCCGTCGCCATCTCGTCAGCTCCTCGCCGGAGTCGATCGCGAGCTTCATCGGGGGCTACAACGCCGACGCCTGGGACATGCTCGCGGGGCTGGAAGACCTGTTGGCGGGCCGCGCCGAGCCGTCGCGGCACGATCACCCCGTCGGCGATCCTCACTGGGAGACGTACATCCGCGGACTGTTCGAGCTCTCCCGCGACGAGCACGAGGGAAACGCCGCGGCCGTGCCGGCCGAGGACCCGCGGCGCCTCCTCGACCTCGCCGGTGGGCACGGGGGCTTCGCGATCGCGATGTGCCGGCGTCACCCGCGCCTGCGG
This sequence comes from Solirubrobacteraceae bacterium, assembly GCA_036257715.1. Classification (GTDB taxonomy): domain Bacteria; phylum Actinomycetota; class Thermoleophilia; order Solirubrobacterales; family Solirubrobacteraceae; genus DATAEY01. Next base: position 4,430 of record DATAEY010000071.1, on the reverse strand, counting down.
GCCACGGTGCTCGACCTGCCGGGGAGCGTCCGGGTCGGCCGGCGCATAGTCGCCGACGAGGGCCTGGGAGACCGTGTCGGCTTCCGCGAGGGCGACGTGCTGGAGGCGGATCTGGGCGCCGGACTCGACGTGTGCTCGGCGTTCAACCTGCTCCATCACCTGCCCGACCACGCGGTCCAGACCCTGCTGCGGCGCGTGCTGGCGTCGCTTGCGGCCGGCGGGTGGCTGGTGATCGGCGACACCGAGCGCACCGAGCCGGGCGAGCTCCCGAGCCGCAACGGCGCCCTGAGCGGGCTCGTCTACTACGCGTCGAGTGGTACCCGCAACTACACGCGGCGCGAGGTCACCGGCTGGCTCGAGGACGCGGGCTTCTCGCAGCTGCGAGTGGTGCGCAACCAGCGGTCGCCGTGGCGGGTGCTGTACCTGGCCCGAGCCTAGACTCCGGCAGCGATGATCCTCCTCACCGGGGCGACCGGTCTGATCGGCTCGGCGCTGCTGCGCCGGCTGACCGCGGCCGGGGAGCCGGTCCGCTGCCTGATCCGCGATCCGCGACGACTCGGCAACCAGCGGGTTCGCGTCCAGATCGCGCTCGGGGACCTCGCCGACCCGCCGTCGTTTCGCCATGCCCTGCGCGGGGTGAGTACCGTGGTCCATCTGGCGGCCGCCATCCGCGACCAGGCGTCCGGGTCCATCGAGGAGCTCAATGCCGTCGCCACATGGCGCATGGTCCAGGCGGCGGAGCGCGTCGGGGTGGAGCGCTTCTTGTTCTTCTCGGCGCTTCACGCCACCACGTTCAACCGCGCCCGGTTCATGCGCGCCAAGGCGCTGGCCGAGCGAGCGGTACGCGACTCCGGAGTGCGCCATACCGTCTTCGCCCCCTCGATCGTCTATGCGCCCGGCGACCACTGGCTGACGTTGCTCGAGCGCCTGGCCCGGCTGCTCCCGGTCATGCCGGTGCCCGGGGCAGGCAGGACGCTGTACCAGCCGATCTGGGCCGACGACGTCGCCGACTGCGTGATGGCGGTGCTCGACGGGTCGGCCGCCGACGGCACGGACCGCTACGAGCTGGCCGGGCCGGACACCCTCTCCTACCGCGACATCGTCGAGGTCGCCCTGCGGTCGTTCGGTCGCCGGCGAGCGATCGTTCCGGTGCCGATGCCGCTGGTCAAGCGACTGCTCCAGGTCGCCCGGATGGTCGCCGGCGACGCGGTGTTCGCGACCTGGGACGAGGCAGAGCTCATGGAGGTCCCGATGACCAGCCGCAGCGGCACCGCCGACGCCGAGCGGCTGGGCGTCCACCCCATGCCGATGCGCGCCGTCCTCGGCGCCGGGTGACGAGCCTCAGGAGACGAGCGGACGGCGCTCCGCCCACGGTCGGGCTCGCTCGAGCTGGGCCGAGAGGGCCAGCAGCGCCCACTCCCCGGCCGGGCGCCCGATCAGATGAACGGCGGTGGGCAGGCCGTCGTCGCCCTGATACAGCGGCAGCGAGATCGCCGGCTGGCCGCTGACGTTCACCACCGCCGTGAACGGGGTGAACCGGCCGGCCCGGGTGAACGCCTCCATGCCGGTCTCCGGGTCGATCTCGCCGATCCGGACCGGTCGCTGGCCGAGCGCGGGCGTGAGGAAGGCGTCATAGGGCGCGAGATGTCCGACCATGGTGCGCGCGTAGCTCTGCATCTCGACCATCGCCTGGGCGTGCTCGTAGGCGCTGGTGTCGCGGCCCCGGCGGTATAGCTCCCACGACAGCGGCTCCATCGAGTCCTCGGTCGGCTCCCGGCCGCTGACCTGGCTGGCGAACACCGCGGTCATCCCGATCGCGACCGCCCACATCGTGGTGAAGGTGTGGAAGAGTTCACGGTCCCGCCAGGGCGGGTCGAAGCGCTCCACCCGGTGCCCGAGCGACTCCAGCAGGCCCGCGGTCTCGTCGACCGCCTCCAGGTAGGCGGGGTCGACGGGCGCGTCGAGCGGTGGCACGACCGTGAAGCCGATCCGCATCGGGGCCGGGTCGTTCTCGGTCGCCCGGGCGAAGGGCTCCTCCGGCGGCGGCGCCCAGTGGACGTCGCCCACCTCGTAGCCGGCGAGGACGTCCAGCGCGCGTGCGGTGTCCTCCACGGTGCGAGATAGCACGCCGTCGGTCGCCAGGTAGCTCTCGCCCAGCGCGGGAGCGAGCGAGATCCGTCCCCGGCTCGGCTTCAGCCCCACCAGGCCGCAGCAGGCCGCCGGGATGCGAATCGAGCCGCCCCCGTCGTTCCCGTGCGCGATCGGGACCATCCCTGAGGCGGTGGCGGCCGCCGAGCCGCCGGACGATCCCCCGGGGGTGCGGTCGGTGTCCCAGGGATTGCGCGTGGGGCCATAGCGCCGCGGCTCGGTGACCGGGAGGATCCCGAACTCGGGCGCGTTGGTCTTGCCGACGGGCACGAAGCCGGCCTCCTTGAGGCGCCGCACCACCGAGCCGTCGAAGTCCGGCACGAAGTCGCCGAACAGCTCGGCGCCGAAGGTCAACGGCCTGCCCTCCCAGGGTGGTCCTATGTCCTTGATGGCCACGGGCACTCCGGCGAAGGGCCGCTCGTCGCCGGGGCCGATCGCGTCGGCGGTCTCCCGGGCGGCATCGGCGTCAACGTGGATGAACGCGTTGATCTGCGGGTTGAGCCGCTCGATCTGCTCGAGCGACGCGTCGACCAGCTCGCGTGCGGACACCTCGCCGCGACGAACCATCTCGGCGAGCTCGGTCGCGGGGCGGAACAGCAGGTCGGCGATGGTGACTTCGGGCAAGGCGGCTCCTGGGTCGAGGACATGGAGCGTACCGCCGGTGGGGCGGACCGGCCACCGGGGCGTAACCCCTTGAGAGGTACGATGGGGTTACATGATGATGCGACCGATCCACGTCGACCTGCCGCCCGACCTCGAGCTGCCGCTCCGAAGCGGCTCGGGATACTGGTACTGGCTCGGCGACCGCCCCGCGCTCGATCTGGTCAACACCCTGCGCGAGCGCTGGCAGCGCCGAGTCGAGACTCTGGTCACCCCCGACGACCTCGCCGGATGGCTGCTCCAGGCCGGCCTGCTGGCGAAGCCGATGCCGGTCAGGCGTGCCGTCCTGGAGGAGACGCGCGAGCTGCGCGAGGCGGTCGACGCCGGCCTGCGCGCGGCGGTGGCCGGCGACGCTCCGACCGCCGACGTGGTGCGGATGATCGACGGCTGGCTCGTCCACGCCGGCAGCCGGCCTTCCCTGGCTCTGGTGGGCGGCGAGCCGACCCTCGGCGAGCGGCGCGCCGCCGATTCCCCCCGGCGGGCGGTGGCCACCGTGGCGCTCGACGCCGCCACCATGCTCGGGGTGCCCGAACAGAGAGCGCGCCTGCGAATCTGTGCGGCGGAGACCTGCAGCGCCCGCTTCTACGATCGCTCCCCCGCCGGTCGCCGGCGCTGGTGCTCCATGCGGACCTGCGGCAACGCCGCCAAGGCGCGTCGCCATCGCGAGCGCAAGCGGGCGGCCGCGTGAGTCGCTACCGCTGGACGATCCTCGCCGTGGGCGTCGGCGCCCAGATGGCGGTTTCGGCGCTGCGCCAGGGCCTGCCCTCCCTCGGCCCGACGCTGCGCTCGACCTTCCACCTCTCGCTGCCCCAGCTGGGCGTGATCCTGGGAAGCGTGAGCGTCGGCATTGTGGTGACGGTGATCCCCTGGGGCGCGCTGGCCGACCGGCTCGGAGAGCGCAGGGTGATCGGCGCCGGGCTGGCCGGCACGACGGGGGCGTTGGTCGCGGCGTCGTTCGCGTCGGGCTACACCGCGCTGGTGGTCGCGCTGGTGGTGGCCGGCATGTTCGGGGCCAGTGCCACCGGGGCCAGCGGCCGGGCGGTGATGGGCTGGTTCGGCCGCTCCCAGCGGGGGCTGGCGCTGGGGATCCGCCAGACCGGCGTGCCGCTGGGCGGCGGCGTCGCGGCCGTCGCGCTGCCGCTGATCGTGGCCGGCTTCAGCCTGCGGGCGGCGCTGCTGGTGCTCGCCGCCGGCTGCCTGATCGCGGCGTCGGCCGGCTGGCGCTGGATGCGCGAGCCGCCCCCGCCGCCACGGGACCGGCTCGCGTTGCAGTCACCGCCGCCGCTGCGCGATCGGCGGCTGTGGCGGCTGGCCGCCGGCAGCGGGATGCTGGTCGTGGCCCAGGCATCGATTCTCGGCTTCGTGGTCGTGTTCCTGCACGACGAGCACGGCTGGCCGGTCGCGGCGGCGGCCGCGGTACTGGGCGCCATCCAGGTGGCGGGCTCGGTGATGCGGGTGGTGGCGGGCCGCTGGTCGGACCGGCGCGACGAGCGCGTGGCGCCGATGCTCCTCGTGGCCAGCGCGAGCTCGGTGCTGCTGCTGGCCGCCGCCGCGCTGACCCACGCACCCGGCGTCTTCCTGGCGCCGGCCCTGATCGGTGCCGGCGTCCTGGCCATGAGCTG
>DATAEY010000070.1:0-17622 GCA_036257715.1 Solirubrobacteraceae bacterium | reverse complement strand
GGCCGAAGGCGCTGCCGGCGATGAAGGCGATCTTGTGGGCCACGGCCTCGTGCTTGCCGATCGGCTGGCCCCACTGGACGCGCTCCCCCGCCCACTCGCGGGCCACCTTGGTCGCCCACTTGGCCACCCCCACGCAGATCGCAGGCAGCGCCAGGCGCCCGGTGTTCAGCGTGGTCAGCGCGATCTTCAACCCCTTTCCCTCCTCGCCGATCACCGCCTCGTTGGGGACGAAGACGTCGTCGAGCCGGGTGACCGAGTTCTCGATCCCGCGCAGACCCATGAACGCGTTGCGGTGCTCGACCGTCACGCCCTCGGCGTCGCAGGGCACGATGAACGCGGTGATCCCGCCGCGGTGGCCGTCGCCCTTGGGCACCTTGGCCATCGCCACCACCACGTCGGCGATCACGCCGTTGGTTGCCCACAGCTTGCGCCCGCGCAGCCGGTAGCCCGAGCCGTCCTCGGTGGGGGTCGCGGTGGCGCCCATGCGCGCGGGATCCGAGCCCACGTCGGGCTCGGTCAGCAGGAAGGCGGAGATCTCGGTGCTGCTGACCAGGGGCAGCCACCTGCGCTTCTGCTCCTCGGAGCCGAACAGCCGCAGCGGCTCGGCGACGCCGATCGACTGGTGGGCCGACAGCAGCGTGGACAGCGACGAGTGGCAGGCTCCGGCCAGGGTCAGGGCCCGGTTGTAGTAGACCTGCGACAGCCCCAGGCCGCCGTACTCCTGCGGCACCTTCATCCCCAGCGCCCCCAGCTCCTTGAAGCCCTCGATGACGTGCTCGGGGATCCTGGCGTCGCGCTCGATGGCCAGCGGGTCGACCTCGCTCTCCAGGAAGGCGCCCAGGCGCTCGAGGAAGCGCTCGCCGCGCTCGGCCGCGTCGGGGTGGACCCGCGGCTGGGGGTGAATGAGGTCGAGCCGGAAGCTGCCCAGGAAAAGCTCCTTGGCGAAGCTCGGCTTCCTCCACTCGGCCTCGCGGGCGGCCTCGGCGACCTCCCGGGCTTCCCGTTCGCTCACCTGTGTGGCCACCGCGCCTCCTTCCGACCGGTCTGGACGACCTACACGCTAGCCGACCGGCCCCCGTCTACCCCTGTCCGCGCACGACCGAAGGAAGGGGACATGCAGCGGCTTTCACAGCCAAGCGTGCGCTTGTGGCCTGCCTGCCGTAACGTCGACCGGCCGAGTGCGCCGCCCAGCCTGAGCGCTCGGCGCGCCGCGTGCACCGCGTCGTCGTAGGCTCCCACCGTGGCGTTTCGCGGATGGCCACCCGAAGCACTCCGGTTCCTGCGCGAGTTGGAGGACAACAACGACCGCGACTGGTTCAAGGCGAACCGCGCCCGCTACGACGAGCAGCTGGTGGCTCCCACCGAGGCGCTCGCCGCCGAGCTGGGCGACCTCGGGCGCCCGCACATGTTCCGTCCCTGGAACAACACCCGGTTCCGGCCGGGGCCGCCGCTCAAGGAGCACGTCGGCTTGGCGATTGGCTACGCGGGCGCGGGCGGCTTCTATGTCGAGCTCTCGCTCGACGGGCTGCTGGTGGCCGCCGGTCTGCATATGCCAGCACCCGACCAGGTGGAGCGGCTACGCGCGGCGATCGACTCGCCCCGGACCTCGGCGGCGCTGACGCGGGCGCTGCGCCGCGCGGGGGACGCAGGGCTCGAACTCAACGAGCCCGACCTCGTGCGGGCGCCGCGCGGCTACCCAGCGGACCATCCGCGACTTGACCTGCTGCGCCGGCGCCGGCTGACCGTCCACCGCCGCCACGACCTGCGCCCCTGGCTTCATCGCCCCGAGGCCGGCGGCCGCATCCGCGACGGACTCGAGGCGGCGGTCCCGCTGGTGCGGTGGCTGCGGGAGCACGTGGGATCCTCGCAGCAGGCACGATGACGGCAGCGCCCGAGACCAGGTACGCGCGCAGCGGCGACGTCCACATCGCCTACCAGGTGTTCGGCGAGGGCGAGCTCGACCTTGTGCTCGTCCCTGGTTATACGACCCACGTCGAGCTGGTCTGGGAGTACGAGCCGGCGGCGCGAATGCTCGAGGCCCTGGCCTCGTTCGCGCGGGTGATCAGCTTCGACCGGCGCGGCTCGGGGCTGTCGGACCCGGTCCCCGAGGCGCCTACCCTCGAGCAGCGGATGGACGACGTGCGCGCCGTGATGGACGCCGCGGGATCGGAGCGCGCGGCCCTGATGGGCAGCTCCGAGGGCGTCCCGATGAGCATCCTGTTCGCCGCCACCTATCCCGACCGCGTCCAGGCGCTGGTCTGCCTCGGCGGGATGGCGCGGTCCACGGCGGACGACGACTACCCGTGGCAGCCGCCCGCGGAGGCGCTGCTCGCGGCCGGCGCCGAGTTGATCGCGCCGAACTGGGGGACGGGCGCGATGATCGACGTGGCGGCGCCCAGCCAGGCCGACAATCCTGAGGCCCGGGCGTTCTTCGCGCGGATGGAACGGGCTAGCGCCAGCCCCGGGATGCTGGCCGCGCTGGCCCTGATGTTCTTCCAGACCGACGTGCGCGACGTAGTGCCAAGCGTCCACGTGCCAGCGCTGGTCATCCACAGCACCCACGACCGCCTGGTGAACGTCCGCAACGGACGCTGGCTGGCCGAGCACCTGCCGAACGCGCGGCTGGTCGAGCTCCCCGGCAGCGACCACCTGCCCTGGTACGAGCACCCCGAGACGATCCTGGGCGAGGTCCAGGAGTTTTTGACCGGCGCCCGCGCGGCGCCCGAGCCCGACCGGGTGCTGGCCACGGTCCTGTTCACCGACATCGTGGACTCCACGCGCACGGCGGCGGAGCTCGGCGACCATCGGTGGCGGGAGGTTCTGGATGGTCACGAGCGCGCCGTGCGCCGGGCTCTGGGTCGCTTCAACGGCCGCGAGGTGAAGTCGACCGGCGATGGGTTCCTGGCCACTTTCGACGGCCCCGGCCGCGCGATCCGCTGCGCCCGGGAGATCGTGAGCGGGGTCGAGCCGCTGGGAATCCGCGTCCGCGCCGGCATCCACACCGGCGAGTGCGAGGCGATGGGCGACGACATCGGGGGCATCGCCGTGCACATCGCGGCACGGGTCAGCGCGCTCGCCGGAGCCGACGAGGTACTGGTGTCACGGACGGTGAAGGACCTGGTCGCCGGGTCGGGGATCGAGTTCCAGGAGCGCGGCCAGCACGAGCTGAAGGGCTTGCCCGACACCTGGGGGCTATACGCCGCGAGCTAGAGCGCCGCGCCTCAGCCGTATCAGCGTGGCGCCTCGCGGAAACCCTCGCGCCAGCTTCTCCAGCGCGGCTCCCAGCCGAGCTGGCGCTTGGCCTTGGTGTTCGCGGCACCCGGCTGGACGTTCACGACGGTGGCCATCCGGCCGGCCGCCAGCCGAACGAGCCAGACCGGGAGCCGGAGCGGCCGCTTCGCTCCGATCGCCTCCGCGTAGGCGGGCAGCCAGTCGCGCATCGGCGCGGGCTCGTCGTCCACGATGTTGTAGACGCCGGGCGCGCCACGCTCCACGCCCGCGACCGTCGCGGCGGCCGCGTCGTCCACATGGATGAAGGAGAAGAGCCCGGTGCCCTTGCCGACCACCGGGAAGCGTCGCCGCCGAACGTCCTGCGCCGTCGCGCCGTCATCGCCGAAGTGGGTGCCCGGGCCGTAGAACCAGCCGTAGCGCAGCACCAAGCCCTCGAGGTCGCCCGCTTCGAGGACCCTGCGCTCCATCTCCTCGATTACGCGCACGCCCTCACCGAACGGCGCGGGCGCATCCAGAAAGAGCGGGGCATCCTCGTCCTTGACGTCGAGCCGCGCGCCCGGTGCGTATGCGAAAGCCACGCTCTGGCAGACGATGCGTCGGGCGCCGGCGGCGCGGGCGGCGTCCACCAGGTTGCTGGTGCCTTCGCTGCGCACCCGGTTGGTCGCCTTATAGATCCGGGAGTTGCGCGGATTGAAGCGGTCGGGCAACGCGGTCAGCTCGTGCACCAGGACCTCCGGTGCGGCCTCCGCGACGGCATCACGCAGCGCGACGGCATCGAGCGCATCGCAAATCGCCGCGCGTGCGCCAGCGGCGCGGATCGCCGCGGCCTTCTGCTCGGAGCGCGCAGTCCCGGTCACATCGTGGGCGGCGGCCACCAATTGCGGGACGAGCCGGCGTCCGATCGCTCCGCTCGCACCGGCGACGAACACCCTCATTGCGGCCTCCCCGGCCGTCCAGCCGTGCCGTGCCGCATCCGCGTCGCCGTTCTCATCCGCAGCTTGGCGTTAGCGCTCCTGGCAGATGTCCGCCACCTTGGCGCCCGCCACGCGCACCACATCGTCGGGGTCGAGCAGGATGGCGTGGGAGTGGTCGGCGCCGCTGCAGAGGATGCGGTCGTGCGCCAGCAGGCGACGGTCCACGATCTCGGGCACGAGCTGGGGGCCGATCGGCGGCAGCGCGCCGACCTCGTAGGCCGGGAAGGCCTGGGCGATTTGCCCCTCGGTGGCTAGACCGAGGTCGTGTCGGCTCACCCCGAGGACGTCGCGCACCTTGCGAAGGTCCACGTGCTCGGAAGCGGGCACGACCGCCAGCCGGTAACCGTCACCAACGCGCAAGACAACGGTCTTGGCGGCCTGCTCGGGCGCCACCTGCGACACCCGCGCCTCGGCGCGAGCGGTAAAGGTCTGCTCATGCGGGACGACCTGGCATTCGACCTTCGATTCGCTGAGGAACGTCAACAGGGCCTCGAGGCCGGCTGACTCGTCGCGTCGCGGCCCTTGGGGCAGCGTCTCGTCTCGGTGGCTCATTGCGTCGTCTCCCTTGTCGGAGGGTGCGCAGACGCCTCGCTTTCTAGCGGACCGTACAACCAGGACATCTTGGGGGGCGTTCCGTGGCGAACTTGCCAAGGATGCCGCCCCTGCTGGCCGAGGCCATCGCTGCCGATGGAGTGCCGGGAGCGGGGACACAACGGGGCACATTGGGTTCGCGGGATGGTCGCGCAAATGGCAATGTCCCTGCTACTGAGCCAAATCCATAGGAGGGGGTAAACCGACATGGAACGGCTTTCGCAACCGGTGTCGCTGGGGACGGCGGTCGCGCTCGTGCTCGTCGCGACGCTGCTGTGCACCGGCGCGAGCGCGGCGCTGACCGCGTTCGTCATCAAGGGGCCGGGACAGGGCGAGCCCGGCCCGCCGGGCCCGCAGGGCACGCGCGGACCGCCCGGCCCGCGGGGCGCGCCGGGCCAGGCCGACAGCCGGTCGGTGCTCGCGGCGCTTCAGGGCGACCCCGATCGCGCCGCCCGCGTGGTCCAGGACCACCTGCGTCCCTCGCCGGCGGAGCTTCAGCGCTCGGTGAGCCAGCTCCGCCGCCAGCTCGCCGGCATCTGCCGGTCGTTCGCGCTACGAAGCTGCCCGGGGTAGGCGTCGGGCGCCGGCGCCCGGTGGGGCCTCAGCCGCCGGGAGGTGGCGCTCCGCCGAGGATGCGCCGTCGCTCGTGGTACTCCTCGACCGAGATCGCCCCCTCGGCGAAACGTCGGTCGAGCACCTCGAGCGCCGTCGGCTCTCCGCGCCGCCCGCCGGCGCCGGCGCTGAGGTTCCGCACGAGCCAGACGATGGCGAGGATCAACAGCGCGGCCACCAGCAGCATGAAGATCAGGTGTCCGATCCACCAGCCGCCGCCGGCACCCGGGCCTCGGTTCCAGTACATGTGGTTCGACGGCTGAGCGATGACCTGGTGAAGCAGGAGCATCACTGCTCTCCGGTTCGGTCGTCGGGAAGTGTCGGCGGTGGCGCAGCGGTGGCCTCGGCGGCCTCTGGCCCGTCGGGAAAAGCCTCCGGATCGGCGGACGCCACGCGCCCGTCGAGCGCTGCGGCCTGGGCCTCCTGAGCCTCCTCCTCCGGGGCGGCGCGCGCCCTCCGGTTGCGCCGGGCGAAGCGCCCGAGCCGTGCCGCGAGGGCATCCACCGACTCCAGCGAGTTGGCCAGGCCGCCGATCCCTTCCTCCACCCGCGCGAGCCGGTCGGGCACCTCATGGAAGCGCTGGTCCAGCGACTGGGTGGCGTCGCGGATGCCGTCCACGCCCGCGTGCATCGCCTGCACGTCCCCCCGCAGGCCGTCCACCTTCTTGCCCAGCGCGCGAACGTCCCGGCGCATGCCGGTGAGCTCGCGCTCCATCGCCCGGACGCCCGCCACGAGGTCCTCTAGATGGTCGAGGGCCTCCTCGATGCGGGAGACCACCGACCGGGCGCCGCTCCCGACGGCGTTCAGGGCGTTCGATGGGGCTCGTGATACGTCCACCGGGCCGGCTTCCTGACTAGCCGTCCTCGTCGCCGGCGGCGGCCTCGTCGTCCCCGTCGCGCGACTCGCGCTCGGAGGCCGCCTGCGACCTGGAACGTCGGGAGGCGTAGAACCTGGCCAGCCCCAGCCACAGGCCGGCGAGGGCGATCAAGAAGACAAAGATGCTCAGCCCCGGGGACAGGCCGATCAACCGCAGCACGAGCGCCAGCACGAAGGCGATGACCAGCGACGCGAGCACGATCCGCAGGTCGAGCGCGCGCTCGAAGACGGGCCTCTCCTCCATCCGCTGCGCGATGCTCTTGTCGGCGCCGCGGTAGAGGCCCCTGGCGTCCTGGCGCATCGCGCCGGGCAGCTCCTTGACGTCCTCGCGCAGGTCGCGCTCGCCCTCGCCTTCCCGTCCTCCCTGCCGCCCCGCGTCCCGAGCGCGAGCCTCCTCGTGCTCGGCGCCGCGGTCACGATCGGAGGCGTCGCGTGAGTCTTGGCTCTCGGCGTCGGAGCCGGCTTGCTGGTCAGGCGTCATGTCGCATGGGAGGTGCTGGCGCGACCACTCTAACCCCCGCGCCATACCCGGTTTCCCGGCGGCTCACTCGCCGTGGGCGAGCACCCCGGGGCGACCGCCCGCGAGACGTCCGAGCCGGAGCCGGACACCGCGGGCGGTCGGATGGCGCGCCTCGCGACGCTAGACGCCTGCGCGTCGACTCCCGGTGAACAGGCGGTACACCAGTAGCAGCACGAGCGACCCGCCGATCGCGCACAGCCACGTGCTCAGGTCGAAGAAGTGATCCACGTCTCCGACGTGCAGCAGGTTGCTGGCGACGAAGCCGCCGATGAGGGCGCCGGCGATCCCGATCAACGTCGTGACGATGAAGCCGCCCGGGTCGTCGCCGGGCAGGATGAGCTTGGCGATCGCGCCGGCCAGCAGCCCCAGGACGATCCAACCGATGATTCCCATGGCACCTCCTCCGAAGGGTCTGTGGGTACTTGTTACCCCGACATCGCCGTCGGGTGACGATGGATCCCGGTCAGCCCGGAGGTGGAGTCGAACCGGGCGGAGGAACGGGGCCGGGCGGCGCAGCCGTGCCGGGCGGCGGAACCGGGCCCGACGGCGGAGCTGGCCCGGACGGCGGAGCCGAGTCGCCCTCAGCCGTGCCGTCCTCGCTGGGCGACCGGACCGGCCCGATCTCATCGGCCGCGTCGGCTGGGCCGCCGGCGGCGCCCGGGACCTCCTCGGTCGAGTCCTCGATCGGGCGCTCGGCCTCGCCTTCCGGGGGCTCCTCGCCGGTCTCGCCCGGGACCGGGGGCTCCTCGCCGGTCTCGCCCGGCTCGGAGGGGAAGCGCTCCTCGGCGTCGTCGGCCACCCTCAGCATCAGCTCAGCCAGCTTGCGGGTGTCGTCGATCAGCCGCTGGCGCTCCTCCCAGATCCGGTCGGTGTCCTCGTCCAGCCGGCGGACCTCGGCCTGGGCATCGGCCTTCATCCGCCGGGCTTCTCGTTCGGCCTGCTGCTCGCGCTCCCTCGCGCGGGCCTCGGAGCGGGCGATCATCTGCTGGGCGGTCTGCTGGGCCTGGCGCAGGATGCTCGCGGTCTCCTCCCCCACCCGCTCGAGCGCGCGCTTGACCGCGTGCTGGGGCGAGCGCGTCGCGTCGAGCTCGGCCACCAGCTGGGTCACCCGCTCGACGTACGCGTCGACCGCCTCGCGGTCGTATCCGCGGCGGACGACCGGGAAATCCACCTCGCTGATCTCGCCCACCACGGTGGAGGGGCCGGGCCCGGGGACCAGCTCGGCGGTCTGGTCGAGCTCCGCCGGCGAGTCCGGCTCGGGCTCGTGGGCGCTCATGTCACTGCGATCGACGGCCAAGGAACCCGATAGCTAACCAGGGTCTGGCCGATGAGGTCGGGCCACGCCGCGGGACGCGGTCGGCCCGACGCCGCGCACGGAGCTGCTAGCCGTTGCCGGTCGGCTGTTGGCCCGCCTCGCGACGGGCCGATTCGAGCTCTCGGCGGACCACGTCCTGCTGATTGGGAATCTGGAGGCGCCGCTCCAGGATGGGGATCGCCTCGCGCGGTCGGCCGGTCACCCGCAGGGCGTGGCCGAGGTTGTACATCGCGTAGGCGCAGGTCACCTCGGTGCTCGACCCGCACTTGTCGACCGCCCGGCGCAGCGGCGCGATCGCCTGTCCCGGCTGGCCGGCGTTGATCAGCCTGAAGCCCTCGTCGTTGAGCTGGGCGACGCTGCGTCCATCGGCGCTCGGCGCCCCGCTCGACGCGCCCGTGGGCGGGCTCGACTCGGGCGCCTGCGAGGTCGAGGCGGGCGACGTCGAGGCCGTCCGCGAGGGCGCTGAGGACGCGCGCGCCGGCGCCCGGCCGGCCCGTTCCCCCCCGCCGCCGAGCCCGGCCACCACGACCGCCGCCAGCACCGCCACGGCGCCGGCCAACGCGGCCAGCGGCGCCCAGCGGCGCCTGCGCGCCGGCGCCTCTCGCGGTCGTGCCGCCACGGGTTCCGCGACGGTGCGGCGCGGGGTCGCCGGCCGCGGCGGCCGGCGCGAGGACACGATTGGGGTGCGCGGCGGTGGCGGCTCCACCGCCGGCGCCTCGGGACGGGTGGGGGCGGTCAGCGGCTCGGTCCGGTCGGTTCCCCCCATCGCCACGGTGGTGCGCTCCTCGTCGTGCGCGGCGCCCAATGCCTCCACCAGTTCGTGGGCGGTCGGCCAGCGATCCTCGGGGCGCTTCTCGAGGCCGCGCAGGAGCGCCGCGTCGACTCCCGGCGGCAGGTCTCCGGCCACGCGCCGGCTGGGCGCAACCGGCTCGACCTTCACGTGCTGATGGGCCTGGGCCGCGAAGGTGTCGCCCTCGAACGGCCGGCGCCCGGTCAGCAGCTCGTAGGCGACGACCGCGAGCGCGTAGCGATCGCTGGCCGGGATGCCGGCGTCGCCCCGGGCCTGCTCGGGCGCGAGGTAGGCGGCCGTCCCCAGCACCTCTCCCGTGCTGGTCACGGGCGTGTCGAACGCCAGCCGGGCGATGCCGAAGTCGGTGACCCCCAGACGGCCGCGCTGGTCGAGCAGCAGGTTGCCCGGCTTGACGTCGCGGTGGACGATCCCGCTCTGGTGGGCGGCGTCGAGGGCGCTGGCGGCCTCACCCAGCCAGCGCAGGACGTCGCCGTGAGGCAGTCGCCGGCCACCCCGGGTGACGTCGGCGAGGCTCCCGCCGGCCATGTACTCCATGACGATGAACGGTCGCCCAAGATGCTCGCCGACGTCGAAGATCGTCACCACGTTGGGGTGGCTGGAGAGGCTGGCAGCGGCGCGCGCCTCCCGCTGGAAGCGCCGCACCGCGTTGGCGTCGCCCAGGAACTGCGAGGCCAGGACCTTGATCGCCACCTGGCGGCCGAGCAGCAGGTCCTCGGCCGCCCAGATCGACGCCATCCCGCCGGTGGCCACGGGCGCGCTGACGCGGAAGCGGTCGGGAAGCTCGAGGCTCACACCCCCAACTTGCCCCGGATCGCCGATTCCTCTCATCTAGCGGTGGGCGCGGGCCGCGCCGTTCCGATCAGCAGGAGACCGCGATGTGGTCGATCAACCAGCGCGTGCCGCGCGCCACGTCCACGGTGCCGGCGCAGCGGTCGACGTGGTCGGTGTGGAGCGCGGTGGTCCGGATGGCCACCGTCGCACGGTCGCGGGCCTGGCTGACGGTGGACAGGCGCTCGAACCGGATCGACCGCAGAGATCGGAACTGGGCGCGGAAGGCGGAGAACCCGCCCAGCTGGTTGCGAAAGCCGGGACCGGCGAGTTCCCAGGCGTCGGCGTAGCGGTCGGCCGCCGCGAGGGTGTAGAAGCCCTGCACGGCCTGCGCCGGTCCCGAGGACGCCGGCGCCGGTGGCCTCTGAGCCGCTGTCCTGGGCGTCGCCGGCCCGTCTCGGGCGGGCTTCGGGGTGGGTCCTCCGCCGACACCGGCGAGCAGCGCCGCGACGAGCGCCGCCGCGGCGACCGCGAACAGGGCCGCGGGCATGAGCCAAGCCCGGCGGCGTCCGCGGCGCGGGCGGCCCTGGACTGCGCGCTCAGCCGTGATCGGGGCGGCCGCCGGGCGCGGGTCGGCCGGGTGGAGGGCCGGGGCCGCGGTTGCCGTCGGCGCCGGCTCGGGGGGCGACGTCGCAGCCGGGTCGGCGGGTGGCGTCGCCTTGGGCGTCGGCTCGGGACGCGGGGCCGCCGCCCGATCGCCCCCCAGGACCCCGGCCAGCTCCGTCACCAGCTGCCCGGCCGTGGCCGGGCGCTCGGCCGGCTCACTCGCCATCCCGCGGCGCAGCGCGGCCGCCGCCTGTGGAGGCGCCGGCGGCCATGCCTCCCGGAGATCCGGAGGAGGGTCCTGGGTGGCGCTGTGCGCGATCTCGAGCGGCGTGTCCCCCTCGCGCGCCTTGCGCCCGGACAGCGCCTCGAAGGCCACCGCGGCCAGCGCGTAGATGTCCGAGGCGGGGCCGGCGTCGCCGCCTGCGAAGAGCTCCGGCGCGAGGTAGCGGGCCGTGCCGACGACGGCCCCCGTCTGGGTGACCCGGGTCATCTCCGCCGCCGAGGCGATGCCCAGGTCGGCGAGCTTCACCGTCCCGCCCGCTCCGAGCAGGATGTTCGACGGCTTGATGTCGCGGTGGATGACTCCCCGCTCGTGCAGGTGGTCCAGGCCGGCGGCGGCGGCCTCGAGGATCTCCAGCGCCCGGGGTGGGTCCAGCGGGCCGCCCTGGACCGCCTCGGCCAGCGTCTGGCCGTCGACGTACTCCATCACCAGCAGCAGGTCGTCGTCGACCGGCAGCACGTCGTAGACCGCCACCAGGTTGGGGTGGCTGATCGAGGCGCCGATCCGCGCCTCGCGCCGGAAGCGACCGCTGAACCCGGCCGCGCGTTCGACGTGGAGCCGCTTGATCGCGACCTGGCGGCCGAGCAGGCAGTCCTCGGCCACGACGACCGAGGCCATGCCGCCCGAGCCGACGGAGCGCAGCACGCGGTAGCGCCCCCCGATGGTCTGAGAAGCCGTCGCCATCTCCCGCGTGCTACCCGCGGAGCGATCCGGTCACGCGCTCGGCGGCGAGCCCCGGCCTCGCCGGTGCGCTCGCGCGAGCGCGTAACTTGTCAGTCGAGCACACCCCACGGAGGAGCGCCATGAGCACGACGGCGGATACCAGCCGGGCCCGGGGACGCGTCCGGATCGAGCCCGGCGCCAAGCGGATTCGCGCCTATCTGGGCGGCGAGGTGGTGGTCGACACGGCGCGCCCGATGCTGGTCTGGGAGGTGCCCTACTACCCCACCTACTACTTCCCGGCCGCCGATGTGCGGACGGAGCTGCTCGAGGCCGACGGCGGCGTTGCGCCGTCGCCGAGCCGCGGCGAGGGTCGGGCCTTCACGGTCGCCGCCGGCGGCAGGGAGGCGTCCCGGGCCGCCGTGCTCTACGAGGACTCGCCGATCGAGGAGCTCAACGGCCTGATCCGGCTGGAATGGGGCGCCATGGATGCCTGGTTCGAGGAGGACGAGGAGGTGTTCACCCACCCGCGCGATCCGTACACGCGGGTCGACATCCTCTCCAGCTCACGCCACGTCCGGGTGGAGGTCGACGGCGAGACCGTCGCCGAGTCGGCCGGCCCCAGGCTCCTGTTCGAGACCGGCGCGCCGGTCCGGCACTACCTCCCCAAGCCGCACGTCCGGATGGATCTGCTCATCCCGAGCGACACCGTGACCCACTGCCCGTACAAGGGGCGGGCCAAGCACTGGTCGGTGCGCGCGGGCGACGCCGTCCACCACGATCTCGCCTGGTCCTATCCCACCCCTCTGCCCGAGAGCCAGCGAATCGCCGGACTGATCGCCTTCTACGACGAGCGGGTCGACACCTACGTCGACGGGGTGCGGCAGGCGCGGCCCTCGACCAAGTTCGCCTGAGCGCCAGCCCGGGGGGTTCCATGGACGGGGGTGATGCCGGCGAGCGCTCTCGCCGCCCGGCAGCGCCGCTCAGGTCGCGGCGACGCCGTCGGCGGCGCGGCGCAGCGCACCGATGTCGAGCTTGCGCATCCCGAGCATGGCCTGCATCGCGCGCTGGGCGCGCTCGGGGTCGCCGCCGGCGAACAGCTCGTCCATCCCGGCCGGGGTGACCTGCCAGGACAGCCCGTAGCGGTCCTTCAGCCAGCCGCACGGGCCTTCCTCACCGCCCTCGGACAACCGCTCCCAGTAGTAGTCGACCTCCTCCTGCGTCTCGCAGTTGATCTGCAGCGAGACCGCCTCGTCAAACCTGTACTCGGGCCCGCCGTTGATGGCGATGAAGTGCTGGCCGTCCAGCTCGAACTCGACGGTCATCACCATCCCGGCCGGTCGCGGCGCGCCCTCGGGGAAATGGGCCACGTTCACGATGCGCGAGTCCTTGAAGACCGATGTGTAGAAGCGGGCGGCCTCCTCTGCCTCGGTGTCGAACCACAGGTTGGGGGTGATCTTCTGCGGCATGGCGGCTTCCTCTCGTAGGGCGGGAACGGTCCGGCGGCGAGGGATATCGCACTTCTAGACCGTCGTCGCGCAACAGACTCATCGTCTCGGCCAGATGGCGCCGTTGCGCGGGGCCGGGACTTGGCAAGCTACGCCGATGGTCGTCGACGTCTGGATGCAGCACCCGACGCCCGGGTTCCTCGGGCACGAGATGTTCGAGTCGCTGCGCCGGTGGACGGGGCGCCAGTGGCCCCTGGAGGGGCTGGCGATCGACGCCACCATCGCGGCGATGGACGAGGCCGGCGTGACGTTCGGCCTGCTGAGCGCCTGGCACGCGCCGGAGGGCGTCCTGATCGGCAACGACCAAGTGGCGGCCTGGATCGCCGCCCATCCCGAGCGGTTCGGCGGGCTGGCCGCGGTCGACCTCGACAAGCCGATGCCCGCGGTTCGGGAGCTGCGGCGCTGTGTGACCGAGCTCGGCTTCAAGGGTCTGCGGGTGGTCCCGTGGCTGTGGCAGGCGCCGCCCACCGATCGCCGGTACTACCCCCTCTACGCGACGTGCGTCGAGCTGGGCGTCCCGTTCTTCACCCAGGTCGGCCATACCGGCCCGCTGCGGCCGTCGGAGACCGGGCGGCCGATCCCCTACATCGACCAGGTCGCGCTCGACTTCCCCGAGCTGGTCATCGTCGGCGGCCACATCGGCTATCCCTGGACGGAGGAGATGGTCGCGGTGGCGCGCAAGCACGAGAACGTCTACATCGATACCTCCGCGTACACGGCCAGGCGCTACCCCCCAGAGCTCGTCCGCTACATGAAGAGCAGCGGCGGCCGGCGGAAGGTGATGTTCGGGACCAACTACCCGATGATCGCCCACCGCCAGGCCCTGGAAAACCTCGAAGGGCTCGGGCTGGACGACGAGACGCGCGAGCTGTTCCTGGCCGGCAACGCCCGGCGCCTGCTGGCGATCGGGGAGCGCGCCACCGCCTAGGGCGATAGCTTGCGCGGCGTGACTGCCGCCCGGTGGCTGCCACTCGTCCTGATCCTGGCGCTCGCCTGCCTGTTCGTGGGGGTCAGGCAGGCGCGTGGCGGTCGTAGCCGGACCCGCTAGGGATCCGGGGCAGCCTCAGGCGTCGAGCCAGTGCGCTGAGCCGCTTGTACTGGGTGCCGATCAGCGCGATGAGGCCGGTGAGGACGCCGATCATCGCCATGGTCAGATAGGCCGCTTCCCTGGGTTTGCCGTGGAAGACCTCGAGCCAGACGACCGCTGGCACCGACCACAGGCCGATCAGCACCGCCAGCAGGACGCCCAGGCCGAGCCAGGCCGCAAGAAGACCGAGCCAGGCACGCATGCGCTCGATCCCTCGCGACACGATCAGCCCTTGCCCTGTCGATCTCTCTCCGGTTCCGCCGACAAGTATCCCGCCTGGGCGAGGCGATATCCACCCCCCGCTCGGTGTGGCGGTGATCCGCCCCGCGCGGTGGCGCTGATCCGCCCCGCGCGGTGGCGGTTGATCCGGCTAGTGGGTGATCGAGACCAGCTCGTAGTGCTCGCTTCCGTCGGCCACGGCCTCCTTGAGCTCCCCGACCCCCTTCGCGTACCACTTGTTCTCCGACTGGGGATCAAGCGGCGAGGTCTCCACGGTCTCGAGCACGTTGGTGAAGCTGCCGAAGGGCACGGTCACCGACTCGCTGAGGCTGAGCACCTTGGCCTGGTCCTCGGCCACGCCGGGGGCGTTCTCCTCCTTGTAGGTGTCGCCCACCTTGGGATTGGCCTCCTGGATGATCCCCGGCTTGGCGCCGTTGACCCCGGCCTTCCAGGAGTCGCTGGCCAGCACGAACTTGGAGCCCTTGAGCTCGAAGGAGTCCTCGCCCATGTACCACACGTTGCCATCGCTGTCCTGGGCATAGAAGTCGTCGGTCTTCTCGATCACCTTGCCCTTGACCGCCACCTCGTCGTGGACGGCGCGGGCCTTTACGCCGTCGATGGTCTGGATGTTGTTGGTCACCGACTCGGTGTCGGTCGAGGGCTGCTTGTCCACCTCGCCGGTGAAGTGGATGGTGGTCCCCGCCGGGAACGGCAGCCACGGGTTGTCGATCGTCGTCGGCTTGCTGAAGTTCTTGGGGTTGAAGTTCGTGCTGGCCGCGCCCGCCGGCGCGGCCAGGGCCAGGCCCCCCAGCAGCGCAGCGGCCAGGGCTCCCATGAGACATAGCTTCGACATCGCAGCAGCTCCTTTCCTCGGCGGCGTCCGAACAGCGCGGATATGCCTTACCGAAGCCGGGTCAGACCGGGGTGGTAACAGCCGCGGGTAAACGCCCCAGTAGCAGGGGCTAAAGAATTTATGAGCGGTCGTCAGCCGAGATTGACGGCACCACCGGCCGCCCCGGCGGCCTGATGTATCTGGGTCCGCCCGCGAGCGCTCGCCCGCGTCGACCGGGGCTGGGCCCGCACCTCCGGTCGCTCTATCGGCCTGCCATGTGTCTGGGTCAGCCCGCGAGCGCTCGCCCGACGGGCCGGGGGCCCGCGGCTATGGTCCGCGCAAGCCGGCCCCGATCTAGGAGGCACTCGCAATGGCTGAGATCCCGCACCGAGAGCCGGTCCGGTTTCTCGTCTTCTCCGCGTCGCTGCGAAGCGGCTCGTTCAACTCGCAGCTCGCCCGGCTGGCCGCGGTGACGATCGAGGCCAACCACGGCGAGGTCGACTTCGCGTCCATGTCCGACTTCGACACCCCCTCCTACAGCGCCGACGTGCAGAACCAGCAGGGCTTTCCCCCGGGGGCGCAGGAGCTTCGCCGCCGGCTGGAGGCCAACGACGCCTTCGTGGTCTCCTCGCCTGAGTACAACGCGTCGATGCCCGGACTGCTGAAGAACGCGATCGACTGGGTGTCGCGCTATCACCCGCAGCCGCTCAACGAGCGATCCGGCCTGCTGCTCTCGGCTTCGCCCTCGATGGTGGGCGGGAATCGTGGCCTGTGGGCCCTGAGGATGCCGTTCGAGCATCTGGGGGCGAGGCTGTACCCGGACATGTTCTCGCTCGCCCAGGCCCACAACGCCTTCGACGAGGAGGGCAGGATTGCCAATCCACAGCTTCAGGCTCGCTTCGACACCAACCTCGTCAACTTCATGGACTTCGTCGAGGCGTCCAAGCACTATCCATGCGTGAAGCGCGCCTGGGTCGAGTACCTGGGTGAGCATCCCGATCCCCGAATCGATCGGGTCCAGTAGGACTGGGCGCCGCCGCCGTACCGTCGCCGTACCGGCGCTAGCGGCGCTCGGAGCCGGTCGGCACGGTCGAAGTTAGCCGGGCAACCTCTGGTGCGACATCCGGGCTGGGGTTCAGCAATCCGCTGACGCTAGCTGCTGGTGCTGGAGTCGGAAATCGAGCGTCTCGAACGACGATCCGGCGAAGTCGCCATGCGGCAAGGAACAGGATCACGGAGCCCGCCAGCTCGGCGCTTTCCTCAACCGGCCTGAGGTTGAAGCCGAGGAGGAGCAGGACAGCTTTCTTTAGAGGGTGAACATCCGCGATCTTGGCGAGGCCGACCAGCGCGAGAGTCACGGCCAGGAGCGCCATCGCGGGCTCCGAACAGAGGCTGTCTTGGCGATACCACCGGATGGCGGCGCGTGCTCCAACCAGCGCCAGGGCGACGAGAGCGATGACGGCCACCCAGTCCGGCAACGGCAACGAGCCGTGCCCGGCCGCCTCGCCTACCTCGTCCGGCACGTCGTGGAGGTTGAACCCAAACCCGCCCAGCCAGCGGGGCTCATGCCAAAAGACCAGAAACCCCCAGTCCAGCTCCTCACCGGCGAACAGCAGAGCGATGACCGGTATGGCC
The DNA here is from genome assembly GCA_036257715.1 of Solirubrobacteraceae bacterium. GTDB lineage: Bacteria > Actinomycetota > Thermoleophilia > Solirubrobacterales > Solirubrobacteraceae > DATAEY01. Next base: position 1,097 of record DATAEY010000070.1, on the reverse strand, counting down.
GCGAGGCTGAGCGTCTTGTACCGGCCTCTGAGCCGGATGGCGGCGACCAAGCCGGTGACGAAGGCGAGCAGATAGAACACGACGGTGAGGTCCTCGACGATCCGGTTTTCGTCGAACACCGGGTCGCGCCATCCCGGCCAGGCGCTCCAGACGGCAACGCCGACGAGGACAGGTCAGGCCGGCACCCAGGGCACCTCTCTGCACCACGGCGCGATTGCCTCTCACGTCGCCGCCCCCCGCGATCTCCCATACAGCGCTTCGAGCGACGGAAGGCTAGGGCACGGCGCAGATGGCGGGGTATGCCGCCACGGCCGGGTGACTTCGAGGTCGCGCTGGCTCTGGCAAGGAGTGCGCTGGGGTTACCGGGCGGTTCCGCGCCTCACGCCATGCAAGCCGCTTCTTGACGAATCGCTGACCGCGTGGGGAAGGCGCTCAGGCGGCGCGGGGCACTACGCGTGGTCTTTGAGAAGCCCGCTTTGCCGCTTGACGCTGCCCTTTGGGGTGCTCAGTCCGGTCTGGCCTGTGCTCGCGGTTACCCGTCCAGCCCGGCCGGGAAGCGTGGTGCGAACGAGTCGGCGGGCGGGAGGCGGCGCCGGCTGCGACGAGACGTCGGCGGCGATCTCACCCAGGGTGACAAAGGTCACGCCGCCAGCCTGCCAGCACTCGAGTTGCTGCTCGAACAAGTCGATCAGCGCAGTCCCCTCGACCTCGGTGTGGATCGAATGGACCTCGGTATCCCTGATAAGTGCGCGGTAGTGGTCCAGGAGCTCCTGTTTGGCCCGAAACGGAGGTGCGTTGAGCATCTCGTCCCAGGTTGGAAGTGTGGTCGGGATCTCCAGCGTGGTGAACCGTCGGCCGCCCGCCTCCGGAAGGAACGGTCCTCCGCCGCGGGTGTTCGACGTGTAGCGAAGGTCGTAGCGCTCCTCCACGGTCAATGACGTGGCGGTGGCGTGCCAGCCGGGAGCGGCAGAGCAACGCGCCGCGTGACCGAAGATCGCCTGGAACTCGCGGTGAGCCAGTCCGTAGTCGCGCGCGATCTGCTCCTCGCTCATTCGGTCCAGGCGATCGTGCCACCGGACGTGATCCCACCCATGGAC
>DATAEY010000069.1:0-22149 GCA_036257715.1 Solirubrobacteraceae bacterium | reverse complement strand
CGTAGACGACCTCCAGGCCCCGGACCGTCTCGCCACCGCGCAGAGGGCGCAGACGCTCCTCCGGAACCGCCGTCACCTCGCCCCACAGTCGATCGATGTCGTCCCCGTACAGGCGCCGCGCACTCTCGACCGGCGAGCTCGGGTCGGCCAGGTGGGGAGCCCCGCCCTCGTGGACGTAGACCTCGAGCCCGGGCCAGCGGCGGACCAGCGACCCGGCGGCGCCGGCGTGGTCGAGGTGGATGTGGGTCAGCAGCAGCGCGCGCGGCGGCTGCGCCCCCACGGCTCGACCAGCGTGTCCATCGCCGACTGTGGTCCCGGGTCGATCAGGGCGTCCCCCAGCTGTCAGCAGCAGATGACCCGTTCGCGGCCGAGATGGCGAACGTCGATCGGCCGTGCCTCCATGGCCGCGGCCAACCCTATCTTCCGGGCGGGGCCGGGCGCCGCCGTAGAATCAGGGTCATGAGCGACGGCGCGCACCGGCTGCCCGAGCCGGATCGCCCCTGGATGATCCGCACCTACGCCGGGCACTCGAATCCCCGGCGCTCCAACGAGCTCTACCGCCGCAACCTGTCGAAGGGGCAGACCGGCCTGTCGATCGCGTTCGACCTGCCGACCCAGACCGGCTACGACTCCGACCACGAGCTGGCGCGGGGCGAGGTCGGCAAGGTCGGGGTGCCGATCTGCCACCGCGGCGACATGGCCGCGCTGCTCGACGGGATCCCGCTGGGCGAGATGAACACCTCGATGACGATCAACGCGACGGCGGCGTGGCTGCTGGCGCTGTACATCGTCACCGCCGAGGAGCAGGGAGTCCCCGAGAGCGCCCTCCAGGGCACCACCCAGAACGACATCATCAAGGAGTACCTGTCCCGCGGGACCTACGCCTTCCCGCCGGAGCCGTCGATGCGACTGATCGCCGACATGGTCGCCTACACGGTGGAGCACGTCCCCAGGTGGAACCCGATCAACATCTGCTCCTACCACCTCCAGGAGGCGGGCGCGACGCCGGTCCAGGAGATCGCGTACTCGATGTCCAACGCGATCGCAGTGCTGGACGCGGTGCGCGAGCGGGTGCCCCAGGACCTGATGGGCCGGGTGTTCGGCCGGATCTCGTTCTTCGTCAACGCGGGCGAACGCTTCATCGAGGAGCACGCCAAGCTGCGGGCGATGGCGCAGCTGTGGGACGAACTCGGCCGTGACCGCTACCACGTCGAGGACATGCGGCACCGCCGCTTCCGCTACGGCGTGCAGGTCAACTCGCTCGGACTGACCGAGGCCCAGCCCGAGAACAACGTTCAGCGCATCGTCCTGGAGGCGCTCGCGGTGACCTTGGGCCGCAACGCTCGAGCGCGGGCGATCCAGCTGCCGGCGTGGAACGAGGCGCTGGGCCTGCCCCGTCCATGGGACCAGCAGTGGTCGCTGCGCATCCAGCAGGTGCTGGCCTACGAGACCGACCTGCTCGAGTACGCCGACGTGTTCGAGGGCTCCAAGGTGATGGATGCGCTGGTCGCTGAGCTGATCGAGGGAGCCAGGGGAGAGATGGCGATCGTCGAGGAGCACGGCGGGGCGGTCGAGGCGGTCCCCTACATGAAGGCGGCGCTGGTCGACTCACACCGCGAGCGCGTGCGCCGGATCGAGTCCGGCGAGCAGACGGTGGTCGGCATCAACCGCTTCACCGAGACCGAGCCGTCTCCGCTCACCGCCGACGCCGAGGGCGGGATCCTCGTGGTGGACCCCGCCGTCGAGGCCGAGCAGATCGCGGACCTCGAGCGCTGGCGCGCCGAGCGCGACCAGGCGGCGGTCGACGATGCGCTGCGGGAGCTGGCGCAGGTGGCGCGCCGCGAGGGCGAGAACATCTTCCCGGCCACCATCGCCGCCGCCCGGGCCGGCGCGACCACCGGCGAGTGGGCGCAGACGCTGCGCGAGGTGTTCGGCGACTACCGAGCCCCCACCGGAGTGACCGATGCGCTGGCCGGCGGGGGCGAGGAGCTGGCCGAGCTTCGCACCGAGGTCGACCGGGTGTCCGACGCCCTGGGCCGGCGGCTGAAGTTCCTGGTCGGCAAGCCCGGGCTTGACGGCCACTCCAACGGCGCCGAGCAGATCGCCGTGCGCGCGCGCGACGTGGGCATGGACGTGGTCTACGAGGGCATCCGCCTGACCCCTTCCCAGATCGCCGCCTCGGCCCTCCAGGAGGGTGTGCACGTCATCGGGCTATCGATCCTGTCGGGCTCCCATCCCCAGCTGATTCCGGCGGTCATGGACGCGCTGAGGGACGCCGGCGTGGACGCGCCCGTGGTGGTGGGCGGGATCATCCCCGAGGCCGACTGGCCGGCCCTGCGCCAGGCCGGGATCGCGGCGATCTACACCCCCAGGAACTTCGACCTCAACCAGATGATGCGCGACATCGTCGAGCTCGTCGCCCAGGAGACAGGGATTGCCGCGAAATCCCTCTAGGCCTCACCGCGCCGGGCCGGCCTCACGGGAGCCGAGGCACCCCGGTCGCGCCGCGCCAGCGGCGGCCGCGTGACACCGCCGCGAGCGGCGCCTTCCGGGGCCGAGCTGGGAGCACGGCTGCGCGAGCGTGACCTGACCGCCGCACCGGCGGTGCTCAACCTGGTCGAGAACCGGGCACCCGGCGGGCGGGAGGAGGTCGCTGCGCTGCTCTCCGAGGTCTCGCCCGGCGCGCTGGGCGCCGAGCCCCGCGCGCACATCGTCGGCGTCACCGGCCCGCCGGGCGTCGGCAAGTCGTCGCTGCTGTCCGAGCTCGTCAGGGCGTGGCGCGCCCGGGACCGCTCGGTGGCCGTGCTCACCGTGGACCCGACCTCCAAGCGCTCGGGCGGCGCGCTGCTGGGCGACCGGGCGCGGATCGCGTTCGATCCCTCCGACCGCCAGGTGTTCATCCGCTCGACCGCCGCGGGCCGCCGGCTCGGCGGCCTGGCGCCGGCGACTCGCGCCGCCGCCCAGGCCCTCGCGGCGGCCTTCGACGTCGTGGTCATCGAGACGGTGGGCGTCGGGCAGTCGGAGACCGATGTCGCCGACGTCGCCGACACGGTCGTGGTGGTCGTCCAGCCCGGCTCGGGAGACGTCCTGCAGTTCCTCAAGGCCGGGATCATGGAGGTCCCCGACGTGCTGGTGGTCAACAAGGCGGACCTTGGTCGGGTGGCGGCGAGCGCCGAGCGCGACCTGCGTTCGGCGCTGCGCGCGCTCGACGCCCCCGACACCGAGGTGATCTCGGTGTCGTGCCTTCCGCCGCCCAGGGGGATCGAGGAGCTGGTCGCCGCCCTGGACGCGCATCGTGAGCGCGCCGAACTGTCGCAGCGCCGCCTGCGGGCCCGCCGCGCGCACGCGCTGGCCGACTTCGCCGCCGAGCACGGCGAGCGCGGGCTGCGCGCCCTGGGCGGTCGCCGAGAGGCCGAGCGCTGGCTCGGGGACGCGGACCCGGGGCTCGACGTGCCGGCCCTGACCCGCGCGCTCGAGGAGCGGGCGATGGAGGACGCATAGCGTGGTCCGGGACATCGGCACCGTCCTGGCGGCCTTCCTCGTGGTGAGCGTGGCCGCGCTGGCGCTCGGCGCCGCCAACCTCGGCACCGCCCTGGCCTTCGGCCAGCTCGCCTTCGCCGCCACGCTCACCTACGTGCTCGTGTGGCGCTGAGCGGGGTCGGTGCGGCGCAGGGGGCAGGTTGGGCCGGGTGGGCCGCGCGCGGTGGCGTACCTGGCCTGTCATGAATCGCGGCGAGACTGTCGCGGCGGCTGACCATGACCATGCGCGACCGGCTCACCGCCCTGCTCACCTCGGGGCCGCGTCACGGCCCACTGGCCGCCGCGGCACTGGTGGCGCGGCTGAGCGCCGGCGCGATCTTCATCGGGTTCGGCATCGTGAAGTTCACGAGCCACGCCTCGGAGGTCGCCTCCTTCCAGGCCTACGGGCTGCCGGCGCCGGATGCTTTCGTGTATGTGATCGGGGTGGTCGAGGTGGTGGGGGGAGCGCTGCTGGTGGCCGGGCTCGCCACCCGTCTCGCCGCGATGGTCATGGCCGGCGACATGGTGGGGGCGATCGCGGTCTCGGGCGTCGGCCTGGGCGAGCCCGTCAGCCTCACCCTCGCCCCGGCCCTCCTGATCCTGATGGTCCTGGTGCTGTGGCTCGGCCCGGGGCCGGCCGCGCTGGACCGGCTGGTGGTCAGCCGCTGGCGCGGCGCGCCGCCTCGAGCGAACCCCCACTGACCCCGGGGTCGCCGGCGCGGTCGGCGTTGGCCCGGATCGCGTCGACGATCCGCGGCCACAGCTGGCGCGGGAGATCGTGTCCCATGCCGTCGATCAGCATGAGCTGGGCGTCCGGGATCGCCGCCGCGGTCGCCCTGGCACCGGAGACGTCGACCAGGGGGTCGTCCGTGCCGTGGATGACGAGGGTCGGCGCCCGGATGCTTCGAAGCGCCGTCGTGCGGTCGCCCGAGGCGAGAATCGCCGCCAGCTGGTGGGCGGCGCCCGCGGGATGGAAGCAGCGGTCGTAGCTGCGCCCCGCCAGCTCGCGGACGCTCTCCTCGTCGAACGGGAAGCCGGGCGAGCCGATCGCCCGGAAGACCCGGACGGCGCGGGCGACGTTCCGGGCGCGGCCCGACCGTGCCCGCCTGAGCAGGATCGGCAGCATCCGCCGCCTGGCGCGGCCCACCTTGCGGTCGCCGGTGGTGGACATGATCGACGTCAGCGACAGCACCCGGTCCGGATGGCGGGCGGCGATGGTCTGGGCGATCATCCCTCCCATCGAGGCGCCCACGACGTGCGCCGCCTCGATCCCGAGCTCGTCGAGCAGGCCCACCGCGTCATCCGCCAGGTCGTCGAGGGTGTAGGCGGCGTCGACCCTGCGGCCCAGCAGCGCCGGCCAGATCCTCGGCGGCGGCCCAGCGGTCTTGCTGGAGCGGCCGACGTCGCGATTGTCGAAGCGGATCACGAAGAACCCCCGCTCGGCCAGCAGCTCGCAGAGCTCCTCGCGCCACAGAAGCATCTGGGCGGCGAGTCCCATCACCAGGAGCAGCGGCGGGTCGCCGGGGTCGCCGAACGTCTCGTGGGCGATGTCAAGGCCGTTCGAGCGGGCAATCTGCTCGGTCATGCCATCCGAGTCTGACACACGTCGGGCCGGGCGCCCGGCCAGGCAGCCGACTCGGGCCACCCGCTGCGCGGTGGCCCGTCCCTGCCGCTAGACGTCGGCGGCGTGCTCGAACAGCGCCGCCAGCCCGTCCAGCCGCGGCTCGACCCTGTCGCGGCCGGCCGACGGCAGGTAGTACACGCATCGGTGCACGCCGGCCTCGGCGTAGGGCGCGATCTCCTCGGCCGACTCGGGAGCGAGCTGCAGGGTGACCGGGATGCGGTCGCGGCCGGCCTCCTGCGCCCGGCTCTGGAGCTTGGAGATGCGCGCGCGCAGCTTCTCCTCGTCGCCGATCCGGTTGGGGAACCACTCGTCCCCGTAGGCGATCACGCGCTCGTGGACCGTCCGTCCGTTGCCGCCCACCAGGATCGGCGGGTGCGGTTGCTGGACCGGCTTCGGCCAGGACCAGATCGGGTCGAAGTCGACGCGCCCGCCGTGGAACTCGGCCTCGTCGCTGGTCCAGATCTCCTTCATCGCCTCGATGCGCTCGCGCATGAGTCCGAAGCGCCGGCGCGGATCGGTCCCGTGGTTCTCCATCTCCTCCTCGTTCCAACCGGCGCCCACGCCGAACAGGAACCGCCCGCCCGAGACCAGGTCGAGGCTGGCCACCTCCTTGGCCGTGATGATCGGATCGCGCTGGACCACCAGGCAGATTGCGGTCCCGATGCGCAGCCGCTCGGTGGCGGCGGCGGCCGCGGTGAGCGCGACGAACGGGTCGAGCGTGTGGCTGTACTCGTCCGGGAGCTCACCGCCGGGCGGATAGGGGGTGCGGCGGCTGGTGGGAATGTGGGTGTGCTCGGGAAAGAACAGCGACTCGAACCCCCGCTCCTCGGCCATCGCGGCCACCTCGTCGGGAGCGATCGAGTACTCGGTGGGGAAGATCGCGAGGCCGAACTTCATGCCCGGCCCACCCTACGCCAACCGGTCGGCGGTGGTCGGGCCCGGGACGGCCCGCCGACGCGCCCTAGACTCGCCCTCGCGATGGGAAGCGTCCACCGCAGGACCGGCAGCCACTCCTGGGAGGGCGTGAAGCCGGCGGGCTACGACGATCCGGCGGTCGCCGGCGTGGAGAAGCACGAGCTGATCGGCGCCGCCGAGGGGGCGCGTGACTATCGGGTCCGCTACTTCCACGTCCCGGCCGGGGGACGAACGGCGCGCGAGCGCCATCCCCACGATCACGGCGTCGTGATCATCGCCGGCCGGGCTCGGCTGACCCTGGGAGACGAGACCCACGAGGTCGGCCCGGGCGACAGCGTCTACGTGGCGGGCGACGAGCTGCACTGCTTAGAGGCGCTGGGCGACGAGCCGCTCGGTTTCATCTGCGTCGCGGGGCCCCCCCGCGCCTGAGCGGCGCCGCTCAGAGCGGGCGGCGTCCGGCGTACCCGGCATCGAGGTCGTGCCAGTAGCCGATCTCGTCCTCCTCGGACTCCACCCAGCACAGGTAGATCTCCCGGCCGCCCCGGATCGCCGGAAAGTCGACCAGGCCGCGATCGAGGTCGCGCACGACCACACCGGCGGCCGCCAGCTCAGCCGCGGCCTCGCGCAGGGCCAGGAAGCCCTCCGACACCGTGCGCCCGTGCGGCCCGCCACCGTTGCCCGAGGCGACCTCGCCGAGCGTCTCGCGGGCGTCGGAGTCCAGCAGCCGGTCCCGCGCGCCGCGCATCTCCTCGAGGCGCTCGGACACCCAGCCGAGCGTGGCGCGAGCCTGCTCGAGGCTGAAGTGGCGCTGGTGGCGCATCGCTGGCGAGGCTATCGCGCCGCGGGGGCCGATTAGGCTAGGCGCCGAATGGCCGTCGGCGCCTTCATCTCGACCGGGCGATCGCTGGAGTCGGTGCCCTGGATCGCCCCGACCCACGGCGAGGTGGCGCCGGACTCGCGGTAGCACTCGATGCCGGCCCGAACCGCGTCCTCGTCCCCGACCGCGGTCAGGACGCCGAGGAAGCGCTCGAAGATCGCGGCCTGCATCGCCTCCACGTCGTCCTTCGAGGCCACCCTGCGGGCGGGGGCGCCGGCCCCCTAGCAGCGCGGCCTACTCGTTCACCGCTGCCGACGTCCCGCGGTGGCGGCGGTACATCTCCGTCACCCAGGCGAAGGCGGGGTGGTCCTTGACCGAGTCGCGGAACGCCTCGAAGGCGTCGGGCCAGCGCTCGGGCAGCCGGTAGGAGAACTGCGCGGGCCGCACGAGCGGCGAGAGCAGGGCGGCCGCGGTCAGGTCGGCCACGGTGAAGGATCCACCCACCATGTAGCCGTCCGGTTCCGCCTCGCGCTCGATCCGGTCGAGCGCTTGCACGGTCTTGGCCCGCCCGGCCTCGGCCCCCTCGCGGTCGATCCCCATGCTCGAGCGCATGACCGGCTCCAGCAGCGGGAGCGCCAGCCGGTAGGCGCGCGTGGCCGCGGGACCGCGCTCCAGCGTGAACACTTCCGCGGTGAAGCGGCGGTCGGGCAGCAGGTGGTAGAAGACGACGCGACGCACGTACGGACCCAGCTGCTCGTCGAAGTGGTCCTCGAGCCCGAGCGCCCGCCTGCGGTCGGCGGGATCGGCGGGGTACAGCGGCGGTTCGGGGCGCAGCCCCTCGGCCGCCTCGATCACCGAGGTGGAGTCGCCGATGGCGCGCCCGTCCAGGACCAGCGCGGGCAGCGTCCGACCTCCGTACAGCCGCCTGGCGCGCAGGACGTGGGGCCCGGGCAGCGATGAGCGCCGAACGTGCTCTATCCCCTTGTAGTCGAGCGCCCAGCGCGCCTTCTCGTTGTAGTGCGAGAAGCGCAGCTGCCAGAGGACGGGCGTGTCGGTCCGCATGCCCGTCCGGTGGCGGTCAGGGGCCCCCCGGAGCAGCCGGCGCGTTCGGCTCCGAACCGGTCAGGGAGCCCACGCGCCAGCGGCCCCTTTCCTTGACGACCCGGAAGGTGTCGGTCGACGGCTGTTGGTTGGCGGCGTCCGTGCGCACCACCGCGTAGGCCAGCCGGTCGGAGCGCACGTCGACCTTCAGCACCCTTAGAGTCGGCTGGCTGGCGCCGGCCAGCCCCCGTGAGAGCGCCACGTCGCAGGGCACACCCGCCTGGGCGAGCCGGTTGAGGAGCTCCTTGGCCAGCAGGTCCCTGCACAGGCGCTCGGCGTCCTTGGCCGCGACCGCCTGGCCGAAGCGCTGAAGGGTCTGGCGCACCTGGTCCTCGTCGCTCTGGCCACAGCCCCATCCGGCCGCGACGGCGACTACCGCCGCCACGCAGATCGTGATCGGCTTCACCGGCGCAGCCTACCCGTGCGCGGCGGGCGACGGGCCGGTGGGTCGGTCATATCTAGACTCAACAGGCTGCGGTGTCCCCCGCCCGCTGCGTTCCATGTCCGTGCGCTGCCTCGTCCGCCTCGTCCTCGTCGCGTTGACGGCGGCGCTGATCGCGCTGGGCGCCCGCCCCCCCGCCGTCCTGGCTCACGCGTCGCTGCGCGGGGCGGCGCCGGCGCCCGGCGAGCGCCTGCAGGATCCTCCCGCCCGGATCGTGCTGGTCTTCTCGGAGCCGTTGAACGCGGCGCTGAGCGAGGCCCGGCTCTATCACGGGTCGGGGGATCGCATGGTGCCCGCCGGCCAGCGGCTGGTGGATCGCCGGCGGCTGGTGCTCACGCCCGGCTCGCCCCTGCCCAGCGGGACCTACCGGGTGCAATGGCGATCGGTCTCCACCGATGACGGCCATCCGCTCGAGGGCTCGTTCAGGTTCGGCGTGCGGGCGGCGGTGAGCGGGACCGCGTCGTTGCAGCAAAGCCCGCTCGCCCGGGGCGGCTGGGTGCGCGCGCCCGTCCGCGCGGGGCTGTACCTGGCGCTGCTGCTGTTCGCGGGCGCGCTGCTCGTCCAGGCCCTGATCGGCCGCCGCGGCGAGAGCTGGCTGGTGCCGCCAGCCCTGCGGGCCCGATCGACCCGGACGGGCATCGACGCCGACGGGGCGGCGGCGCGGGCGCGCTCGCTCACCGACGACGCGGGCGTCCTCGCCCTGGGCCTCGCCGCGCTGTCCGCCGCCGTGGAGGCATTCACCGCCGCGGGACGGGTCTCGGCCGCCGCGCTGGCCGACTACCTGCTCACCGGGCCCGCCGGCCCGGCGCGGCTCGGGATCCTGGCCTGCGTCGCGATGGCGCTCGCGCTGGCCGGCCGCTCGCCGCGGCTCGCGGCGCTGGCCGCGGTCGGCGCCCTGACGTGCGTGACCGCGTCGGGTCATGCCGCCTCGGCCAGCGCGCGCGCGGGCGCGCTCGTGGCCGACATGGTCCATCTCGGAGCCGGTGCGGTGTGGCTGGGCGGTGCGGCGATGCTGGTCGCGGTTTGGTGGCCGCTGCTGCGCCGCGGCGGAGGCGCCGCCCGTCGCGAGGTGGCGGCTCATGTCCTGCCCGCGTTCGGGGCGGTGGCGCTGCCGGCCTTCATCGTGGTGGTGGTCAGCGGCGCGGTCAACGCGGCGATCGAGCTGGGCGCGCCGCGTGCCCTGTGGCAGACCGAGTACGGAGTCGTCCTGCTGGTCAAGGTCGGCCTGGTGGCGACGGCGGCCGCGGTCGCCTACGCGCACGCCCGGCGCCTGCGTCCGGCGCTGGTCGCGGCCAACCCCCATCCCGAGCGGCGCGTCGAGCGCACCCATTGGACGCTGCTGCGGGCCGAGCCGCTGCTCGCGGCCGCGATCGTCACGGCCGCCGCCGTGCTGGTCAGCTTCCCGCTCCCGCCGCGACAACTCGAGGCCGCAAGCGGGCGGGCCGCCGCCGTGGCGGCCTGCCAGCCATGTCCGCTGCCCGCCCCCGCCCCCGGCGAGCTCTCGGTCGCGGATCTCGGCGGCTCGCAGGTGGTCGCCGCCTACCTGCGCCGAAACGGCGCCGGGCTCGCCGGCGTCGTGCGGCTGATCGACTACCGCGGACGGCCGGCGACGGGCCCGGCTCGCGTGCGCGGCGCCCGGCTCTCGCGCTGCGGCCCCGGGTGCGTGCGGTTCCGCCTCGCTTGGGCGCCGGCCCGGCTGACGGTGAGCGTGCGCGACGGCGCCCACTGGCACACGGTGGGGCTCCCGGCCCGCTGGGCGCCAGGGCAATCGCCGCGGGCGCGCGCGCTCCTCCGGCGCGCCCAGGCCACGATGCGCCGTCTGAGCGCGGTTCGCGAGCTCGAGCGGGTGACCAGCGGTCCCGGCACCCTGGCGCTGACGGATTACCGGCTGAGCGCTCCCGACCGCCTGGCCTACTCGACCGGGACCGGGGTGGCGGCGGTGCAGGTCGGACGCCGCCAGTGGCTGCGCGTCCCCGGGCTTCCCTGGCGCCGGCAGGACGACCCGGGCGCGGCGCTCGCCTTCTCGACCCGCTCGTGGTTCAGCTGGACGCCCTACGCCGAGGCGGTGCAGCTGCTCACGCCGCCGGGCCGGCGCGACGCCGCCGTCGTCGAGGTGGCCCTCATGGATCCGGGGACGCCGGTGTGGACGCGGCTGTGGATCGACACCCGCACCGGACGGGTCCTGCGCGAGCGCCTGGTGGCTCGCTCGCGGCTGGTGACCCACCGCTTCGTCGACTTCGACCGGCCGGTGAGCATCCAGCCGCCCGTGGATCCCCCAAGATGACCGCCCGGCGCGGTCCCCTGCGGTACGCCGGGCGCCTGGCCGCCGTCGTCCTGGCCGCCGCCTTCATCGGGCTGCTGGCGTACGGGCTGGCGAACAAGTCGGGCGATACCACCATCGACGAGTCGCTGTCCCGCGCCCGCCCCACCCAGGCCCCGGCGGTGGAGCTGCCCGTGCTCGTGCGCGCGTCCGGGTCACCGGCGGCGCGCCGCTCGGCCGCCGCGGCGGCCGACGGCCGCGTGTCCCTGCGCGAGCTGAGGGGATCGCCCGTGGTGCTGAACTTCTGGGCGTCGTGGTGCGTGCCGTGCCGCGACGAGGCGCCGGTGCTCGAACGCGCGTGGCGCCGGCAGGGCGCCGACGGCGCCCTGTTCGTGGGGCTCAACCAGCAGGACATCACCGACGACGCGCTGGCCTTCACCCGCCAGCTGGGGGTCGGGTACCTGAACATCCGCGACCGTGGCGATTCGACGGCGCGCCGCTACGGGGTCAGCGGGCTGCCGGAGACGTTCTTCATCGACCGCTCGGGCAACGTCGTCGGACATGTGATCGGAGTCGTCTCCGCCCAGCAGCTCCGGGCCGGCGTCGCCGCCGCCTCCGGCGGTCGGCCGCTCGGGGTGCAGACCGGTGGCGAGCGCCGCCGCGCGCGCTAGCGTCAGACGCTCTGGAAGAGGTTGAGCCCGAGCCGGTCGAGGGCCTGCTGGATCTCGATGTTGAGCCGGAACAGCTCTCCGGTGAACACCAGCAGCCCCATGACGATGAGCACGACGCCGGCGCCGGCCTGTATCGCGGCATAGTGGCGCTTGAAGAACGCGAAGGTGCGCTGCGCGGCCTGGAACCCGATCGCCGAGAGCAGGAAGGGCAGCGCCAGCCCCAGCGAATAGACCGCCAGCAGCAGCGCTGCATGCCCGGTCCCGCGGCTGGTGGAGGCCAGGCCCAGGATCGCGCCGAGCGTCGGGCCGACACACGGCGTCCAGGCCACCGCGAAGGCGGCGCCGGCCACCACGGGGCCGCCGCGTCCCGCCCGCTCGACGAGGGCGCTCGGCCGCCACTCCCGGTTGAGCCGAGCCACGAACACCGAGGCCACGAACACGGCGCCCAGCACCACGATGACGGCGCCGGCCACGCGGTTGAGGGTCGGCTTGTGCGAGAACAAGAACGAGCCCGCCGCGGTGGCGCTCAGTCCCAGCAGGATGAAGATCGCCGAGAACGTGGCCACGAACAGAAGGCTGCGCAGCAGCGTCCGCGCGGTGAGCCCGCCGCCGTCTCTCGGCGCCTGGCCGGTGACCGCCGCGAGGTAGCCGGGGACCAGGGGCAGCACGCACGGCGAGACGAACGAGACGAACCCGGCGGCGAACGCGAGGGCCAGGCTGGGCGAGTCAACCACGGGTCGCGAACCGGCGGACGTCGCGCTCCAGGCGGACCTGGCTGGCGTAGCCGCCAGCGTGGGTCTCGGTCAGCCTGCCGCCGGCGTCGTAAAAGGCGGTGGTCGGCCAGGCGAAGCCGCCCTTGAACTCGCGGGCGATGGCGGTCGAGGGATCGAAGTAGTGAGGGTACGGAGTGGGGTAGCGCCGCAGGAAGCGCAGCGCGGCGCCGCGGCTGTCCTGGGCGTCCACCCCCAGGAAGGCGACGCGGCCGGCGTAGCGCTGGGCCAGCCGGGCGAAGAACGGGAACTCATACCGGCAAGGACCGCACCACGAGGCCCACTGGTTTACCACCACCGGAGTGCCGCTCAGCGCCCTCAGCTGCGCCCGGAACGCCGGCGGCCCGCCGGCGAGCAGGCGGCCCGCCTGACCGGCGAGGGCGCGGGCCGGCCTCGGCGGGGCTGTGGACCCGGAGCGCTGATCCCCGCCGCACCCGGCCAGCATCGCGCCTGCGACCAGCGCCGCCCCGATCACCGCGGCCAGGCGGCTGGCGCTGCCCGAGCTCATGGCTGAAGGGTACGAGCTCCGGTTCGCCGCCCGGGCCGACCTGCCGGGACCGGGGTCCCCAGGACGGGTAACGAAACCTAAGGCCGAAAGGAGAGGAGCGCCCAATGGCGGACAGCGGCGAGACGCGTGAGGACCGTGACGTAGATCGCGACGAGCGTGAGGACGAGCCCCGCGACGAGGAGCAGAGCTCGGCGGGCGACGAGCAGGATGACGGCTCGTCCGCGAAAGGCGAGGAGCTGAGCTCGTCAGATGCCGCCGAGCGCGCCCAGGAGCGCCACGAGCAGGCACAGGGGAAGATCAAGGAGCTCGAGGAGATGGACGAGCCCCCGAGCAAGCTGGAGGACTGGCCGGGGGACCACGCCAAGTACGTCACGTTCGGCGGGGCCGAGGGCGAGCACTCGTACTCCGAGGGCGCGGAGCAGAAGTTGGGCCCGGCCAACCTGGAGCGTCGGGCCGACGGCAGCGTGCTGGTCGAGGGGGAGGAGGTCGAGAACCCGGACGAGTACAAGGCGGAGCCGGTGGCCGGAGGCATGACCGATCCGGATGTCGCAGAGCTGCCCGGCGAGCGCACGAAGCTCGACAAGATGCGCGAGCAGGGCCTGCCCGTGCCCCAGGCTGCCGAGAAGGTCCACGAGCAGCGCCGGGAGCGAGGCACCTCGAAGGATTCAGGCGAAGACAGCGGCTCCGACGAGGCGGACGAGAAGCGCTCGGATGACGGCGAGGGCTAGCCGCCCGCCCGACCGTAGTCGCCGAACGGCGCGTCGCGCTCGGACACCGCGGCGCGCACGTCCTCGAGCGCGCGACGGCTGAAGCGCAAGCCCTCGGGCGTGTGCCGGGCCGCCCCGTCGAGCAGGGTCCCGATGAGCTGGCTGACGTGCAGCCCCATCTGCTCGAAGGCCTGGTTGACCAGCAGCTTCATCATATGCAGCTGGTTGGCGGGCAGCAGCGCGACGCGGCGGGCCAGCGCCAGCGCCGTCTCGTCGAGCTGCGCGGCGGGTACGGCTTCGGACGCCAACCCCCACTCCACCGCTCGGCGCCCGTCCAGCGGATCGCCGGTCAGCAGCAGCCGCTTGGCCCGCTCGAGGCCCACCCGGTAGACCCACATCGACGTGGTCGGTGATCCCCACACGCGCGCCGGCGGGTAGCCGATTCGGCAGTCCTCGGCGCACACGATCAGGTCGCTGCACAGCACGAGGTCCGATCCGCCCCCCACGCAGAAGCCGTGGACCTGCGCGATCACCGGCTTGGGCGAGCGCCAGAGGTCCATGTAGGCGTCCACGAAGCGGGACATCGCCCGGTAGTCGGCGACCGGGTCCCACGCCTGGCGATCCTCCTCGGCCGCCATCGTCTCGGCGCCCCAGCGGATGTCGTACCCGGCGCAGAACGTGCGCCCCGCGGCCCGCAGGCGGATGGCGCGGACCCCGGCGTCGTCCCAGGCTCGGCGCAGCCCCCTGCGCAGATCCTCGATCAGCTCCGGGACGATGGCGTTGAGGCGCTCGGGGCGGTTGAGCGTGAGCGTCGCCACCCCCTCGCCGACTTCGTAGAGCACGGTAGCCGCCACCGGCCGGAGCATAGAATGCCCTGCATGGAGGGGTCCACCGAGCAGGGTACGGTCCGCAGCTGGCTGCGCTGCTATCGCTGCTGGTCGCAGAACCTCGAGGTCCAGGTCCACTACGAGGGGATCCACAAGATCGACCCCCAGACCGGTGAGCGCGCGGACGTCGTGGACGAGCTGCAGGAGGCGGTCGTCCAGTGCCTGGACTGCATGCACGACCAGCCGCATCTCGGCTTCCACAACGGCCGGGTCGAGCCGGTCGAGGACCGCTGGGAACGGATGATCGCCGGTCAGCCGTGGGTGGCCTCCTGCACGGTGACCGTGGAGGCCGACGACGTGGAGACCTGCTCGGGCCCCGAGGCCGGCGACGCCCTGTCCTACGCCGCCTTCGGCGATCACGGCACCCGGGAATTCTTCACCCACGTGCGCTTCCACAAGCACGAGGAGGACCAGATCGTGGTCCACCTCCTGATCGAGCTCTACGCGCGCTCCGAGCAGGAGGCGATCGACGTGCTGCAGGACGCCGCCCGCGGCTCGTTGGCCATCACCTCGCTGGCCGAGGAGGCGCGCCCCCCGGCCGCCACCGGCGAAGAGCTGCATTGACGACATCGGAGCGGGCGCCCGGCCTGCGCCTCGGCGAGCGAGTCGTGCTCCCTGGCGACCTCGAGCTGGGGGCCCACGTGACCATCCACGCCGGCGCGCAGATAGGCGCCGGCTGCTCGATCCAGGACGGCGCCGTGGTCGGGGAGCCCGGCGGCGCGGCGGTCAGGGTCGGCGACGGCGCCGCGGTGTGCGCTCGCGCCCGCCTGGACGCCGCCGCGGTGGTCGGGCCGGGTGCGGTCGTGGGCGACCAGGCGGTGGTGGAGGCCGGCGCCGCGGTGGGATCCGAGGCGCTGGTCGGACGCGGCGCCCGGGTGGGTGTCGGTGCCGTGGTGGGCGATCGATCGCGGCTGCAGACCAACGTGGTGCTCGGGGTGGCGGCGATGGTGGAGGAGGACGTGTTCGTCGGCCCGGGAGCGCGGATTGGGCGCCACGCCGTGCTGAGGCGCGCCTGCCGCGTCGGCGCCGCGGCGGACGTGGCGGCGGAGGCGGAGATCGGCGAGGAGGCGTTCCTCGGCGCCGGAGCCCGTGTCGTCGAGGACGTCGCGCCGCGCGCGGTGATGGTGGGTCGGCCCGCTCGCCGGATCCGGGAGGTGGGCGACGAGGACCTGATCGAGCGCTGGCGCTGACCGGGCTCCTGCTCAGCCCGGCGGGCGCCCGCGCGCGTCGGGCGCGATCTATCCTGCGCAGCGTGCCCGGACCCGCGCCGAGACCGCGCCATGCAGCGGCCGGCGCGCTCGCCGCCCTGGTCGGTGGCGCCCTGTGGTGGCGCCGTCACCCGTCGGCCTGCCCCTACGGCCAGCGGGTCTTCGTCGAGGCGCCTCACCCGTTCATCACCCGGGCGCGCTTGCGGGAGGTCCTGGAGCCACGGCCGGGCGAGCGGATGCTCGAGGTGGGGCCCGGCACCGGCTACTACACCCTGGAAGTTGCCGGCTGCCTGGGGCCGGGCGGTCGCCTGGACATCCTCGACATCCAGCAGGAGATGCTCGACCACACGATGCGCTCCGCATCCCGCCGGAGACTTGCCAATCTCCATCCCGCGCGCGGCGACGCCACCGCGCTCCCCTACCCCGACTCGAGCTTCGACGCCGCCTACCTAGTCACCGTGCTGGGCGAGATCCCCGACCAGGAAGCGGCCCTGCGCGAGCTCCGTCGCGTGCTCGCGCAGAGCGGCCGCCTTGTGGTCGGAGAGGTGCTGCTCGACCCTCACGTGGTCACCTTCGCGCGCCTGCGGGAGCGCGCCGGGACGGCCGGTCTGCGCTACGAGCGCCGCTCCGGCGGGCGGCTCGGCTACTTCGCCCGCTTCAGCCCGGCGTGACCGGGCCGGCCCGACGCCGCGGCTACCCGGTGGCCGCCGCGCCTCGGGCGTCGTTCAGGCGCCGGTCCAGCGCCTCGAGCTGGGCGCGCAGCTCGTCCGGAAGCCGGTCGCCGAAGCGGGCGAGGTGCTCTCGTATCGAGGCCAGCTCCGTGCGCGCCTCCGCCGCATCGACCTCGAGTACCCGACGCAGGGCCTCCGTCGAGATGTCGAGCCCCTCGGTGGGGAGGGCATCCGGAGTCGGCAGGCGCCCGATCGGCGTGTCGAGCGCCTCGGCGGCGCCGTCGCAGCGGCGGAACGCCCACGCGATCACCCGGCTGTTCTCCCCGAAGCCGGGCCACAGGAAGCGGCCGTCGGCAGCCTTGCGGAACCAGTTGACGTAGAAGATCTTGGGCAGCTTGGCGCCCTCGCGGCGGCCTATCTCCAGCCAGTGGCGGAAGTAGTCGGCCATGTGGTACCCGCAGAAGGGCAGCATGGCGAACGGGTCGCGGCGCAGCGTCCCCACCGCCCCCGCCGCCGCCGCGGTGGTCTCGGAGGACATGATCGAGCCCAGGAAGACTCCGTGCTCCCAGTCGTAGGCCTCGTTGACCAGCGGCACGACGGTCGAGCGCCGGCCTCCGAACAGCATGGCGTCGACCGGGACTCCGCCGGGGTCCTCCCACTCGGGGGCGATGGACGGGCACTGGGCCGCGGGCGCGGTGAAGCGCGCGTTGGGGTGCGCGGCCGGGCTCTCCGAGTCGGGCGTCCAATCGGCCCCCCGCCAGTCGACGGCGCGGGCGGGGGGCTCCGGGGTCATGCCCTCCCACCACACGTCGCCGTCCTCGGTCGCGGCGCAGTTGGTGAAGATGCAGTTCTCCCTCAGCGTGGCCATCGCGTTGGGATTGGTCCTCTCGCTGGTCCCCGGGGCCACGCCGAAGAATCCGGCCTCCGGGTTGATCGCATAGAGGCGGCCGTCGTCGCCGAACTTCATCCACGCGATGTCGTCGCCGATCGTCTCGACCTTCCATCCGGGGAGCGTCGGGATCAGCATGGCCAGGTTGGTCTTGCCGCAGGCGGAGGGAAAGGCGCCGGTGATGTGCTTGACGCTCCCCTCCGGCGAGGTGACCTTGAGGATCAGCATGTGCTCGGCCATCCAGCCCTCGTCGCGGGCCATCACCGAGGCGATGCGCAGGGCGAAGCACTTCTTGCCCAGCAGCGCGTTGCCGCCGTAGCCGGAGCCGAAGGACCAGATCTCGCGGACCTCGGGGAAGTGGACGATGTACTTGTTGTCCGCGTTGCAGGGCCAGGGGACGTCCTCGGCGCCGTCGTCCAGAGGGGCGCCCACGGAATGCAGGCAGGGGACGAAGTCGCCGTCCCGCCCGAGGGCGTCGAGGGCCGACTGCCCCATGCGGGTCATGATCCGCATGCTGGCGGCGACGTAGGCGGAGTCGGTCAGCTGCACGCCGATGTGGGCGATCGGCGACCCGAGCGGACCCATCGAGAATGGAACCACGTACATGGTGCGCCCGCGCATCGAGCCCCGGAACAGGTCGGTGAGGGTCTCCCGCATCTCCTCGGGGTCGCGCCAGTTGTTGGTCGGGCCGGCGTCCTCCTCGCGCCGGGAGCAGATGAAGGTGCGGTCCTCCACCCGCGCCACGTCGCCGGGGTCCGATCGGGCGAGGTACGAGTTGGGGCGCTTGGCCTCGTCGAGCCGCTCGAACGTGCGCGCCTCCACCAGCCGCTGGCACAGGGCGTCGTACTCCTCGGCCGAGCCGTCGCACCAGTGGACGGCATCCGGCTGGACCAGGTCGGCCACCTCCTCCACCCAGGCCAGGAGGTTGGCGTGCTTGGTGGCGGCGGCGGCGGTCTCGCTCAAGGGCTAGTCAACTCCCGGGGTCGGTGTGCGGGGGATTCTTTCGCACCGATTCGGAAGACGGCGTCAGATGGCCGGCCCGGCCTCGGGCGCGCCCGGCCGGGCGGGGCGCTGCCGGGCGCCGGCCTCACTCGACATTCTCCTCGGCGGCGGGCAGCGGCTCGCCGGGCTCCCGGCGGGGCACCAGCACGGCCCGCTTGAACTCGGCCACCAGGGTGCCGTCCTGGTTGTACACGCGGGTGTGGACGCGGACCACCCCCCGGTCGGGCTTGGAGCCTGAGGGCTTGGCCGACAGCACCTCCGACTCGGCGAACAGCGTGTCGCCGTGGAACACCGGCGCCGGGTGCTTGAGCTCCTCGGTGGCGAGGTTGGCGATCGCCTTGCCGGAGACGTCGGACACCGACATGCCCAGCGCCAGCGAGTAGACCAGCGGCCCGACCACGACGTTGCGCCCCTGCTGGGACTGGCCGGCGTAGACGTCGTTGATGTGCAGCGGGTGGTGGTTCATGGTCAGCAGGCAGAACAGGTGGTCGTCGGCCTCGGTGACCGTCTTGGCGGGCCAGTGCTTGTAGATCGCCCCCACCTCGAACTCCTCGAGGTAGCGGCCGTACGGATGGGCGCCGGACGCCTCACGCTCGGCCTGTCCGGTCTGAATGCCTTCGGTGGTCGTCTCATTCATGTGGACTGATGGATCTCCCTGTCGGCTGTCGGCGGCCCTGAAGGATGCCGGGTTCGCCGCCGCGACGCCGGGCGGCGAGGCCGCAGCCCGGCCGCAGACATGTGCGCGCGGGCATTGGGATAATCCGGCGCTTCGTGCCAATCCTGGCCACCGCCGCCGATCTGCAGGCCTTCTACCAGGCGATCGCCACGGTCTCGTTC
Organism: Solirubrobacteraceae bacterium; assembly: GCA_036257715.1. Lineage (GTDB taxonomy): Bacteria > Actinomycetota > Thermoleophilia > Solirubrobacterales > Solirubrobacteraceae > DATAEY01. The sequence goes on along the minus strand of DATAEY010000069.1, from coordinate 3,321 downwards.
CTGCTGCTCGGGTTCTGGTGGCCGGTGGGCCGCTCGGCGCCCGCGGGTCCAGCCGCCCGGCACGCTTACGGCGTGTCCATGTACTTCTTCCTCCCCGGCCTGATGAGCCTGATGGCTTCGGTCAACAGCGAGCTCACCACCCTGTGGCGGGTGGCCTTCGCGCTGACCGGCGTGGTCGGAGCGCTTGAGGTCATCCTGTACCTGCGCGCCGGCTTGCGGGGCGGGCGCGGCCAGCTGGCGCTGCGCGCGCTGGGCTCCGTGGACTACCTGCTGATCGTGATCGTCGCGCTCGTGCCCACGGTGACCATGGACCTGGGCCTCGGCCTCAAGCCCCGCGAGGTCGAGGCCGTGCTGCTGACCATAATGCTCCTGATCGGCTCCAACATCGCCTGGCTGAGCATGCGCGAGCTGGAAGAAGCCGCCCAACGAGCCTGACATGCGCAACCCGCGCGACTTCGCCAAGCCGCTGGCCATCGGCGCCCCCGCGCCGGTGCCCGAGATCCCGGTCAAGCCGTCGCGCATGATCCACTTCTTCGACCCGTCCAACGAGCGGGTGGTCGCCAAGCTGCCGGAGCTCGCGCCCGCCACCGACATCCTGCTGGGCAACCTCGAGGACGCGATCGCGGTCGAGAACAAGGAGGCCGCCCGCGAGGGACTCGTCCGCGTGGGCCGGGAGCTCGAGCTGGGCGACACGGCGCTGTGGACGCGCGTCAACGCGCTGGAGTCGCCCTGGGCCCTGGACGACCTCACGCGGCTGATCACCGAGATCGGCGACCGTCTCGAGGTCATCATGGTTCCCAAGGTCGAGGGCCCGTGGGACATCCACTACGTCGACCGGCTGCTGGCCCAGCTCGAGGCCAAGGCGGGGCTCGGTCGCCCGCTGCTCGTCCACGCCATCCTGGAGACGTCGCTGGGGGTGGTGAACCTGGAGGAGATCGCCTCCGCGAGCCCCCGCATGCAGGGCATGAGCTTCGGCCCCGCCGACCTGGCCGCCTTCCGCCGCATGAAGACCACCCGCGTGGGCGGCGGCCATCCGGCCTACCGGGTGATCGAGGATCCGGATCCGGACGACCCCGAGGCGCCGCGGGCCACCGCCCAGCAGGACCCCTGGCACTACTCGATCGCGCGCATGGTCGACGCCTGCACCTCGGCCGGCATCCTCCCGTTCTACGGTCCCTACGGCGACATCCGCGACCAGCTGGGCTGCGAGACCCAGTTCCGGGCCGCTTTCCTGCTGGGCTGCGTCGGCGCCTGGTCCCTGCATCCGGTGCAGATCGGGATCGCCAAGCGGGTGTTCAGCCCGCCCGCCGACGAGGTGCGGTTCGCCAAGCGGGTGCTGGAGGCGATCCCCGACGGGCGCGGCGTGCACATGATCGACGGCAAGATGCAGGACGACGCCACCTGGAAGCAGTGCAAGGTGATGGTGTCGCTGGCCGAGATGCTGGCGCGCAAGGATCCCGAGCTGGCCCAGGCGTACGGGTTCGAGCCCGCCGGCTCGCGCTAGGGTCGCCGCCCCCGTGCGCTTCTTCGAGTACGAGTCCAAGCAGATCGTCCGCCGCGCCGGCATCCCGACCTCCAAGGGCGGCTTCGCCAAGACCGCCGAGGAGGCCCGGGACCGCGCCGCCCAGGTCGCGGGCCCGGTGGTCATCAAGTCCCAGGTCCTGACCGGGGGGCGCATGAAGGCCGGCGGCGTCCGCTTCGCGGACACGGCCGAGGAGGCAGCCGCGCACGCCGAGGAGATCCTCGGGCTGGAGATCAACGGGCACATGCCGCGGGGCGTGCTGGTCGACGAGCGGGTGAGCGTGGCCCACGAGTACTACGCGGGCGTCGTGTGGGACGGCATCCGCAAGCAGCCGGTGATGCTGTTCTCGGACATGGGCGGCATCGACGTCGAGGAGGTGGCCCAGAACCATCCCGACCACCTCGGCAGGGGGCACTTCTCGAACCTGCTGCCCCTCTCGGAGTTCCGCGCCAAGCAGGTGATCGCCTCGGTGGGGATCAGCGGGCAGGCGCTCAACCGCCTCACCCCCATCCTGACCCGCCTGGCCGGGCTGTTCGTCGAGCACGACATGACGCTGGCGGAGATCAACCCGCTCGCCCAGCTGGAGGACGGCAGGTTCGCGGCGGTGGACGCCCACATGGAGATGGAGAACGAGGGGCGCCCGCGCCAGAACGCCCTGCTGGCCGAGCTGGGGGTCGGCGGCGACGAGACCCGCGAGGCCCGGGAGCCCACCCCGTTCGAGATCGCCGGCGAGGCGGTGGACGCCCAGGACCACCGCGGCGTGGCCGGGAACGTCACCGAGTTCGACGGCAACCTGGGGCTGGTGATCGGGGCGGGCGGCGGCTCGCTGACGCTGTTCGATGCGGTGCGCAACCAGGGCGGCAGGCCCGCCAACTACTGCGAGATCGGCGGCAACCCGTCGGTGGCCAAGGCCTGCGGCCTGGCCAAGCTGGTCCTGCGCAAGCCCGGCGTGGACAAGATCGCGGTGATGATGTCGATCGTCTCCAACACCCGGGTGGACATCGTCGCCCGCGGGGTCATCAAGGCGTGCATCGAACTCGGCTACGACCCGGCCGAGAAGATCGCAGTCTTCCGCATCCCGGGCGCGTGGGAGGAAGAGGGCTTCAAGATCCTCGAGCGCTACGGCGTCCGCTACTGCGACCGCTCGGTCTCGATGCACGAGGCGGCGCGGATGGCGGTCGCCGCGGTGTCCGACGGCGGCGTCGGCGAGCCGGAGCCCGAGATCCGCCCCGGCGAGGGCCGGACCTCCGGCGAGGTGACGGAGGTATGAGCATCCTGCTCGGCGAGGACACCACCTTCATCGTCCAGGGCATCACCGGGCGCGAGGCGGTCAACCTCACCCGCGAGTGCCTCGACTACGGGGTGGGCGCCAAGGTCGTGGGCGGCGTCACCCCTGGGCGCAGGGGGCGCGATGTCCATGGCGTGCCCGTGTTCGACACCGTCGAGCAGGCGATCGAGCACCACGGCGGGCCCATCGAGGGCTCGGTCGTCACCGTCCCCCCCGCGTTCACCAGGGACGCCGTGTTCGAGGCGATCGAGAACGGTGTGAAGCTGATCGTGATCGTCACCGAGCGCATCCCGCGCCGTGACGTCGCTCAGATGGTCGAGCTGGCCCGTATGCGCCGGGCACGGATCATCGGGCCCAACTGCCTTGGCGTGATAGTCCCGGGCGTGATCAAGATGGGGGGGATCGGCGGGCCGGCCCGGGACGCGGCCAAGGCGTACGCGCCCGGGCCGATCGGCGTGATGTCGCGCTCCGGCGGGATGACCACCGAGATCTCCTCCACGCTGACCGCGGC
>DATAEY010000068.1:0-12416 GCA_036257715.1 Solirubrobacteraceae bacterium | reverse complement strand
TCCTCGAGCGCGTCGAGGAAGGCCTCCGAGAAGGTCGGGAACGGCTGGATGACGTCGTTCATGACGTCGAGCGGGACACGGGCCCGAATCGCCAGCGTCGCCTGCTGCAGCCACTCTCCCGCCTCGGGGCCGAGCGCGTAGGCGCCCGTGAGCCGCTCGCCGTCGCTGACCAGCGTCATGAAGCCCGGTTTGCGGTCGTATGCGCGGGTGTAGGTGGAGGTGCGAGCCACCCCCGACAGCTGCACGGTGGCGGTCCGCGAACCGTCGGCCTCGCCGACGGCCGCGGCCTGAGGATCGGTGAACACCACTCGGGGCACCGCCTCGTAGTTGGCCTCGCGGTGCCCGCCCAGCAGGTTCTCAGCCACCACCCGCCCCTGGTACTTGCCCACGTAGGTAAGCGCCCAGATGCCGGCCGCGTCGCCGATCGCCCAGATGCCCTCGCCGGCGTTCATGCGCGAGTCGACCTCGATGCCCTGCCGGCCGGGCTCGATGCCCACGCTCTCCAGGCCGATGTCGTGGACCCGCGGGCGCCGGCCGGTGGCCACCAGCAGCTTGTCGCCGCGGAGCGGCGGTCGCTCCGGGAACTCGAGCACGTAGTCGCCGTCCTGCACCTTGACGGCCGAGGCATGCTGGCCGAAGCACAGCTCGATGTCCTCGTCGCTCAGAACCTCGCCCAGCGCCTCACCGAGCGGCCTGGGCTCGCGCGGCAGGACGTGGTCCATCCCCTCCACCACCGCGACCGAGGCACCCATCCGGCGGATGGCCTGGGCCATCTCCACGCCCACGGGACCGGCGCCGAGGATCACCAGCCGCTCGGGCACCTCGGTGATCCCGGTCGCCTCGCGGTTGGTCCACACGCCCTCCGCCTCGCGCAGCCCGGGCACCGGCGGGATCACCGGCTCGGAGCCGGTGGCTATGACCACGTCCCCGGCGGCGTAGGTCCGGCCGTCGACCGCGACCCGGCCGGGGCCGGCCAGGCGGCCCGAGCCGCGGATGACGTCGATCCCCTCGCCCTCGGCCCAGCTCGCCTGGCCGGAGTCGTGGTAGTCGCTGACCTGGAAGTCGCGCCACGCGAAGGCCGCCTCGGCGTGGACGGCCCCGTCCACCGCCTCGCGGGCGCCGGGGGCCTCGCGGGCATGCTGCAGCACCTCACCGGGGCGCAGCAGCGTCTTGGACGGGATGCACGCCCAGTACGAGCACTCGCCCCCCAGGAGCTCGCGCTCCACGATCGCCACGCGCAGGCCGCCGTTCGCCAGGTGCCCCGCGCAGTGCTCTCCGGCCGGGCCTCCGCCCAGGACGATGACGTCGTAGTCGGTGCTCACCCGGCCGCCCCCCTCGCCTTATCGATCTCCCAGGCCGCCGTGATCAGGCCGATGTGGCTGAACGCCTGGGGGAAGTTGCCCAGCTGCTCACCGCTGGCGGTGTCGATCTCCTCGGCCAGGAGCCCGAGGTCGTTGGCATAGCCGGTGAGCTGCTGGAACAGTCCCTCGGCCCGCTCTAGCTCGCCCGCCTTGGCCAGGGCCGAGACCAACCAGAACGAGCAGATCACGAACGTGCCCTCCTCCCCGCTGAGCCCGTCGGCGTTGAGGCCCTCCCGGTTGCGGTAGCGCAGCACGAGGCCGTCCTCGGTGAGGTCCTCGGCGATCGCGTCGATCGTGGCCTTCATCCGCTCGTCGGTAGCGGGCAGGAAGCCGAGGATCGGCATCAGCAGCGCGGCGGCGTCGAGCTCGTCGGAGTCGAAGGACTGGGCGTACGCCCCGCGCCTCTGGCTCCAGCCGCGCTCCAGGATGGCCTCGCGGATCTCGTCGCGCGCCGCCGCCCACTTATCCATCATGGCGAACTCGTCCAGGCGCGGCGCCAGCTTGACCGCGCGGTCCAGCGCCGTCCAGCACAGCACCTTCGAGGACAGGTGGTGGCGCGACTCGCCCCGCATCTCCCACATGCCCGAGTCGCGCTCCCGCCAGCGCCTGGCCGCGGTGTCCGCCAGGTCGGCCACGAAGGCCTGGATCTCGGGATGCAGGTCGCCCAGGCGCTCGTGGTAGAGGTGAAGCGAGTTGAGCAGCTCCCCGTACACGTCGAGCTGCACCTGGTCCCAGGCGCCGTTGCCGACCCGCACCGGCCGCGACTCCCGCCAGCCGCGCAGGTGGCGCAGCTCCCGCTCGGTCAGGTCGTGCTCACCGCCGATGCCATACATGATCTGGAGCGAGCCCTCGCCCGCCCGGCCGCCGGCGGCGCTGGTCATGAACGAGATGAACTCGTCGGCCTCGTCAGAGCACGCCCCGATGTAGAGGGCCTCCAGGGTCAGGCTCGAGTCGCGGATCCAGGCGAACCGGTAGTCCCAATTGCGCTCGCCGCCCACGGTCTCGGGCAGCGAGGTGGTCGGCGCCGCCACGATCGCGCCGGTCGGGCGGTAGGTGAGCCCCTTGAGGACCCGAGAGCTGAGGCGCACCAGGTCCCGGTTGGGGCCCTCGTAGATGTCGTGCTCGGTCTCCCAGGATCGCCACGCCTCCTCGGTGTCCTCGATGCGAGGGATCACCTCGTTGGGCGGGGTGGGCTCGGGCGCGTCGCGGCTCTCCACCGGCGCCCAGCGCACCGCGAAGCCGACTCGGTCGGCCTCTCGCACCGCGAACGACGCGCGCATCGTCGACTCCTCGACCTGCGCCGGCGCGCCGGTCTTGACAGCGATGCGGGTCGCCCCGAACGTACGCGCGCCGCCGTCCTCCTGGCGGAACAGCGGCCGGACCAGGCCGTACTCCGGCCTGGGCGCCAGCTCCATCTCGAGCTGGACCTCGCCCGAGAGGCCCTCGATTCCCCGCAGGACCTCGTGCGGGACGTCGTAGCCCAGGTCGTGTCCGCGCTGGCCGGGCGCGAACGCCATCGCGTCGCGCAGCCGGACGCTGCCCGAGTCGGTGGTGAAAGTGGTCTCGATCACCAGGGTGCCGGGGACGTAGCGGCGCTCCGCACTGAACTCGCCGGCCGGCCGGATGGACCAGTGCCCGGCGTCGGGGTCCAGCAGCCGCGCGAACACCGCGTCGCTGTCGTAGCGGGGCAGGCAGAGCCAGTCGATCGAACCCGCGCGGTCCACCAGGGCAGCCGAGTTGCAGTCGGCCAGGAGTCCGTAGTCGGCGATCGGAGTGGACTGGGCCTGCTGGCCGGCCGCGGCCGCCGGGGCCTGCGGCGAGGTGCTAGCCATCACGCGCCCCTGCCGTTCGAAGACGCCACCTCGACGTAGACCTTGATCGCTTCCTTGTCCTCGGTGAGGTGGCGAAGCATCTCCTCGTAGTTCTCCAGCCCCCGGACCGGCGTGGTGAGCAGCTTGTCCAGCCAGCCCGGATAGAAGGCCTGGGCCTTTACCAGGTCGTCGCGGCCGCTGGCGAAGTCCTCCGGCGAGGCGTTGACGCTTCCCACCATGACCTTGTTGCCGAGGACGAAGCCCTGATTGATCATGTCGGCATTCGCCTCGGCCTTGCGGTCGCCCCCGGTGACGCTCACCAGCACGAGCACGCCGTTCTTGCCCAAGGCCTCGGCGGCTTCGAACACCAGCGGGCTGAAGCCGGTCGCCTCGATGATGATGTCGAAGGGGCCGTGCTGCTCGGCGCCCGCGTCCAGCGGCGTCTGCTTGGTGCTCAGGTAGGTCCCGCCGACCTCCTCGATGAGGTCGCTGTTCAGGTATGGGGGCTCGCGCAGCGAGAAGACGGCGACCTCGATGCCGCGCAGGCGCAGCGCCAGGGTGGCGAGCAGGCCGATGGTGCCCGACCCCAGGACCGCCGCCCGGCGGGGCTGCCACACCTTCAGCCGCCGCTGGATCTCGAAGGCTTGGTGAATCGCCTTCTCGGCGACGGTCAGCGGCTCGAGCAGCACGCCGACCTCGTTCAGGCTGTCGGGCAGCGGGACGACGTACTGCGCGTCCTCGACGTAGTACTCGGCGAGATAGCCGTGGCACAGGTTGATGCCCCGCTCGTAGTAGACGTCGTCGGTGGTCATGTCCTGGAGGCCGATGCGGTCGAAGATGCTCATGCCCGGTCGGCGCACGGTGGAGACCACCAGGTTCCCGGGCCGGATCGTGCTGGGCACGTTGGGGCCCACCTCGACCACCCGGCCGAGGCCCTCGTGGCCCGTGATGAGGTACTCGTGGCCGTCCGGCGCCTGCCCGTACTCCGCCGCATTGATCTCCTTGTCGGTCCCGTCGACGCCCACGCGCAGCACCTGGACGAGCACGCCCCGTCCGTCGGCGACGTCGTCCACCCGAGGCTCGGGAACGTCGCGAAGATGCATGGAGTTTGGGGTGCCGGGGTGGACGGCGATCGCTTTCATGGCTTGTCCTCCGTGCGGTAGGGTCAGTCGCCGTTTCCAGGAGGGCGCCTTCGATGAATACCTACGTGATCCTTCGCCGCGGCGGCTGGCAATCGCCTGAGGAGTTGCACGAGGCCGCCGAACGCTCCACCAAGGTGGGCGACGAGATGTCCGACGATATTCGCTGGATCCGCAGCTATGTCCTCGAGGAGGGCGATGGCTCGGTGGGGACGGTCTGCATCTACCAGGCCAGTAGCTCCGAGGCGATTCGGAGTCACGCCTCACGGGCGGACCTGCCCGTCGACGAGATCATCCCAGTAGCGGACACGGTCCTGGTCCGCCCCGACCCCGAGCCGGCTTCGGCCTAGCCAAGCGAACCCAGCACCCCACGTCAGCGCGGGCCTTGAGAGAGCTGGTGTGCGTGGTGATCCCGGCCCTCGACGAGGAGGACGCGATCGGCGCCGTGGTCGCCGCGGCCCGGGCGCACGCCGACCGTGTCCTGGTGGTCGACAACGGCTCGGGCGACGCCACCGCACAGCGGGCCACCGCCGCCGGCGCCCAAGTCGTGCCCGAGCCCCGGAGCGGTTACGGGCGCGCTTGCGTCGCCGGGGCGCGGGCAGCTCCGGCCGGCTGCGTGCTCGTGTTCAGCGACGGGGACGGGTCGGATGACCCCGGCGCGCTGCCGAGGCTGGCGGCGCCGGTGCTGGCCGATCGTGCCGACTTGGTGCTCGGCTCTCGGATCCTCGGCCGACGCGAGCCGGGCGCACTGCGCCCTCACCAGTTGGCGGCCAACCGCATCTTCGCCTGGCTGATTACGACGATCTGGAGGGTGCCGATCACCGACCTGGGCCCGATGCGCGCCGTGCGCCGGGAGCAGCTGCTGGCCCTCCGCATCCAGTCGCAGACGTACGCATGGCCCGTCGAGATCGTCGTCAAGGCCGCTCGGTCGGGGCTGCGGGTGCAGGAGCTGCCGGTGGACGTCCGTCGCCGGGCCGCCGGGCGCTCGAAGGTCTCGGGCTCCCTTCGCGCCAGCCTGCGCGCCGGGGCGTGCTTCGTCGTCGCGCTGGTCCGCTACGGCTTCGGGCCGCTGCCGGTCGACCGCGCTCCGGGACGCGGGCCGGAGTAGGCGGTCTAGCCGCCGCCCGCCGCCCGCCGCCCGCACGGGGCGGCCGATCACGCTCAGCGGATGTTGAGCGTCGTGTCCGTGCCCTGCGGCCGACCCTCCGCCAGGGCCAGCCATGCCCGGGTTGGCGCCTCGAGCGGGAGCCGCTGGCGCGAGACCAGGAGGTCGAGGTCCACGCGTCCCTCCTGCACCGTGGGCGCGAACGGGCTCCAGAAAGCGCCGTCGGCGGTCAGCGTCAGCTCCGGCTGTAGGTCGGTCGCCCTGGCCACGACCCCCATGTGGTTGGTCGCCGCCCGGCCGCGGCGCACCACCGGGCGGACGACGTGATCTGCGTCCGGGACGCCGAGGGATCGGTGCAGGGCGCACAGCCTCTCCATGTCCTGTGGGGTGTTGTGGTCGCCGGTGGTGGCGATGCGGACCGGCACCCCCAGCGCGACGAGCCGCGGGATGGCGTCGACGACCTTGGCGAAGTTGCGTGGGCCGCGCAGCTCGTCGTTGCGATCGGGCTCGGCCGAGTCCAGCGAGACCTGGACCGTGAGAGGCATATCGGCGAGCGAGCGCATGCGCTCCAGGAGCCGATCAGTGAACAGGGTGGCGTTCGAGAGCACCACCACCGGCAGGCGGCGCGCCAGCTCGGCCAGGATCCCCGGCATCTCGGGGATCACGAAGGGCTCGCCACCGGTGACGCCCAGACTGCGGAATCCCAGCACCCGCGCCTGGTCCGCGGCCTCGACCATTTGCTCGGGCGCCAGGATCCGGCGCGCCACGCCCGGCGCGGACTCGGTGAGGCAGTACGAGCAGCGCAGGTTGCAGTGGTAGTTGGAGTACAGCCAAAGGCGTTCGGCCACCCGCCCGGCGTCGATTGCCGCCCGCAGGGCCCGCGCGGTCGTCACCGCAGGCCCGCCTCCTCCAGGCGGGCGCGCGTCTGCGGGGCGGTGGGCAGCTCGAGCGCGGTGCAGAAGCGGTTGAGCATCACGGTGGCGGCGGCCAGCAGGGTGAGCTCGACGATCTCGTGCTCCGCGAGCCGGTGGCGCAGGCCGGCGGCCACGGCGTCGGGCACCGGGCCGGGCGCGGCGACAGCGTCGCACCACCTCACCAGCGCCCGGTCGGGCTCATCCAGGCTGGCGGCGTCCCCGCACAGCGCGCTTGTCTCGTCCACGGACAGGCCGGCATCCCACGCCGCCACGGTGTGGGTGTCCACGCAGTAGCGGCACCCCATGCGAGCCGAGACACGCAGCACGACCATCTCCTTGGTCCGCTGGTCGAGGGACGTCGGGCCGAACAGGCGCGAGACGAACGGCGCGGTCACCTCCAGCAGCTCGGGCACCTGGGCCAACGCACGGATGACCGGCGAGGCGCTCCCGTCGGCGGCGTAGTAGGGGGCCGCCCCCAGCGGCGCGCCATCCGCCGGCAGCAGCTCCACCCGGCTCATGGCGCCCCCCCGGCGCGACGACGGTCCAGAAGCGCCAGCCCCACGACCAGCAGCGCCACCGCCCCGCCCGAGACGAGGGCCAGTGTGGCGTAGTGGGCCGATCCGCCGGTGCGGGACAGCAGGATCGCCCCCGCCAGGGCCGCGCCCACCGTCACCGCCACCGCCAGCCGGCCGGGCAGCGGCATGCCCGCGAACAGGGGCGGGCCCAGCAGCCGTTCGGCCGCCCTTCGGCCACGGCCGGCCAGATGGGGCAGCATCGAGAGCCCGACCACCGCGGCGACGATGATCAGGCTCAGCAGCTCCCAGACCCAGAAGATCCCGAGCTCCGAGAACCACAGGATCGAGAGGTGGGCAGCCGCCAGCAGCGAGACCAGCCCCGTCGCCAGCCCGAAAATCAGGGCGACACCCAGCGCAAGCTCGAACGCTGCCTGCGCCGGGGCGAAGAACGAGGCGTGCTCGGCGACGAACGGCATCACGCCGTGGCGCCAGAAGTCGGGTGCGGTCGCGTGCGGGTCGTTGGCGTACCCGGTAATCAGCCCCGCGTACCCGCGCGGGGTGTACAGCCCCTTCACCAGGTTCTCGAAGAACACCGAGACGAATAGCGCGCCCAGTGCCGTGCGCAGCACCAGCGTCCAGGGCACGCGGTCCAGCGCCCAGACCCCGGCCGCCGGGGCGGCGCGAGGGGTACTGAGATCGCGGGCGGCCATGGGGCGAGCGTACTGCGTGCTGGGGTAGTCGATGAAGAGCGCGAAACGTTTCGCCGGCGCGAACGGTCGGTCAGGTCAGCGCCGCCAGCGCGGCCGCGGTGCGGGGCAGCCGCCGGGCGGCCCCAGCCCGCAGGTCGTCGGCCAGGCGCTGGAGGTCGGCCGGGATGTCCACGTCGTACCACGCTTCCAGCAGCCTCGTCCTCAGCCCTCGGCGCGCGAGCGCGCTCTGGGTGTCGGCCAGCGTCCGGCTCGCGCTCCAGCGGACGCCCGAGAAGCAGCCGGGCGGCAGTGGGGCGGCGCAGGCGATCAGGACCCAGCCGCCGTCGTGGGCGGGGGCCAGCGCGACGTCGGCGTCCCCGGCGCTCACCGCCCGCCACGCCCGCTCGACGTGCTCGGGGGGAAGCGTCGGGCTGTCGGTGGCGATCATTGCCACCGGGCCCTTCCCGGCGGCGAAGCCGGCGTTGACAGCGCCTCGCATGCGCTCTCCGAAGCTCCGCGCGACCTGGGGCGCCACCGTCCACTCGGGCGCCCGGACCGCCAGTTCAGGCGCGTCCTGGGGCGGATGCACCGAGAGCACACGGCGGGCGCCCAGCGCTCCGGCCCAGCCCAGCGTGTCGTCGAGGAACGCCTCCTGCAGGCTCCGGCACGCCATGTCCCCGATCCCCTCGGCCAGCCGGGTCTTGGCCGCCCGCGAGCCGGGCGCCCGCGTAACCACGACGATACAGGCGTCGGTTCGCGCATCCGTCGAGCCGGTCAAACCCCCAGGGTACCCGGCGCGGCTCGGGCCGCCGACCCGTGCTCGAATCGTCCACCCCCGGTGTGTGACGATGCCACCGATGCCCGTCAGCGCCCCGAGCCGGCGCGCCGGCGACCGGCGGCGAACCGTCGCCGTGGCGGTCCTGGGGGCGGTGGTCATCGCCGCCGCCTACGGCGTGCACGAGACCGTGGACCTGATGGTGGCAAACGGCCGGTACGTGGCGCTGGCCGGCGCGATGCTCGTGGCCTGCGGTCTGGCGTCTGCGGTCCTCTGGCGCCGCGCTCGGCCCCGGGACGTCGCGATCGTGCTGGCGGTGGCGCTAGCGGCGCGCCTGCTGCTCGCCTTCGACGCTCCCACGCTGTCCGACGATGCCTATCGCTTCGTGTGGGACGGAAGGGTGCAGGCGGCGGGGATCAACCCGTTCTCCCATGCGCCGGCCTCGCGCGCGCTCGCGCCCCTGCGCGACTACTCCATCTTTACCGAGCTCAACCGGCCGTTCGTGACGACCCTCTATCCGCCCGTGGACCAGATCGCCTTCCTGGCGGTCAACCGGGTCGCGGGCGAGGGCGTGGTGGCGGTGAAGTTGGCCTGGCTGGCGCTCGAGGCCGGCGTGGTCGCGCTCCTGCTCGTTGCCCTCCGGCGCACCGGGGCTTCACCCGGGAGGGTGGCTCTGTACGCCTGGCACCCGCTCGCCGTCGTCGAGATCGCCGGCAGCGGACATCCCGAGCCGCTCGTGCTGGCGCCGACGCTGGGCGCCCTCCTGCTCTGGGACCGCGGGCGGAGTGCGGCGGCGGGCGCGGCCCTCGCCTGCGCCGCCCTGGCGAGGTTCGTGCCCCTGGTGCTGGGGCCGTTCATGCTGCGCCGGGGCTCGGTGCGCTTCGCGGCGACGTTCGCCGCCACCGCCGTGCTGCTCTACCTGCCCTATGCCGGTGCCGGGACCGCCGCGCTGGGCTCCGTCGAGCACTTCGCCCGCGAGGAATCCGGCGGCGGCCCTTATCGCTGGCTGGTGGCGGCCGGTCTGGGCGCCACGCCCGCGCGGGCGGTGCTGCTGGCGGCGCTCGTGGCCGCGGTCATGTTCAGCGCGATCAGACCACCGAGCGACCTGACCGGCGGCTGTCGCTGTGCCGCGCTGCTGCTGGGTGCCACCGTGTTGGCCTCGTCCCAGGTCCAGCCCTGGTACCTGCTCTGGGTGCTGCCGCTGCTCTGCGTGGCCCCTGAGCCCGGACTGCTGTGGGCCTGCGCCACCGTGTCGGGGCTCTACTTGGGCTTCCCGGGAGGCGAGGCCGTGTCGACCGACGTCGCGGGCGTGGTCATATGGGCGCCAACCGTCGCGCTGCTGTGCGTGTCGCTCGGATGCTCGGGGCTGGCCCGCCGCCGGGCGGCGCGATCCGCCCTGCGCGCCGCGCGATCGAGCGCCGCCGGCGGCGCCTAACCGGTGGTTGTCCCTTCCGGCTGTGGCTGGGGCGCCGGCGGCGGCTGATACCGCTGCTGGCGCTCCGCCTCACGGCGGGCCGCCTCGCGCGCCGCCGCCTCGCGCGCCGCCGCCTGCCGTGCCCGCTTGCGCCGGCGGGCCTGGAGCACCGCACGCTTGCCGATCGGCGACAGCCGGCGGAAGTTGGCCCCCCGGATCGCCGCGCAGACGTCGGTGCGCTTGCGACAGTAGGGGAAGCCCACCTTGGAGAGAGTGACCACCCGCCGCTTGCCGTTGACCCGGATGACCAGCGGGTGCTCCGACCTGGGGGTGGCGGTCGTGCCGGTCGTGGCAGGGGACGTCGCCCTACCGCCTCCGCCGCACGAGGCGGCGCTGACCGCCATCACCGTTCCGGCGGCCATGACCGCGGCGGTCGCCCGAGCGCTCATCGCACGAGTCTAAGCCGCCCACGGCCCGGCCAGGCGCTGCGGGGACCAGTTATCCACTCGTGATGCTACGGCGCCAGGTGATGTGCTCGGTGACCACTGCCAGAGCTTCGGCGTACCCCCTTCACGACGGCGGTTCTTGCTTGCGAGCGGAACCCTGGATTTCCGCCAACCCGCCGCGGCCCCGACTCGGGCGATGCGCCCGGGCGCCGGCCGCTAGCCTCGCGGAAGTGACCAGCGCCGAGGTGGTGGAGCGCCATCGCGCCGCCGGCCGCACGTTCCAAGCGGCCGGCGTGCGCTCCTTCGTGCGCGAGGACGGAGAGGGGGAGCCGGTGGTGTGCCTGCACGGCGTTCCCACCTCGTGCTTCCTCTATCGCAAGGTCGTCCGGGAGCTCGCCCACCGCGGGCTTCGGGCGCTGGCGTTCGACCTGCCCGGCCTGGGCCTCGCCGATCGCCCGCCCGACTTCGACTACAGCTGGACCGGTCTGGGCCGCTTCTGCGTCGCCGCGGTGGACGCGCTGGAGCTCGAGCGCTTCGACCTCGTGGTGCACGACATCGGCGGACCGGTGGGCTTCGAGCTGGCGGCGGCAATGCCGCAGCGCATCGTGTCGCTGACCCTTCTCAACACGATGGTCGAGGTCGACCGCTTCAAGCGGCCGTGGTCGATGGAGCCCTTCGCCGTCCGCGGCCTGGGCCAGCTCTCGCTCGCCGCGCTGCCCAGGCCGGCGTTTCGCCGGCTGGCGAGGATCCAGGGCATCGCCAACCAGCAGGCGGTCGCCGACGAGGAGCTGGACGCCTACGTGGACCTGCTCAAGCGCGACGATGGCGGCCACGCGTTCCTGCGCATCATGCGCGGGTTCGAGCGCACGACGGAGAAGCGGCGCCTCTACGAGAGCGTCCTGCGCAGCGTGCCCTACCCGGTGCAGGTGGTGTGGGGCGAGCTCGATCCGACCCTCAAGCAGTCGGTCCAAGGAGAACAGGCGCGCCTGGCCGCCGGCCTTGACTCCATCCACGCGCTGCCGGCCAAGCACTTCCTGCAGGAGGACCACGCCCCGGCGGTGGCCGGGCACGTCGCCGCGCTGGCCGGACGCGGGCGCCGCTGACCGCCACCGCTTCGCGCTCTGCCGCGGGCGCTGACGGCTGCCCTAGCGGACCGCCGCCACCGGCGGCGCGGTCACCGGACGACCACCACGCCCGTCATCAGGTTGGGGTGCCGGGTGTACAGGTAGCGGTGGCGGCGTTCTCGCTCAGCCAGCCGCACCGGCTCGTCGCACGGGAACGCCCACCGACCGGACCTCGGACCTCCACGACCGAGGACGCTTCTCGCTCTCAGCACGTCGCCTCAGGAGCGTCATATTAGGTTTGGTAGGTTTGGCTGTAAGGCATGGTGGGTATGCCTTAGAAGACGCGGTCTTCGGTGACGAACGGCCGGTCACCGGAGACCCGCGCAGCGCCAGTCAGGCGTGCCCAAGCACGCAACGGGCTTCCGGCTTGTAATCGAGCAGGAGGTTCGTTGTGAGTACGCATGGAGCAAACCAGGGGCCAATGACCGCCCCACCCGTCGATGGCGGCGGCTATCAGCAGCAGCAGGGGCCCGGCATGGGGGACCGCGCCGCCCAGGCGGCCAATGCGGTCGGCCGCCACGTCAAGACGCCTGAGACCAAGGAGTTCTTCAAGACCAGCGAGTTCGTGGTCTGGGGGCTCACCGTCCTGGCGATCCTGATCGCCGGCGCGGTGATCGGCAACAACGGTGGGGCCGATGACAATCTCAAGGCCGGCCTGGTCTGGACCTTGGTCGCCGCCACCTCCATCGGCTACATGATCAGCCGGGGCATCTCCAAGGCGGGAGCCCGCCGCGGCTACGGCGAGGCGCCGATGGACCAGGGCCAGGGCGGCCCCGGCAGCTACTAGCAGCCGATGTTGTTCATCAGCAAGCGGCCGGGCAGGCGCACCCAGGTGGGCTTCATGCCCGGCTGCCTGCTGTGGTCGCTGATCCTGTCCGTCGTCCTCACCGTCCTCATCAACCTGTTGATCAGGGCGTTCTAGAGCCACCAAGGAGATCCGAACATGACCGACCCCGACAATCGCGAGCGCACCGCCGGCGGGCTGCTCGGCAAGCTGGCCGGCAAGGCCAAGGAGGCCGCCGGCTCGCTCACCGACAACGACGAGCTGGCCCGCGAGGGCCGCCTCCAGCAGGCTCAGGCCGACGCCGACGCCCAGGCCCGGCGCGAGGCCGCCGAGGCCAAC
>DATAEY010000067.1:0-12075 GCA_036257715.1 Solirubrobacteraceae bacterium | reverse complement strand
GTCCCATCATGGGCATCGCGCCGCCCCTCAGCTCCGTGCCAGACGGCTGGCCAGGCCGAGGGCGCCGTATCCCCAGCCCAGACCGAGCAGCGCGAACTTCGCCCGGGCGCAGGCGCGGGCAAGCGCCGGTAGACGGCCATCGCGTCCGGCCAGAACGCCGAGCAGGGCCGTGTTCTCGGCGGCATCGAAGGCCCCCGCCGCGACCTGGGCCACACCGATCACGCGACCCGCGTCGGCCAGGGTCGTGGCACCGCGTCGGCGCAGCGCCTGGCCGGCCGCCCGGCTCGCGGCCACCTGGAGGACCGAGTAGGTGACCAGATAGGGGTAGTCGAGCAGGAGCGAGAGCCGCGCGGCCGACTGCCCGTCGGCCCCCCACCGCTCCATGATCCGATGAGAGCGCTCGTGGGTGCCGGCCAGCTCGAACGGGATGATGCCGGGGCCTCCCGCACGCCTCATCCTGCGTTCGAGCGCCACGAGTGGGACTAAGAGCAGTATCTGGCCGGCGCCGAACGCCCAGAGCAAGCGTCTTCGGTCAGGACCGGCCCCCGCCATCGGGTTCGACCGTAACAGGAGCGGCCATGGAGACTTTGGGCGGTGCTCGGACGCCGACCGCATCTGACAGTCGTGATCCCGCCGGCATGCGCGGGAGCGACCCACCACCCCCGGCGCCGGGCATGAAGGGACTGCGCCGGTTCGGCGGAATGGCCATCGCGATCACGGCGCTGGCAGCGACCGTCGCCGGCTCGATCACGCTGGGCCGGCACGGCGGCCCGAGCGGCCCCGTAGCCACGGCCTCCCGGGCATGCCGGATGGCCACGGCGCCCGCGACGGCGACCCGCTCGGCCGGCGTCACCCGGCGCGCGACCGCCAGCCGTCGCCTGGCGCAGACCGCGATCGTCACCCCGATCGTGGTGACCGCCACCGGTCGACGCGCTGGCCGCACGGTCCGGGTGACCGCCCGCTCCACGGTCTCGCGCTCGGCGGCGGCGGCCGTCTCGGTCACCGCCACCCGGGCGGCGCAGGGCCGCGGCCGCGCCTGTGCCACCTCGCGGTCGCATGACTCGGCTGTCGAGCGGCGTCGGCGCAGGCCGCGCGGCTGGCCCACGCCGGCGCCGGCCGTCGCGCTGCTCTCCTGGCGCTGAGCGCGGCTCGCGCCCGCGCGGCGCGCCGGGCCCTGATCGCTGCCCGCGACGCCGCCATGGCCCAGGTCGAAGCCGCGACGCCGGCCGAGGCGGGGCGCCTGCGCGCCCGCGCCGCACGCCAGGCCGGGATGATCGCATCCGAACACGCTGCCGCACGGCGGCGGTGACGCTGCGGAACCCGCTACCTGGGGATCCTGTTCATCGCCGGCGGAGTCGCCTCGCTGTACGTCGCCGTCGCCTGTGATGGCTCGTGACCTTGTCGCCCGGCTGCTGGGGCGCTGGTGGCGGTGGGAACGTTCGTGGGTTCATCCTCGACCGCACGATCGGCCCTACCGGGCTTCCGCGAGGCCGACTGGGAGCAGGCGGGGATCGTGTCGCTGATCCTCGAGGCGGCATACCTCACCGGGATGACGCTGTGGCTTCGCCGCCGTGGCCGGCGCTCGACGCACGAGAGCCGGCCCCGGGGCTCTCGGCGAGGCGGCCGAGCAGGTGCTGCCCACAGCCCTAGGCGGCGTACTGCTCGTCGTCCTCGTGCGCTCGGAAGAATTCGACCATCGCGCCGACATAGTCGGGGAAGCGGGGCGGGCGCAATCCGTGCGGCCCGAGCACCGCGACGGCACGGCGGGTGTCGTAGTGCACGGGATGGTTGAGGTAGCGCAGCGACTGGGGGGGAACGCCGCCGAACGCGCGGCGCACCGGCGGGACCCGCAGTGAGAGCTCGGCGAGCCGCGGGGGGATCCGGGCCCGAGCCGACCGGTCGGCATACTCGCGGGCCAGGAGCTCCACCAGCTCGCGGGTGGTCAGCGGCTCGGGATCGACGAGATGCAGCGTCTCGCCCAGGGCGGCCGGCTCGGCGGCGGCGGCGGCGATCGCCGCGACGACGTAGTCCACCGGGACGACGTTGAACGGCGCATCGGCCGCCCCGAACCGCATGATCGGAAGCCGCGCGCGCCTGGCCCGGGAGATGGTCCGCAGCAGGTAGTAGGGGCCGTCGAACTTCTGCGTCTCGCCGGTGGCCGAGTCGCCGACCACGATCGCGGGGCGCAGGATCGCGGTGGGGACGCGATCCATCTGGCTGCGCACCCAGACCTCCGCCTGGAACTTGGTGGACTCGTAGTGGTTCTTGAAGCCCTGGCCCATGGCCAGCTCGTGCTCATAGACGGTGCCGGTGCGCAGCCCCGAGACATAGGCGGTGCTGACGTAGATCAGCCGCTCCAACCGCTCGCAGCTCGAGCACAGCCCCAGGACGTTGCCTGTCCCCTCGACGTTGACGCGCTGAGCGACGTCGGCCGGAACCGCCAGGTCGTAGACGGCCGCCAGGTGGAAGAGGCTGGTCGCCCCCGCCCGCACGCGCTCGTAGTCGGCCTCGGCCAGGCCGAGGCGCCGGTCGGTGATGTCGCCGCCCAGCACCTCGAGGCGCTGCCCATCCAGCTCGCCGGCGGCTGCTCGAGCGGCCTCCGCCGCCCGCTCCTCCACCAGCGCGACGATTCGCCCCCCGCCGTCCTGGTCGAGCAGCCGCCTGACCAGCCGCCGGCCGATGAAGCCGGGGAACCCGGTCACCACCGAGACGCCGTCGCTTGGGCGGTCGCTTGCTGCGCTGTCGTTCACCGCAGGGTCGCGCCTCCTACTTCGTGAGCCCGGCGATCAGGTTGATTGTGGTCGCGATGATCACCGCTCCGAACAGGTAGGAGAGCAGCCCCTGGCGAAGTGCCGTCGCCCGCATCTGCTTGGTCTGGAGGCTGGTGTCCGAGACCTGGAAGGTCATCCCCACGGTAAACGCCAGGTAGGCGAAGTCGCTGTAGCGCGGCGGGTCCTCCTCGTTGAAGTCGATCCCGCCCCTCGGTTGGCCGTCACCCCTCGGTTGGCCGTAGTAGAGGCGCGCGTAGCGCAGGGTGAAGACGGTGTGGACGATGCCCCAGGCCAGGACCACGCTGATGATGCCCAGCCCGACCAGCAGGTCCTTGGCCGGGCCACTGCTGTTGCCGGCGTCGATGAGCACCACCACTACCGCCGCCAGGCTGATCACGCTGGCGCTGAGCAGCATCGCGTCGGCGACGACCTGGCCCGGATCCTCGCTCAGCGCGCGGCTCTCGGTCTGGCCGGCATCGAGCCGCCAGATCGTCGCCCACATCCAGGCGAGATAGACGATCGCGCCGCCGTCCCACCCGGCGACCGGTGCCAGCCGCCCTCCGGCGAGGAACCAGATCGCGACCGCGACGCAGACACCGGCGGCGAACGAGATTCCGACCCGGATGCGAGCCGAGGCCTCGTCTCGGGCGGGGGCGTCGCTGGGGGCGCTCATGGCAATAGCATTCTCGATTTGAGGAGGTAGAGCGATGAGCTTGGAAGCAGAGACCGGCGAAGGCCAGGGTGACGAGCCGCAACCGCCGGACACCGATTCGGACGTCGAGCGGGTCGAGAGCGGAGAGCAGGCCGAGACCGCATCCATGCCGGAGGAGGTCGAGCGGGCGGGTGAGCGCGAGGCCGACGCCGCCGAGGGCTGAGGCGGCGTGACCGCCCTCACCCGGCTCGCCGAGTCGAAGATCCGCGCCGCGATGTCATGCGGCGAGTTCGACGATCTGCGCGGCCACGGCAAGCCCCTGGCGCTCGACGACCTATCGCGCGTGCCGGCAGACCTGCGGATGGGCTTCAAGCTGCTGCGCAACGCCGGCTGCCTGCCCCCCGAGCTCGAAGCCCGCAAGGAGGTCGCCCGGCTGGGCGCGCTGGTCGCCACCGCCGGCGATCGGCGCGAGCGCGTGCGCCTATGGTCGCTACGGGCGGCCGCGGAGCTGCGCTACCGCCTGCTGGTCGAGCGCGATCAGAGCTGACCGGGCGCGGGCTCCCACCGGCGCGCCCGATCTGCCGCGCGGCCGGCCGACGCGCGATCCCCGCGGCACCGGGACGAATCGCGGCCGGGCCGCCCAGGACGGCGGCCCACGAGCCGACTCGCCTACTATGAACCCCTCGCCGCCACTGGCAGTGTTGGTGAACGGGAACGGCATGAGGAGGGATTCCGGCCGTGACCGCGAGCAGGGACTCGGCGGGTGAGCTCGAGGGGGCGATCAACCGCTACGACGAGGCCCGGAACTCACGACTGGACGCGATCATTCGCCATGCACGCCCCGGACATGACGTTCGAGAACGCCACCGCCACCCACTGCAACACCATGCGCCGTGGCGATCTGGTCGCGGGGCCGACCGGCAGGACGGTTCGATGGCGCGGGGTGGACGTCATCCCGTTCGAGAACGGCCTGGTGAAGCGCAAGGACGTGTACTCGGACTCGGTGTCGATCCTGTGTCAGGTCGGGCTGCTCGACTAGGGGTGGTCGGATGACGCTCGAGCTGCGCGAGATACGCGACGCCGATCGCGACGACTGCGCGAGGATCGTCTACGAGGCGTTCAAGGCGATCGCCGACCGCCACGGCTTCCCGCCGGACTTCGAGTCGGTGGCCGCGGCCGGCCAGCTGATCGAGGCCTGGCTGGGTCATCCCGATGTCTGGGGGGTGGTGGCCGAGCGCGACGGACGGGTGATCGGGAGCAACTTCCTGGAGATGCGCACGCCGGTGGCCGGAGTCGGCCCCATCACCGTGGATCCCGCCGAGCAGTCGCAGGGGACCGGGCGCCGCCTGATGGAGGCGGTGCTCGAGCGGGGCGAGGGAAAGCCGATCCGTCTCGTCCAGGACTCCTTCAACCCGGCGTCCCTGTCGCTGTACGCGCGGTTGGGGTTCGAGGTCAAGGAGCCCCTCGTGCGCATCCACGGCGAGACTTCGACGGACGATCCAGGTTCGCTCGAGGTCCGCCCATTCGAGAACCGCGACCTGGAGGCCTGCGCGCAGCTGTGCCGGACGGTTCACGGCTTCGACCGAAGCGGCGAGCTGCGAGAGGTCGAGCGCAGCCCGCTCCGGCCGTTCGTCGGCGTCCGAGACGACCGGATCGTGGCCTATGCGACGTCGATCGCGTTCTGGCCGCTGGCCCACGGGGTGGCCGAGAGCCGCGAGGACCTCATCGGCCTGATGGTGGCAGCCCAGCGGTCGGGCGACGATCCGATCGACATCCTGCTTCCGATCCGGGACGCCGAGCTCTTCCGCTGGGCGCTGGCGGTGGGACTTCGGGTCGTCAAGCCGATGAACCTGATGGCGCGTCATGGCTATCGCAAGCCCACGGGCGCCTGGTTCCCCTCGGTGCTGTTCTAGCCGCCCCGCCTAGTCGGTCCACCAGTCGTCGACCATCACCCCGTCGCCTCCCTCGGGACGGTCGGCCCCGATGGCGATCATCTCCAGACCCTCCGGACCGCTCTCGAAC
This sequence comes from Solirubrobacteraceae bacterium, assembly GCA_036257715.1. Taxonomy (GTDB): domain Bacteria; phylum Actinomycetota; class Thermoleophilia; order Solirubrobacterales; family Solirubrobacteraceae; genus DATAEY01. Next base: position 6,630 of record DATAEY010000067.1, on the reverse strand, counting down.
CCCCGGACGACATCGGGGGCCACGCGGACCACATCCCACCGGCGCAGATCGCGGATCTCGTCGTCCAGCCGGACGCGCCCGGAGCCGCCGACCACCACGTACGCCTCCTCCTGCTCGCGATGCTTGTGCCCGAACGGCGCACGGAAGGACGGGGGATAGCGGAAGTAGCTGACCCCGAGGTGCGCGGAGTCCAAATGCTTGCGCGCGAAGCGCCCCTCGACGCCGGGCACCCGCTTGCCGGCGGTGTCCTCGATCTCCTTGAGGTTCTTGATCGCGAATCGAGCGGACACTAGGCGGCGGCCTCCGCGCTGGCGGCGTCGAGGACCTTGTCGAGCAGCCCCGGGAAGCGCGCCTCGAGGTCGTCACGGCGCAGGCTGTTGACCCGGGTCGTCCCCTCCGGCCGCTGAGAGATCACTCCGGCCTCGCGGAGGACCCGGAAGTGGTAGGTGCAGGTCGACTTGGTGACCGGCAGGCCGAAGCTACCGCAGGTCCGGGTGCCGTCGGCGGCGAGGGTCGCGACGATCCGCAGCCGCACCGGATCGCTCAGGGCGTGAAGGACGGCGCCGAGCTCGAGCTCCTCACGCGTGGGGTGCGGGATCCGCTCTGCGGCCAACATGCTGCTCGACACGATTATACGACGTTTATCGTACTTGCTACGGTACGACGAACATCGTACTACCACCACCGCACGAGACAGGATGAGCTCTCCGGGTACGAACAGACACGCCGCGGCGGAGCGCCGTGTGGCGCATGGCGTCGTAGCCAGCTACGTGCACGAGGTCTCCGATCGGCACGACGGAGTCGATGGACGATCGGTGCCCAACTCCGGCAACGGAGCGCCTGCCGCCGGCGCCGCCCATCCCCGCACCAGACGGGGTCGCAGGGCCCTATGGCCGACACTGATCCTCGCCTGCGTGGCCCAGTTCATGGTGATCCTCGATGTCTCGGTGGTCAACGTGGCGCTGCCGTCGATGCGCACCGCCCTGCGATTCGCCGAGCAGGACCTCCAGTGGGTCGTGAGCGCGTACACGGTCACCTTCGCCGGCTTCCTGCTCCTGGGCGGGCGAGCCGCCGACCTGCTGGGCCGCCGGCAGGTGTTCGTCGGCGGCCTGCTGCTGTTCTCGTTGGCCTCGCTGGTCGGAGGCGTCGCCGACAGCCAGGGCACGCTCATCGGCGCGCGCGCCGCCCAGGGCGTGGGCGCCGCGGTCGTCTCGCCGGCAAGCCTCTCGATCCTCACCACCACGTTCCGCGAGGGCGCCGAGCGCAACCGCGCCCTCGGCGCGTGGGGAGCCATGGGAGGCGCGGGCGGCTCGGCGGGCGTGCTGCTGGGCGGGATCCTGACCGACGTGCTCAGCTGGCGCTGGATCCTGTTCATCAACGTTCCGATCGGGCTGGCCGCCGCGGCCCTCTCGCTGCGGTTCGTAGCGCCTGGACGCAGCCCGGCGCGAGCCCGCAACTTCGACCTTGCCGGCGCGCTCACCGCCACCCTCGGGGTGATGGCGCTGGTCTGGGCCATCGTGCGCACCGACGTGAACGGCTGGGGGTCGACCCAGACGCTCGGCGTGATGGCCGTCGGACTCGCCCTGATCGGCGTGTTCGTGGCGATCGAGGGCCGGCTGGCCGCCGCGCCGTTGATGCCGCTTCGGATCTTCTCCTCGCGGCTGGTCAGCGCCGCCAACGCGACGATGTTCCTGCTCGGGGCGGCGATGTTCGGGATGTGGTTCTTCGTTTCGCTGTACCTGCAGCAGGTTCTCGGCTATTCGCCACTGCAGGCGGGTTTGGCCTTCCTGCCGATGACGATGACGATCGTCGTGGGCTCGACGCTGGCGTCACGGGCGGTCTCGCGCCTGGGGGTCAAGCCGCTGCTGGTGAGCGGCATGCTGGCCGAGACGGCAGGGCTGCTCCTGTTCACCACCGTATCCCCGACCGGGAGCTACCTGGCCGACGTCCTCGCGCCGTCGCTGATCGTCGCCGCCGGCATCGGGCTCTCGTTCGTGCCGATCACCATCGCGGCGGTCACCGGCATCGCGCCCGGTGAGGCGGGGCTGGCCTCCGGCATCGTCAACACCAGCCGCCTCATGGGCGGCGGGCTGGGCCTTGCTGTTCTCACCACGATCGCCACGTCCCGGACGCACGGCGACCTGCAGGTGGGCGGCGCGCTACACGGCGCGCTGGCCGACGGCTTCCAGCTGGCCTTCGCCGTGGGTGCTGGATTCGCCTTCGCCGGGGCGCTGATCGCCCTCTTGGTGCTCAGACGGCCGAAGCCACGGGCCGCCCGGGAGGAGCCCGGCGAACCGCTCGCGGCCGAGTCGTCGCCCTAGTCCTATCCGCCGCCGGCGAACGCTGCCGCACGCTCGGACCAGGCGATACGGGCCTAGGTGCCGCCCGGCGTCGCCACCCGATCCTCGGGCAACCTCGCGCGGGCGAGGTCCGGCGACTCGCCGGTGATGAGACGCGCCCCCCGACCCCGGGTGAAGAAGCTGAACGACCACCGGATGAAGACGAGCAGCCGATTCTGGAACCCGATCAGGTACCAGAGATGGACCCCCAACCAGGCCAACCAGGCCACCAGGCCGCTGAGCCTCACGCGCTTGAGGTCCGCCACCGCCCTCGCTCGACCGATCGTCGCCAGGTTGCCCTTGTCGCGATACCGGAACGGCGAGGTGTGGTGGCCTCGAAGCCGCGCGCGCACCACCTTCGCCACGTAGCGCCCCTGCTGCATCGCGACGGGAGCCACCCCCGGAAGCACCGCCGGCGTGCCGTCCTGCTCGCGGACCCGAACCATGTCGCCGAGCGCGAAGACCTCGGGAGGCCCGGGCAGCGTTAGGTCCGGCCCGACCGCGACCCGGCCGGCCTGGTCGCACGGGGCGCCGGTCAGCCGACCCAGGATCGCGCCGAGTCCCGAGGCGCGTACGCCCGCCGCCCAGATGACGGTACGGGCCCCAACGCGCTCGGTGGTTTCGTGGGCTTGAATCGTCACACCCTCGGCGTCTATGCCGACCACGGTGTGGCCGACGAGCGGGGTGACCCCGAGGTCCTCCAACGCGCGCGCCGCCTTGGCCGAGAGCGCCGGCGGGACGCTCGTGAGCACGCGATCCGCCAACTCCACCAGCAGGATCCTCCCCTCGCTCGGGTCGATCGTCCGGAACTCGTTGCGCAGCGTGTCCCGCGCGATCTCGCCGATCTGTCCGACCATCTCCACTCCGGTAGGCCCGCCACCCACCACCACGAACGTCAGCCAGTCCTGGCGGCGCCGCGGATCCGGGTCCATCTCGGCGGCCTCGAACGCGCCGAGGATGCGCTGGCGGACCGCCAGCGCGCTCTCGAGCGACTTCACCTCGAGCGCCACCGTCCGCCAGTCTTCGTGCCCGAAATAGGAGTAGTTGGAACCCCCCGCCACGATCAGCGTGTCGTAGGGGACCGAGGTCGGGGCCGGGACGCCGAAGACCGGCTCCAGCAGCACCCGGCGGGTGTCGAGGTCGAAGCCGTCGACCCGGGCCATGAGCACGCGGACGTTGCGGTGGCGCTTGAAGATGGCGCGCAGCGGATAGGCGATCTCACCCGGCGACAGCGCCCCGGTGGCGACCTGGTAGGTGAGCGGCTGGAACAGATGGAAGTTACGCCGGTCGACCAGGGTTAGGTCGACGGGCGCCCGACGGAGCCCGAGGGCGGCCTGCAGGCCACCAAAGCCGCCCCCGACGACGACGACGCGATGTCGAGTCTCATCCAGACGAGGAGGGTATGTCATCGCCAACGCCGCTCACCTCCGACATCCCGTCGTGCGGGTAGTCGTCGGTCCCCGCGCGTCAGGGGGGCAGGCGACCGCCGGGAGCGAGCGCGACCGCCGGAGCCAGGACCGGCCGCAGCTCCGGCAGCCCAGTGGCCAGACCCCTAGAAGAGGCCGAGCCCCAGTGCGACCGTCCCGATCAAATCGTGCCAGCGGGTAGCTCTGAAGTCGATCCATCCCAGAGCGTCGCTGCCGATCAGCATCCCAGCTCCACGAACAGGACCAGCGCGGGCAGCTGGAGCCGCGCGGCCAGCAGCGAGGCCAGAACGTCGCTGGTCCAGCCGCGCGCCGGCGATGAGGATCCGCTGGGCATCTCGGGACCCGCGGCAACGACGTCAGAGGAGAATGCGGTCCGCGGTCGAGATGAGACATCCAATCGAAGGCACCGGGCAGGCTCACCACCGCGGGTCCGACCCCCACCGCGCCGCAAGCGACGGCGACACTTTGGGCAGTCGCTCCCTCAATGCCCTCGCCTTCAGCGCGACCGCTCACTGCCTGACCGGGTGCGCGATCGGCGAGACCGTGGGCATGGTGATCGGCTCGGCCGCGGGTTGGTCGAACGCCGCGACGGTCGTCCTCTCGGTCGCGCTGGCCTTCGTCTTCGGCTACTCGCTGACCAGCGTGCCCCTGCTGCGTTCGGGGCTTCGCCTGGGGGCGGTCGTGCCGCTGGCGCTCGCCTCGGACACCATCAGCATCGCGATCATGGAGATCGTCGACAACGCGATCATGTTGGTCATCCCCGGCGCGATCGAGGCCGGAGCCGGGGATCCGCTGTTCTGGGGCAGTCTCGCCGTATCCCTGGCGATCGCCGGAGTCGCCGCCTTTCCCGCGAACCGCTGGCTGATAGCCAGGGGCAGGGGTCACGCCGTCGTCCACGGCCACCACGGGGGCTAGCCGGCCGGCTCCCTCGGCTCGACGTGGGACCGTGTGGAAAGCTCTTGCCGTGCTCGGCCTGCCGGCGGGCATAAACGCCTGCCTGTTCGACCTCGATGGCGTCCTCACCCAGACCGCGAAGGTCCACGCCGCGGCGTGGAAGCAGATGTTCGACGACTACCTTCGCGCGCGCGCGCCTCGCTCGGGTGAGCGGTTCAAGCCTTTCGACGCCGAAGTCGACTACGACCAATACGTGGACGGCAGGCCACGGAATGACGGGGTGCGCTCGTTCCTCGCCTCGCGGGGGATCGAGCTGCCCGAGGGCGACGGCAGCGACCCGCCACAGGCCGAGACGATCGCGGGCCTGGGCAATCGCAAGAACGAGATCGTGCAGCGGATGATCCACGAGCGCGGGGTGGAGCCCTACGAGGGATCGGTCCGCTACGTCCAGGCCGCGCGCGCAGCCGGCCTCGCCCGCGCCGTGGTCTCCTCGAGCACCAACACCCGTGAGGTGCTGGCTGCCGCCGGCATCGACCGGCTGTTCGACGAGGTGGTCGACGGCATCGTCGCCGAGCGCCGGCATCTGAAGGGCAAGCCCGCGCCCGACACGTACCTGGCGGGCGCCCGGGCCGTGGGCGTCGAGCCGGGCGAGGCCGCCGTATTCGAGGACGCGCTGGCGGGCGTCGAGGCCGGACGCGCGGGCGGGTTCGGCTGCGTGGTCGGGGTGGATCGCGTGGGCCACGCGGACGCGCTGCGCGGTCACGGCGCCGATGTTGTCGTGAACGACCTCGCCGAGCTCTTGGCGGGTCCGTGATCGAGCAGGCGGCCTACGAGGTCGATCCCTGGTCGTTGCGCGAGAGCTCGCTGCAGCTCGACCTGCTCGCCCAGTCCGAGTCGGTGTTCGCCTTGGCCAACGGGCACCTCGGCCTGCGCGGCAACCTCGACGAGGGTGAGCCCCACGGTCTGCCCGGCACCTATCTGAACGGGTTCTACGAGGTGCGCCCGCTGCCTTATGCGGAGCGGGCCTATGGGTACCCTGAGGCGGGCCAGACCGTCGTCAACGTCACGAACGGCAAGCTCATCCGGCTGCTGGTGGACGACGAGCCGTTCGACGTCCGCTACGGCGAGCTGCGGGAGCACGAGCGGATCCTCGACTTCCGCGCCGGTGTGCTGCGGCGCAGGGTCGATTGGCTCTCGCCGACCGGGCAGCGGGTGCGGGTGTCCACCGTGCGCCTGGTGTCCTTCGTCCAGCGCGCGGTGGCCGCGGTCGCCTACGAGGTCGAGCCGCTGGAGGGCGCCGCCAGGCTGGTCGTCCAGTCCGAGCTCGTCCCCAACGAGCCGCTGCCCACCGTCGAGCAGGATCCCCGGGCGGCCGCCGCGCTGGCCTCCGCCCTGCGGCCGGAGTACTGCTCGCATCGCGACGCCCGGGTGGTCCTGGTGCACTCGACGACCGGCAGTGGGCTGCGGATGGCCGCCGGCATGGATCACCTCATCGACGGTCCAGCCGGCACGGCCACACCGGAGGCCGAGTCCAGCCAGGACCTGGGACGCGTCACCGTCACGGCGGCGGTTGAGCCGGGCCAACGGCTTCGGCTGGTGAAGTTCCTCGCCTACGGATGGTCGCGCCAGCGCTCGCTGCCTTCGTTGCGCGACCAGGTCGAGGCCGCGCTGGCCGGCGCCCGGCACACCGGCTGGGACGGACTGCTGGGCGAGCAGCGCGCATTCCTGGACGACTTCTGGGAGCGGGCCGACGTGGAGCTCGAGGGGGACGCGGAGCTGCAGCAGGCGATCCGCTTCGGGATGTTCCACACCCTGCAGGCCGGGGCGCGGGCCGAGCAACGCGCGATCGCCGCCAAGGGCCTCACCGGGCCCGGCTACGACGGCCACACCTTCTGGGACACCGAGACCTTCGTGCTGCCGCTCCTGACCTACACCGCTCCCGACTCGGCCGGGGATGCGCTGCGCTGGCG
>DATAEY010000066.1:0-10263 GCA_036257715.1 Solirubrobacteraceae bacterium | reverse complement strand
ACAACGCGGGCGGTGGGCCGGTCGGCGTGGGGACCGCCACCGCCAAGTCGATGGTCCTCAACATCGTGCTGGTGCACCTGATCGGCATGCTCGGTACACAGCTCTTCTGGGGCGCCAACCCGCGCGCGCCGATTGGAGGTTAGAAATGACGCCCTTCGCGATGGACGCTGACCACGACGAGCGCGAGCCCGCCGAGCGCCGCGCCACCGACGCCCGCGACGAGCCGAGGACCGGCGCGGACTCCGATCCCGACCCGGTCCAGGCTCGCGACGGCGAGCCGGAGGCCGGTGACCGGTCCGAGGAGGAGACCCGCGAGCAGTCCCGGGTGGCGGTGGTTTCCGAGCCCGACCAGGACGAGGACGAGTACCAGTGGCACACCGGGCTCAAGCGGCCGACCGGCCGCGAGGACGCGATCGAGTTCATCGACGTCCACAAGGCGTTCGGGCGCAACGCGGTGCTGCGCGGGCTGAACATGGGCCTGCCCGAGGGCATGATCTCGATGATCCTGGGCCCCTCGGGCACCGGGAAGTCGGTGTGCATCAAGCATATCGTCGGCCTGCTCTACCCCGACGAGGGCGACATCATCGTGCACGGCCACTCCGTCCCCAACCTCCAGGACGACGAGCTGTTCGAGATGCGCAAGAAGTTCGGCGTCCTGTTCCAGGACGGAGCGCTGTTCGGCTCGATGAACCTGTTGGACAACACCGCCTTCCCGCTTCGCCAGCACACCGACAAGAGCGACGAGGAGATCTCCGAGATCGTCAACCGGCGCCTGCGCGAGGTGGGGCTGTCCGATGCGGGCGAGAAGATGCCCAACGAGCTCTCGGGCGGCATGCGCAAGCGCGCGGGGTTCGCGCGAGCGCTGGTGCTGGATCCGGACATCGTCCTCTTCGACGAGCCCGACTCGGGTCTGGACCCGGTGCGCACCGCCCTGCTGTGCGAGCTCATTCAGGAGGTCCACGCCGAGAACGGCGGGGCGTACGTCGTGATCACGCACGACATCGCATCGGCACGTCGAGTGGCCGAGCACATCTCGGTGCTGTGGAAGGGCCGCATCGTCGAGTCCGGGCCCGCCGAGGAGCTGTTCAACTCGGACAACGCCTTCGTGCGGCAGTTCCTGTCCGGCGAGTCCCACGGCCCGCTGGGCATGGAGTAAGCCGGACCGGGCTCGGGCCCGGGGCGCCCCGGGGCGGCTGGCGCCATCCGCGCCGTCCGCCGATAGCCTGACCGCATGCTCAGCCTATCCCGCTGGCTGCGACAGCTGGTCGCGCGCGCCGTGGGCCGCCCGGTCGCCGTGGTCGCGGTGACCGCTCTGGCGGCGCTCGTGGGCGGGGGCCTGGCGCTGGGGCTGCGTCCGAGCGCCGACACGAGCAACCTCGTGGACCGCGGGTCGGTGGCCTTCCGGGACACCGATCGCTTCCACCAGCGCTTCGGGGACGACGCCGTGCTCGTCCTGGCCCGCGAGGATCTCGGCTACCTGCTTCTCACCTCCGACCTCGGCCGGCTGCTGGGGCTCGAGGGCTGCCTGTCCGGGAACGCGCCGCCCGGCGTCCAGCCGCCCGGCGGGCCGCGGGGTCCGTGCGCCGCGCTGGCGCGCGACAAGCCCGCCCGGGTCGTCTACGGGCCCGGCACCTTCATAAACCAGGCCGCCCAGGAGATCGCCCGCGAGTTCACTACCCAGCGCCAGCAGGAGATCGTGCGCGAGCGTCGGACGATGGCGGCGGCACGCGGGCTGGGGCGGGCGCGGGGGTTCAGCCGCGCGGCGCAGGAGCGCCTGGCCAACCAGGCCCAGACCCTGGTCCGCGCCGAGTACCTGCGCAAAACCCTGACCCTGGCGCTCGTCTACGGCATCCGATCGGTCCCTCGCATCGACGACCCCGCGTTCGTGTCGCGCCTGGTCTTCGACACCGGCCGCGGGCCCACGACCCCCAAGCCGCGCTTCGCCTACATCCTGCCCAACTCCCGCAGCGCGCTGGTCCAGGTGCGGCTGAGGCCGGAGCTGACCGACGCCGAGCGCGCCCGCGCCATCGAGCTCATCCGAGCCGCCACGCGGATGCCCCAGTTCCGCCTCAGGCATCGCGGCACGTACACGGTGACCGGGGCGCCGGTGGTGGTCTCCGACCTGACCGCGAGCATCTCGCACTCGATCGTGACGATGCTGATCGTCGCGCTGGTGGTCATGGCGGTGACGCTGGCGCTGGTCTTCCGCAGCCGCCCGCGGCTGCTGCCGCTGGCTCTGGCGCTCGCCGCCGTGGGCGTGCTGTTCGGGGGGATGGCTCTGGTGGGCGCCTCGTTGACCATGGCCTCGATCGCCGTGCTCCCGATCCTGGTCGGGCTCGGCGTGGACTACGCGATCCAGCTGCAATCGCGCTTCGACGAGGTGTCCGATGACGATCGCGCGCCCGCGCGGGCGGCGGCGGTGCGCGCCGCGGGCGCCGGCGGCCCGGTCATCGCCACCGCGTGCGGCGCCACCGCGGCGGGCTTCCTGGTGCTGCTGCTGTCGCCGGTGCCGATGGTCCGCGGCTTCGGGCTGCTGCTGGTGATCGGGGTGGGGCTGGCCTTCGCCTGCGCCGTGACCGCCGGCTTCGCGGCGCTGTCCCTGGTCCGCGGCCCTGACGCGGAGCGCTGGGCCGGGTCAGCGCGACTGCGGGCGGCCGCCGGCACGGTGGCCCGGGCCGGGCATGGCGCCGGCGAGATGCTGTCCGGGGCGTGGCGGAGCGCCGCCCGGCGCCTGCCAGCGGCGCACCGGGGGAGGATCGCGGGCCTGGCCACGCGGGGATGGCGGGAGGCGCGCGACACCAGCCTGGAGGCGTGGCGGGCCGCCCTGTCCGAGGCGCGCGGGCGGCCGGCCCGCGTGCTGGGCATCGGCGTGGCGCTGGCGCTGGTGGGCTTCGTGGTCGACACCCAGACGAAGGTCGTCTCGGACGTGACGCGATTGGTCCCCAGCGACCTGCCGGCGCTGCGGGACCTCCACACGCTGCAGCGCACGACGGCTGTCTCGGGGGAGATCGACGTGATGGTCTCCGCGCGCGACCTCACCGACCCCCGGGTGATCGACTGGATGACCCGCTACCAGCGCTCCCTGCTGCGGCGGTACGGGTACAGCTCGCGTCGGGGATGCGGCAAGGCCGAGCTGTGCCCCGCACTGTCGCTCCCGGACCTGTTCACCGCCAGCGGGACCCGCGACCGGCAGAGCATCCGGGCGCTGCTGGACGCGGTGCCGCCGTACTTCTCGCAGGCGGTGATCAGCTCGGATCGCCGACTGGCCACGATGGCGTTCGGGATCAGGCTGATGCCGCTCGACAGCCAGCAGGAGGTCATCCGGCAGATGCGCCGCCAGCTCCAGCCGCCTCGCGGCGTCCAGGCTTCGCTCGTCGGCCTCCCGGTCCTGGCCGCGGACGCCAATGCCAAGGTCGCCTCGTCGTGGCGGCGGTTGCTCACCGTGCTGGCGTCGCTGGCGCTGGTGACACTGGTGCTCCTCGCCGCCTACCGGCGGGCGGAGTGGGCACTGATCCCGCTGATCCCGATCGCGCTGGCCGGCGGCTGGTCCGCGCTGATCCTGTTCCTGATGCGCATCCCGCTGAACCCGATGTCGGTCACCCTGGGTGCGCTGGTCATCGCGATCTCGACCGAGTTCAGCGTGCTGCTCGCCGACCGCTACCGCCAGGAGCGCGCCGCCGGGCGCCAGCCCGAAGAGGCGCTGGCGCGCACCTACGGGTCGACCGGCAGGGCCGTCATGGCCTCCGGGGTCACCGCCATCGCCGGCTTCGCCGTGCCGGTGTTCTCCAGCATCCGGATGCTGCGGGAGTTCGGCGTGGTGGCGGTCGTGGACATGGTGGTGTCGCTGCTCGGGGTGATGATCGTGCTCCCGGCGGTCCTCCTGCTCGACGAGCGGGGCGAGCTCGGGCGGCTGCCCGCCCGCGCGTGGCACGCCGTGGTCACCGCGCTCGGGCGACTGCGCCGGCCCAGGGCCGCCGGCCACGCGGGCCGCCCGGCCGCATGAGCGGCGCGGGCGGACCCGAGCGCGGCGACGGCGAGCGCTCGGGACCGCTCAGCTTCGAGCCCGAGGAGGAGGACCGGTGGGCGCACCGTCGGGACCCGGACCTCGAGCGCGCCCCCCCGGGAACCGACCGGGTTCCGCCGCCGCCGAGGCCGCGAAACCAGTACGGCTGGCTGTTCGCGGTGGTCGTCGCCATGGTGCTGGTCTACATCGGGCTCAACACGTTGCGCAACGCGCGCTCGTCGCACGGCGTCGAGGCCGGCCAGCGCCTTCCTCCCTTCGCCGCCCCCCTGGCGCTGAGCCGCCTGGGGGGCGATGCCAACGTGGCCACCGGCCCCCGGCAGGGCCAGCGGGGCCGGCGCCCGGCCTGCCAGGTGCGGGGCCCGGACGTCCTCAACTCCTGCCAGCTCACCGCCGGCGCCCCGGCGGTGCTGGCCTTCGTGGCCACCGAGGAGCCCCAGTGCGCCACGCAGCTGGACGGCATGCAGCGTGCCCGAGCCCGGTTTCCCGGAGTGCGGTTTGCCGCGGTCGCCGCGCGCACGGACCGGGCTCGCCTGCGGGGCCTGATCCGGGGGCGGGGCTGGCGTTTCCCGATCGCCTACGACCGTGACGGAGCGGTGTTCGCCCGCTACTTCGTGGTCGACTGCCCGACCCTGACCTTCGCCTATCCTGGCGGGATCGCCATGCGAACCACGGTCAAGCCCCTGACCGACCGACAGCTGAGCTCGGTGCTCGCCCGGCTGGTCAGCGGATCGAGGCGCCGCGGATGGAAGCCACCGCGTCCGGGCTAGGCGCCTCGGAGCCGGAGTTCGAGCCGCGCGACGGGCCGGTCGCGGACGAGATCCGCGGCGAGTTCCCGGAGCTGCGCCTGGTCAGCCTGACCCTGGACGCCGTTCCCGGGCGCAGCTCGCCGGGGGTCAAGCACCGCCTCAAGGGGCTGTCGGACCGGTTTCGCGGGGCGCACGCGGTCACGATGCGCCAGGCTCCCATCCCGTGGGCCTACCGGGTCTTCTACCGCCACATCGGCCTGGACCCCGACGCCGACCGCACGCCGGTCGAGGCGGCAGCGCTCGAGCGGCTGCTCCGGGGAGCCTTCAAGTCCCAGAACCTGGTCGACGACGCGCTGACCATCTCGCTGGTGGAGACCGGCGTGCCGATCTGGGCGCTCGACGCGGCGGCGGTCGATGGGCGGCTCGGCCTGCGGACGGCGACGGCCGGGGAGCGCCTGGGCCGGGCGGCGGGTGCTCCCCCCGTGCCGCCCGGCCGGCTGGTGGTCGCCGACGGGAGCTCGCCCCTGGCGGTGCTGTTCGGCGACCTGGCCCCGGGCCACGGGGTGACGCCCAAGACCCGGCGCATGACGCTGTTCAGCGTCCAGGTGGCGGGGGTTCCGCGCATCCACCTCGAGGAGTCGCTGTTCACCTGTGTCGAGGTGCTGCGCGCCGGCTGACCGGGGGTGAGAGCCTCGCCCGGCGCCGGAGACCGGTGCTAGACTCGCCGGCAGCGTAGGGAGGCAGCGGTGGAGCTTCTCGAACAGCAGGCGGGGGTTCTCCCGGCGCAGCCGGCCAAGCCGGTTGAGGTCGAGTTCGCCGAGCGTGCCGCCCGCCGGTCGCTGCGCGAGCAGATTGCCAAGTTGGAGCGTGAGCTCGGCGACGTCCTGGTCTCCGCCTATCCGCGAGTGGGCATCGACGTCTCGGTTCGGGCGCGGGGGGGCCCGCGGCTGCTGTCGCTGGGCGAGCTCGAGCAGCTCCGAGACGCGTTGGCCGAGCGGCTGCGGACAGCCCGGGCGGCGCTGGCCGAGCGCACCGCTATCGAGGAGGAGAACCGCCGGCTGATCGAGAGGATGATGCTCGCTCCAGCCCGCCACAAGTTCGTGCGCGTCTCCCGCGAGGACATCGGAGAGCGTGGCTGCGGCCACTGGGAGGTTCGCCCGCGGCTCGGCCTGGTCGGCATGCTGATGGGCTGGTGGCAGGTCAAGCTCTCCTCCGGCTGTCCGTTATCGACGGGGTCGCGGCATGAAGGCTGCGACCCCGTCCCGCTCTCGAGCGCGCCGGTAGCGGGTGGGCCGGCGCAGCCGAAAGCGCGCGCAGCGCTCGCCTGACCGCCTCGCGCCGGCGTCGCCGCAGCCGCGGACGCCCCCGCGCGCGCCGAGCCGCCGTCGCGGGGAGCCTCCGCGCGCGCCCTGGGGCAGCTTCCCGCTGGTCGAGCTATGCATCCTGGTGGCCATGGGGCTCAGCGTGGCCGGGATCCTCATCTGGGGCAAGCGCGGCCAGCTGATGCTCGCGGCCGGCGTGGCACTCGGGTCGCTGGCCGGCCTGGAGGTCTCGATCCGCGAGCACTTCGCCGGCTATCGCTCGCACACCACGGTGCTGGCGGGCACCGCGGGGGTCGCGGCGCTCGCGGTCCTGTTCTTCGCCCACGCGCCGCGCGGCGGCATGCTGGTGGGAGGCGCGGTGGTGTTCGCCGCGGCCTTCTACGCCCTGCGGGTCGTGTTCACGCGCCGGTCCGGCGGACGCTGGTTTCGCACATGACGGGGGCCGCCGGTCCATCGCCGGCGGGTCGGCGGCAGCGCCGGATGCGGCTGACCGGTCTGCACCACGTCACGCTGATCTGCCGGGACCTCGCCCGGACCACCGCCTTCTACCGGGACCTGCTCGGGCTCACCCTGGTGCGCGAGGCCACCAACGACGACGATCCCGACTCGCGTCACTTCTGGTTCGGCGACGAGCACGGCTCGCCGGGCACGCTCGTGTCCTTCCTCGAGTATCCGTCGATGCCCCAGGGCGCCGTGGGAGTCGGATCCACCCACCACCTCGCGTTCACGGTGGAGTCCGCCGACGAGCAGATCGCGTGGCGCGAGTACCTCGGAGCCCACGGCGTCGCGTGCAGCGAGATCCTGGATCGGGGCGGGCTGCGATCGCTATACCTGCGCGATCCCGACGGTCACATCGTCGAGATCGCGACCGACGACTCGGGCTCGGGGATCGGGCCTGCCGGGTGACCCGGTCGCGCCGGCGAGCGCCGGCGCGACCGGATCGGCCAGGGCGTTTCCTAGGCCGCCCAGGCCGGCCAGAGCGGCTGAGTCACCGCATCGCCGTCCGCACGCGACAGGCACCTGACGAGGATCTCCCGCTGACGCGGCGTCAGCGACCCGATCTGCTTGCGCTCGGGGATCTGGGCCGAGTTTAGGAACCGGCGGCAGCGGGCGCCTCCCCACCTGTGCTGGCTGCGTAGCAGCTCGGCGATGGCCATCGTCCGGGCCTCCCAGGGGCAGCGCTCGATCACTTCGTCGACGGTCAACTCTCCGCGGCCGATGCGCCGCTTGAGGTCGGAGCGGGCCAGTCGCACCCGGTTGGCCTCCTCGAGTGCACGCATGTGCTGGGCGGGACTCTCGACCGTCGCAGTGCCGTACATCCTGTCCTCCCTGCTCGCCCCGCGGCGAACGCGTCGCTGATTGTCCTTGGTGTCGCAGGAGTCGAGCCGCCGCGCCGGGACAGGCATGGGCAGACCGCAACCCGCCGCCCGGCGGCGACCGGCGGGCATGCCGTTGCTGCTCCGAGACCCCCCTCGCCCGGTGGCGGCACCGGGCTCTTGAGACAGTCGCAAGCTAAGCGCTCGCTACCACGTCGGTCAACCTACAAACGTCCAGGTCGTTCGCTCAGAGCGCCCTTTTTCTGGACGGATCCGCTTGTGGGGATATGGACAAGTCCCCGGACCGCGATCAGCGGCCCGGAAGGGGCCCGTGCTGGGCCTCGAAGACCCGCTTGACCTCGTCGAAGGCCTCCAGGGCGCGGTCCAGGTCACCTCTGTCGTGGGTCGCCATGACGCTGGTGCGCAGGAGCGCCCCGCCCGGCGGCACGGCGGGGTGCAGGGCGACGTTGACGTAGACCCCCGCGTCGTAGAGGGCTCGCCAGAGCAGGGCGGCCTTCCAGTCATCGCCCACCATCACTGCCACGATGGGGGTCAGCACGTCGCTGCCGTCGGGGAGGGGGGTGGGGTCGACCACGTGGAGCCCGAGCTCGCGCAGGCCGCGGTGCAGGTACCGCGCGTTGTCCAGCACCCGTCCGAACAGCTGCGGGCCTTCCTGCGAGCGGCAGATCCGCACCGCTGCCAGCGCCGCCCCCACCGCCGCCGGGACCGCCGCCGCGGTGAACAGGAAGGGCCGCGACGAGATCTGCAGGTACTCCACGACGTCGGCCGGGCCCGCGATGAACCCGCCGCACGAGGCCAGCGACTTGGAGAACGTCCCCATCCTCAGATCAATTCGCTCCTCGACGCCGAGCAGCTCACCCACGCCAGCGCCGCGCTCGCCGAGCACGCCGCAGGCGTGCGCCTCGTCCACCATCAGGCGGGCCCCGAAGCGCTCGCACAGCTCGCACAGCGCCGGCAGCGGCGCGATGTCCCCCTCCATGGAGAAGACGCCGTCCACCACCACCAGCACGCCCCCGCCGTCCTGCGCCGCCCGTTCCAGCGTGTGCTCGAGGCGATCCATGCGGTTGTGGCGGAACGGCCGCAGCTTGGCGCGCGAGAGGATCGCCCCGTCGAGGATCGAGGCGTGGTCGCCGGAGTCGACGACCACCGTGTCGCCGGGCTCCAGCAGGGTGCCGATCGCGCCGAGGTTGGCCTGGTGGCCGGTGGTGAATACGATCGCCGCCTCGGTGCCCAACCAGGCCGTGAGCTCGGCCTCGAGCTCCAGGTGCAGGTCGATGGTTCCGTTGAGGAAGCGGGATCCCGTCAGGCCGGTCC
Organism: Solirubrobacteraceae bacterium; assembly: GCA_036257715.1. GTDB lineage: Bacteria > Actinomycetota > Thermoleophilia > Solirubrobacterales > Solirubrobacteraceae > DATAEY01. Next base: position 1,520 of record DATAEY010000066.1, on the reverse strand, counting down.
CGTATCGCTCCAGGGCGTCGCGGGCCGCCTGCTTGACGCGATCGTCGCCGGTCAACCCGAGGTAGTTGTTGGAGCCGAGCATGATGCGCTCCGCCCCCTCCATGCGCACCACCGGGCCGGCGGCGGACTCCAAGGGCCGCCAGTAGGGCACGATGTCGGCCTCGCGGGCGGCGCTCAGCAGCTCGGCGCGCTCGTGGCCGCGAACCTTGGCGAAGACGTCGGTGGCAACCTTGGCCATGTAGGGTCCGCCGCCGTGACCGTGGAGGTGGCACCCGTCACGTCGCGGCGGGAGCTGGGGGAGTTCATCGAGCTCCCGTTTCGCCTGCACTCTACCCGGCCCCACTGGATTCCCCCGCTGCGGCTCGAGCGGCGGCTGTTCCTCGACCGCAGGCGCAACGCGTTCTTCACCCATGGCGAGGCCGAGTACTTCCTGGCCCGCCGCGACGGGCGCATGGTGGGACGCATAACCGCCCACATCGACAGGTCGTTCAACGACTTCCACGGCAACGCCTGGGGGATGTTCGGCTTCCTGGAGCTGGAGGACGACCCGGAGGTGGCCGCCGCGCTGCTCGACACCGCCGCTGAGTGGCTGCGCAACCGGGCGCGCGATCGCATGATCGGGCCGATGGACTTCACCATGAACGACGAGAGCGGCATCCTGATCGAGGGCTTCGAGCGCGATCCGATGATCAAGCAGCCCTGGCACCCGCCGCACTACCGGCGCCGCTGCGAGGCGTCGGGCCTCGAGAAGGCGATGGACCTGCTGATGTGGGAGCTGGAGATCGCCGACCGCAGCAAGGTCCTGCCGGTCATCGTGGAGCTGGCCGAGCAGGTCGAGTCCAGGCATGGGATCACCCTGCGCAAGATGTCGCGGCGCCACCTGCGTCGCGACCTCGAGCGCTTCGCCGACGTCTACAACGCGGCATGGAGCCAGAACTGGGGGTTCTCGCCGTACACCGCCGCCGATCTGGACTACCTGGCCCGGGAGATGCAGCTGGTTTTCGACCGCCACTGGTGCATGGTGGCCGAGAAGGACGGCGACACCGTCGGAGTGGCGCTCACCTTCCCCGACGTCAATCGGGTCCTGCGGGCGATGAACGGGCGGCTGCTGCCCCTCGGCTGGCTGCGGTTCCTGCGCGAGCGGCGGCGCATCGACCGGGTTCGCGTCGGCTTCCTGGGGGTCAAGCCTGAGTACCGCCACACCGGCGTCGCGGCGCGCTTCTATATCGAGCACTTCGACATGGCTGAGAGCACGCCCCAGACCTGGGGCGAGACCGGGTGGATCCTGGAGACCAACGATGACATGAACCGCGCGATGGAGGCCATGGGCGGCCGGATCGTCAAGCGCTTCCGCGTCTACGGGCGGCCGGTCTGAGGCGCCTGGAGGGATCGCCGCGTGCCTTCGCTTCCTCGTCCGGGGCGGGGATAGACTCCGGCGGATGAGCCGGTCGGAGGAGGAATTCGAGGAGATCAGCGGGGTCGTCGAGCCCGATCGCGAGAGGCTCCCGGTGGTGTCCGAG
>DATAEY010000065.1:0-20602 GCA_036257715.1 Solirubrobacteraceae bacterium | reverse complement strand
CATCCAGTTGGAACCCACTCCCACGTCCACCGCCAGCGGCGGATCCAGGTCGTAGGCTCCCACCATCTCGGCGCACACCACCTCGCGGGCCCGCTCCGCCTCGTCGGCCGGCCCCTCGAACAGCAGCTCGTCGTGGATCTGCAGGACGAGTCGGGTCGCCAGACCCTCCCCGGCGAGCGCGTCGTGGCAGCGGACCATCGCCAGCTTGATGATGTCCGCCGCCGTGCCCTGGATCACCGTGTTGACGGCCAGTCGCTCCCCGAGCTTGCGGGTCTGCCAGTTGCGGGCGCGCAGCTCGGTGATCGGCCGACGGCGCCCCATCAGGGTGGTGACGTATCCCTCCTCGCCAGCCGCCACGATCGTGCGGTCCATGAACTCCTTGACCTTCGGGAAGCGCTCGAGGTAGGCGGCGATGAACGCCGCCGCCTCCTCGCGCGGGATGTCGAGGCGGTCGGCCATCCCGAAGTCCGAGAGCCCGTAGACGATCCCGTAATTGATCATCTTGGACTTGGAGCGCATCCCGGTGTCGATCTGCTCGGCGGAGACGCCGAACACCTGCTTGGCGGTGGCGGTGTGGACGTCCTCGCCGCGCCGGAAGATCTCCTTGAGCGCCGGCTCGCCGGCCACCTGGGCCAGGATCCGCAGCTCGACCTGCGAGTAGTCGCAGGACAGCAGCAAGTTGCCGGGCTCCGCCACAAAGCAACGCCGGATCTGCCGGCCCAGCTCGGTCCGGATCGGGATGTTCTGGAGGTTGGGGTTGATCGAGGACAGGCGGCCGGTGGATGCGGTCACCTGGCTGAACGTGGTGTGCAGCCGCCCGTCCTCGCCCAGCAGCAGCGGCAGGGCGTCGAGATAGGTCTGGGCAAGCTTGGTCAGCTCGCGCCAGCGCTCGATCTTGGCGATGATCGGGTGCTCGCCCCGAATCGCCTGGAGCACGCGGGCGTCGGTCGAGAACCCGGTCTTGCCGCGCCGCTTGCGCGACAGGCCCAGCTTGACGAACAGCACCTCGGCCAGCTGCTGGGGCGAGCCGATGGTGAACTCATCGCCGGCCAGCTCGAAGATCTCGCGCTCCAGCGCCGCGGCGTCGGCCTTGACCCGCTCCGAGATCCGGGCCAGCAGGTCGGTGTCTAGCCGCAGTCCCGCCTGCTCCATCGCCCGCAGCACCCGGACGAGCGGCAGCTCTACCTCGCGCAGCAGCTCGTCCTGACCCCGGGCACCGATCTCGCCGCGCTGCCAGGCGGCCAGGGCGCCGACCAGCAGCGCCTGGCGCGCGGTCGGGTCCTCGACATCGGCACCGAGTCCCCGGTCGGCGCACAGCTCGTCCAGCGGGTAGGCCCGCGCGGCCGGATCCAGGAGGTAGGCGGCGACCAGCGTGTCGTGCGCCAGGTTGGCGGGTACGGCGCCGAGCGCCTTGGCGTCGTGCACCACCACCGGTCTCTCCCCGCAGGCGGCGACTAGGTCCTCGGGACGGTCGCACTCGCCGGTGACCACGCTGGCCTCCCCGGCGCTGACCGCGAAGCGCCAGGGCCCGTGCCCGAACAGCTCGCCCTCCCCGGGCTCGGGGGGCCGGGCCGCAATGTCCAGCTCGTCGCTCGCCAGCGCCGAGACGTCGGACAGCCTGCCGGGGCGCACGTCGGCGGTCAGCCGCTCGGGGGCGGCGGCCGGCGGCGCCGCGGCGCCGGCGGAGCCCAGCGCCTCCTCCAGCCGGCGCAGCGGCTCGCGCAGCTCGAACTCGCGAAACGCCTGGCGCAGCCGCGAGCGGTCGGGCTCCCGCGCCGCCTCGGCCGCAACGTCCACCCCGGTGTCGAGGTCGCGTCGCAGGGTGGCGAGCTGCTTGGAGACCCGCGCATCCTGGGCGTGCTCGGTCAGGTTCTGCTTGCGCTTGGCCCCCGAGATCCGGTCGACCGCGTCCAGCACCCCCTCAAGGTCACCGAACTGCGCCAGCAGCGCCGAGGCGGTCTTGTCGCCGATCCCCGGAACGCCGGGGATGTTGTCGGAGGTGTCGCCCTTGAGCCCGTAGAAGTCCGGGATGAGCTCGGGCGGGATTCCGTAGCGGTCGCTCACCGCCCGGCGGTCGTAGACCTTGGTGTCGGTGATTCCCCGGGAGGTGGCCATCACCTGCACCCTGCCGTCGTCGACCAGCTGGAAGGTGTCTCGGTCGCCGGTGACGATCATCACCGGGACGCCCTTCTGCTTGGCCTGCTCGGCCAGCGAGGCGATCACGTCGTCGGCCTCGTAGCCCTCGACCCGGAGGTTGCGATATCCGAAGGCGTCGACCAGCGGCTCGAAGTGGGGCCACTGCTCGGCCAGCAGGTCCGGGCGCTCCGGCCGGTGGCCCTTGTACTCGGAATAGACCTCCTTGCGCCCGGACGACCCGGCGTCCCAGACCACCACGGTGGGCTGCGGACCGTACTCGGTGAGGATCTTCACCAGCATCGAGGCGAATCCGAAGATCGCGTTGGTGGGGAACCCGGTCGAGGTGGCGATCGACTCGGGAAGTGCGAAGAACGCCCGGTAGACCAGGCTGTTGCCGTCGATCAGGAAGAGCTTTGGACGTTCCTGCGCCACCACCCCACTCTATGTATGGTGACGGTCCGCGGCTCCCGGCCCCGGTCGGGAGGCTGTCGTCGCACCCGCGAAGGAGAGCCCGTGTCCGAGCACCAGCACGCCGGCCGCGGCTAGGCCTCACCGGGGGAAGCCCTCCGGCAGCCGCCCGAAGAGTTCGTCTACGTCGCCTGACTGTACGAGGGCACCGGACTCGAGCGGCCGGAAGGGAAGCCGGGAGGGCCCGCTCGGTGTGTAGTGTCGGCTCGTCCACGACTCCATAGAGAGGTGCGATGCCCGAGACCACCACCGACCCCACCTTCTATCGGTCACCCAGTGCGGCTATCGGCGCGCCGCCCGAGGGGCTCGCCTACGTGGCGGCCTTCGATTCAGCCGGTGAGCAGCGTGACGCCATGGCCGTGGTCGACTGCGACTCCGGATCGTCCAGCTATGGACAGGTGGTCGGCTGGACGGAGCTGCCGACCGCCGGCAACGAGCTGCATCACTTCGGCTGGAACGCCTGCTCCAGCGCGCTCTGCCACGAAGGCCATGCTCACAATGGCGCCCTCGAGCGCCGCTACCTGATCGTGCCGGGCTTCCGCTCATCGCGCACCTACGTCCTCGACACCGGGCCCGACCCCCGGCAACCGCAGGTAGTGCGCACGATCGAGCCCGAAGAGCTCGCCGAGAAGGCCGGCTACTCGCGCCCGCACACCGTGCACTGCGGACCAGGCGGGATCTTCATGTCCAACGTAGGTGCCGCCGATGGCGGTGGGGGTCCCGGTGGCGTGGCGCTCATCGACCACGACACCTTTGAGATCACCCGGGCCTGGGAGAGCGACCGTGGCGAGCAGTACTTCTCGTACGACGTGTGGTGGCACCTCAACCACGACGTCGCCATCACCTCCGAGTGGGCGACCCCGTCGATGATCGAGGACGGCTTGAATCCCGAGGATCTGCTGGGAAGGCGGTTCGGCCACCACCTCGACTTCTGGAGCCTGTCCGAAGGCAGGCTGCTCCAGCGCGTCGACCTGGGCGACGAGCACCAGATGGTGCTCGAACTGAGGCCGGCTCACGACCCCCGGAAGACCTGGGGCTTCGCCTGCGTGGTGATCAGCGTCGACGACTTGTCTGCGTCGGTGTGGCTGTGGTACCGGGACGACGACCGGTGGGCGGCGAAGAAGGTGATCACCATCCCCGCTGAGGCGGCCGAGACCGACCAGTTGCCACCCGCGCTTCAGCCCTTCGGGGCGGTTCCGCCGCTCGTGACCGACCTCGACCTGTCCGTCGATGATCGCTGGCTGTATGTGTCCTGCTGGGGGACCGGCGAGCTCAAGCAGTACGACGTAAGCGACCCGCATAACCCCAAGGAGACGGGCTCCGTGCGCCTGGGCGGCATCGTGCGCCGCGCCCCGCACCCGGCTGCGCCCGAGCTGCCCCTAGGTGGCGGCCCCCAGATGGTGGAGGTGAGCCGGGACGGACGGCGCGTGTATTTGACCAACTCGCTATATGCGAGCTGGGACGACATGTTCTACCCCGACGGCGTGGGGGCTTGGATGGCGCGCATCGACGCGAACACCGACACCGGTGGTATCAACGTCGAGCCGCGCTTCTTCCCCCACGGTGACGACTTCCGCGGCCTGCGGGTGCATCAGACGCGCCTACAGGGCGGGGACGCCTCGAGCGATTCCTACTGTTTCGTCGACTAAGACGGTGGCGGGCCGGTCCGGCCACATGAGATCCATCCGCCGCGCGGCGACTGCTCCGCCGAGATCTTCCAGTAGGCGCTCCGCCCACGGGTGGCGCCGGACCTGCGGGCGTCGGCGGTGACGTAGACTGCCCGAGGGGGGCCGTCGCCGGTCTCCCGGCCGATTAGCCCTGCAAACCACCGCAAGAAGGGCTCGCGCTGACCCCTCAGCCCAGCGCCCAGTACAGCCTCACCATCCGGGTCGAGATCGAGGACCAACCCGGAATGCTGGGCAAGGTCGCCAGCGCGATCGGCGCCGCCGACGGCAGGATCGGCGCGGTCGACCTGGTCGAGCTCGACAGCGGCAAGACGCTGCGCGACATCACCGTCGAGGCGGCCGACGCCTCCCATTGGCGGGCGATCCTGGAGGCGATCGAGGCCGTCGAGGGAGCCCGGGTGATCGACACGACCGACCGCACGTTCATGGTGCACCTCGGGGGCAAGATCGAGCTGCACAACAAGCAGCCGCTGCGCACCCGCGAGCAGCTGTCCATGGCCTATACCCCGGGCGTCGCCCGGGTCTGCCAGGCGATCGCCGAGGATCGGACCAAGGCCTTCCAGTACACGATCAAGCGCAACACCGTCGCCGTGGTCTCCGACGGCACGGCGGTGCTGGGGCTCGGGGACATCGGGCCGGAGGGGGCCATGCCGGTCATGGAGGGCAAGTGCATGCTGTTCAAGGAGTTCGGAGCGGTGGACGCGTTCCCGATCTGCCTCGACTCGCGGGACCCGGACGACATCGTGCGGACGGTCCAGCTCATCGCCCCGGCCTTTGGCGGCGTCAACCTCGAGGACATCTCCGCCCCGCGCTGCTTCGAGATCGAGGCGCGGCTGCAGGCGACGCTCGACATACCGGTGTTCCACGACGATCAGCACGGCACCGCCGTGGTCGTCCTGGCCGCCCTGATCAACGCCTGCAAGCTGACCGGGCGGCGCCTGGAGGACGTCAGGGTGGTGATCGTCGGGATCGGGGCCGCCGGCATCGCGGTCGCGCGAATGCTGATCGCGGCGGGCGTGAGCACGATCGTGGGGGCCGACTCGCGGGGCGCCCTTCACACCGAGCGCTCCGACTACGTCGACGGGACGATGCCCCCGATGAAGCGCTGGTTCGCCGAGGCGACCAACCAGGAGCGGCGCGACGGTGGCCCGGTCGACCTGCTGGCCGGGGCCGACTTGATGATCGGGCTGTCCGGCGCCCGCGTGCTTCCGGCGCAGGCGCTGGCGGCCATGAACGACGACGCGATGGTGTTCGCGATGGCCAATCCCACCCCGGAGGTCTCTCCGGACGAGGCGGCGCCGTTCGTGCGCATCATGGCCACGGGCCGCTCCGACTACCCCAACCAGATCAACAACGTGCTGTGCTTCCCGGGCATCTTCCGGGGCGCCCTGGACGTGCGCGCGCCGCGCATCACCGAGGGGATGAAGATGGCCGCCGCCCGGGCGATCGCCGGGATCGTCCCCGACCAGGAGCTGCGCGAGGACTACATCATCCCCTCGGTCTTCAACCGCGACGTCGCGCCCGCCGTGGCCGGCGCGGTGGCCGAGCAGGCCAAGCGCAGCGGCGAGGCGACCGCCGAGCACGAGGTCGGCTTCGCCGCCACCGACACCGAGCAGATCCGCAGCGGCTGACCCCGACCCGACCCGAGAAGCCGACGTGAAGGTCACCGTCACCGGCGCGACCGGCCTCATCGGGTCCGCCCTGGTGGCACGCCTGCGCGAGCGTGGCGACGAGGTGACCGTCCTGTCGCGCGACCCCCGGCGGGCAGGCGACCGGCTCGGTGTCGAGGCCGCCGGCTGGGACCCGATCGCGGACCCGGCCCCGAGCGAGGCGCTCGCGGGTCGCGACGGGGTGGTTCACCTCGCCGGCGAGAGCGTCGCCCGGCGCTGGACCGACGAAGCCAAGCGCGCCATTCGCGACACCCGGGTGGTCGGCACGCGCAACCTGGTGGCCGGATTGCGCGCTGCGCGGCCTCGTCCGACGGTGCTGGCCTGCGCCAGCGCGGTCGGACTGTACGGGCCGCGGGGGAAGGAGCCGATCGACGAGTCCGCGACCGCGGGAGCCGATTTCCTGGCCGACGTCTGCGTGGAGTGGGAGCGAGAGGCCGCCGCCGCGGCGCAGCTGGGCATGCGGCTGGTCGTGGTCCGCACGGGCGTGGTCCTCGCCCGTGGTGGCGGGGCGCTGGCGAGGATGCTGCCACCGTTTCGGGCCGGCCTGGGCGGGCCGGTGGCCGGCGGTCGCCACTACATGCCCTGGATCCACATCGACGACGTGGTGGGCATCTACCTGGCGGCGCTCGATGACCGACGCTGGTCGGGAGCGGTCAACGCCACCGCCCCGGCGCCGGTCACCAACCGCGAGTTCTCCAAGGCCCTGGGGCGCGCCCTCGGACGGCCGGCGATCACGCCGGTGCCGGGACTCGCCCTGCGGCTGCTCTTCGGTGAGATGGCCCAGGTGCTGGTCAGCGGTCAGCGGGCGGTGCCCAGCCGCGCCCAGGAGCTGGACTACCGGTTCGCCCATCCCCAGCTCGACGAGGCGCTGGGCACGGCGCTGCGGGCCCATAGGGGCTAGAGGCTCCCCGCGATCAGGGCGAGCCGCGGGGCCGCCCGCGGCGGCGCAGGATCCCCTCGGTCTTCCAGCTCGAGTCGGGCCTGGCCGGCCACAGCAGCCAGATCAGGACCCCCAGAGCGGACAGCACCAGCCCGGTCGCCAAACCGACGCGCTCGCCGTAGCCCTTGCGCCCGGAGAGGTAGGACGCGACGATCCCCGACGCCATCCAGACGTACAGCAGGTAGAGGGCCTTGACCCCGAGCAGGGCGAGCACGGTCATGCGCCGAGATAGGCCCGCTGGACCTGTTCGTTCTCGCGCAGGGCGGCGCACCGGTCGGCCAGCACGACCGCGCCGGTGGCCAGGACGTAGCCGCGCGATGCGGTGGCTAGGGCGTGGTGGGCGTTCTGCTCGACGAGGAGGATCGTGGTGCCCTGCCGGTTGATCTCGCGAATGGTCTCGTAGATGCGTTTGACCAGCACCGGGGCGATGCCCATCGAGGGCTCGTCGAGGAGCAGCAGCCTGGGGCGGGCCATGAGCGCCCGCCCGATGGCCAGCATCTGCTGCTCGCCGCCCGACATGGTGCCGGCGTTCTGGCGCTCTCGCTCCTTGAGGCGCGGGAAGAGCTCGTAGACCCGCTCCAGGTCCTCCTGGTAGCCGTCGCGGCGCAGGTAGGCGCCCATGTCCAGGTTCTCGCGGACGGTCATGCGCGCAAAGCAGTGGCGCCCCTCGGGCGAGAGCGAGATCCCTTGGCGGACGATGTCCTGGGGAGGGACGGCGGAGATGTCCTCTCCCCCGAAGCGGATGACGCCCCGCCGGGGCGGCGTGAGTCCGGAGATCGAGCGCAGGGTGGTCGACTTTCCCGCGCCGTTGGAGCCCAGCATCGTGACGATCTCCCCCTCCTCGACGGTCAGCGACACGCCCTTCAGGGCCTCGATGTTCCCGTAGTAGGTGTGGATGTCCTCGACCTCGAGAACCGCCACGGTCAGTCCTCTCCCTGCGTGCCGAGGTAGGCCTCGACCACGCGCCGGTCCCGGCGCACGTCCTGCGCCAGGCCCTCGGAGATCTTCTCGCCGTGGTCGAGGACGGTGATCTGCTCGGAGACGTTCATCACCACCTGCATGTCGTGCTCGATCAGCAGGATGGTCAGCCCGCGATCGTCGCGCAGGGTCTCCATGAACTCGGTCAGGGCCGCGGACTCCTGGGGGTTCATCCCCGCAGTCGGCTCGTCGAGCAGCAGCAGCCGCGGATCGGAGGCCAGGGCGCGGGCGATCTCCACCCGCCGCTGGTCGCCGTAGGACAGGTTCACCGCCAGTTCGTCGAACACCCTGAGTTCGAGCCCGACGTACGCGAGCAGGTCGCGGCCGCGCTCCCGCACTCGGCGCTCCTCGCCGACCACCCACGGGGGGCGGAGTATGGACCCGATCAGGCCGGCGCGCATGCGCGTGTGCTGTCCGACCAGGACGTTCTCCAGCGCGCTCATCGTGGCGAACAGTCGGATGTTCTGGAAAGTGCGCGCGATCCCGAGCGCGGTGATCTTGTCGGGCCGCTCCGCGGTGATGTCGCGCCCGTCGAAGACGATCCGCCCTGCGCTCGGCTTGTACAGGCCGGTGAGCACGTTGAAGAACGTGGTCTTGCCGGCGCCGTTGGGGCCGATGATCGAGACGATCGAGCGGTGGGGGATGGCGAAGTCGACGTCGTTGACTGCGACCAGCCCCCCAAACGACTTGGACACCCCGGTCGCCTCGAGGATGTCGCCGTCGGGGACGCCGGCGCTGACATCGGGTGGGGCCGCGCGCGCGACGGCGTCCTCGCCGCTCACGCCCGCACCTCGAACAGCTGCTCGTCGCCGGCCCCCATGCCCTCCGTCAGCTCCAGCCGGCGTCTTCGCTCGGGAAGCAGGCCCTCCGGGCGCAGGACCATCATGAGCACGATCAAAAAGCCGAAGATCCCGAACGACAGGGTCGTGAGGTCGAAGTCCAGCCCGAACTGGTCGGGCACGTCGTTGAGCGAGGGGATCACGTACGTGTTGATGAACGACAGCGCCACCGCCCCGATCACCACCCCCCAGATCGACCCCAGGCCGCCCAGGATGATCATGGCCAGGATGAAGATCGAGAAGCCGAACTGGAACTGGTTGGCGTTGACCGAGTTGTAATAGGCACCCAGGAACGCGCCGGCCATGCCGCCCAGCGCGCCGCCGGTGGCGTAGGCCAGCAGCTTGGTCTTGACCAGAGGGACGCCCATCGAGGCGGCCGCGACCTCGTCCTCGCGGATGGCAATCCACGCCCGCCCCAGGCGCGAGTCTCGCAGCCGGAAGTTGATGAACAGGACCAGTGCGACCATGGCCAGCGCGAACCAGTAGTACGGCCTCAGGCTGAAGGCCGAGTCGAACTGGGGAAGGAACGGCAGGTCGATCTGGTCGACGGGCGAGATCGCCTGGCGCCCGTTGGTCAGGAGGTAGTGCTTGCCGAGATGGATGTCGTCGCCGAAGAACGCGAACACGCGGATGATCTCGCCGAAGGCCAGCGTGACGATCGCGATGTAGTCGCCGCGCAGCCGAAGCGTGGGCAGCCCGATCAGGGCGCCGACGACGGCGCAGATGACGATCGCCGCCACCATGATCAGCAGGAAGTTCACGTGGATGCCCGCCGGGCTGCTGAGCAGCTTGGGGCCGAGGATGTGCATGCCCCTGCCGCCGTTGATGTAGGCGAAGAAGTCCGAGGCCAGCCATCCCACCGTGTACGAGCCGAAGGCGTAGAAGGCGACGTAGCCGAGGTCGAGCAGGCCGGCGAACCCGACCACGATGTTGAGCCCCAGCGCCATGACCACGTAGGCCAGCGCGAGCACCGCGTTGTTCATGAACGTGCTCAGCGGAGCGAAGAAGAACGGCACCAGGGCGGCCACCCCGATCGCCAGCACCGCCACGATGCGGTTCGCGCGCCGCGACTGGCGGACTGCCTGCAGGCGTCTCATCCCGCCTCCCGCGTCTGCTCGCCCAGCAGGCCCTGGGGGCGGAACACCATGATCATGACCAGGTAGCCGAACACCACCGCGGCGGTCCACTGGGCGCCGATCTTGTTGTCCGCGATCTGCTGGATGCAGCCGATGATCAGGCCGCCCAGCACCGCGCCCTGGAGGTTCCCGATCCCGCCCATCACCGCCGCGGTGAACGCGATCAACCCGGCCTGGAAACCCGAGAAGTACCAGAGGGTCGTCTGGTACAGAGCGTAGATCAGGGCCGCCGCACCGGCCATCAGGCCGCCCAGCACGAAGGTGAAGGAGATCGTGATGTCGACGTTGATCCCCATCAGGCGCGCGGCCTCCGGGTCTTGGGCGGTGGCCCTCATCGCCTTGCCCATGCGGCTGCGGCTGATGAACCGGGTCATCAGGATGACCAGCGGCACGGTCACCCCCACCGCCAGCACGTCGCCGTTGTGCACATTGACGCCCGCGACGCTGAACAGGACGTGCTGGGAGTGGATGAGGTCCGGAATGCTGAACTGGGAGCTGCCGAACCACAGGATCCCCACGTTCTGGAGGATGAACGAGAACCCCACCGCGGTGATCAGGGGCGCCAGCTTGGGCGCGTTGCGCAGCGGGCGGTAGGCCACCCGCTCGATCATCACGTTGGTGGTGGCGCAGGCTGCCATCGACACCACCAAGCAGACGACGAGGCCCACGATCAGCGCCGGGGTTGCGGTCCCGAGCCCCAGTCCGAGCGGCCCGTACAGCGTGAACGCCACGAAGGTGCCGATCATGAAGTTGTCGCCGTGGGCGAAGTTGATCAGCTCGATGATCCCGTAGACCAGCGTGTATCCGATCGCGATCAGTGCCCAGATGGCGCCGTTGGACACGCCCTGCACGAGCAGGTTGGCGAGCGGGGTGAGACCCTTGCCCTCGCTGATATCCCGCAGCCCGAAGTAGACCGGCAGGACCAGCAGGAAGAGGATCAGGCCGTAACGCGAGAGGAAATCGCGCACCGCGTCCCAGCGCCGGCGCGCGATGGGCTTCGCGGCGACGGTGGCGGCCTCCATGTCCGGTCGGATCGTACGCCCGCGGCGGGGGCGGGCCGCTTGCCCGTCCCCGCTGAGGGCCGGTCCTAGCCGCTGGGGATGAGGCTCTTGCTGGCCACGATCTTCTTCAGGTAGACCGGCTGGCCGCCCTTGACCCCGTAGAGCCCGTAGTCGGTCAGCGTGGTGTCGCCGTTGTTGTCGATCGAGTAGGTCCCCAGCACGCTGCTGCGGTTCTTCTCAGCGAACAGCAGGCTGATGACCTTGCTTCGATCGTTGGCCTGGTTTCCCGCCTTCTTGAGGATGTCCAAAGCCAATGCCATCGTCTCGTACCCGTAGATCCCGTAGGGATCGACCGTGGCGGTGTGAAACATCTTCTTGTACTCACTGAAGACCGGTGCGGCCTTGGGCAAGTCCTTCTCTCCCAACGTGGCCACGGTCACCTTGGTCCGGGCGCCGACGTCTGCCGGGAGCCCACCCCTCTTGGGATCGGTGAAATCCTCGCTGGCCACGCCGTCCGGGGCGTAGAGCTTGCATTTGGGGCACGCGGCGGCGGCGTCCTTGAACACCTGCACGGCGTTCTCCCCGGTCACCCCCGACCAGGCGAAGCAGTCGGACTTGATGCCGGCGGCCAGCGCCCGGTAGTTGGGGGCGGTCTTGTCGGTGCGCTGCTGGTCCTGGATCGCCAGGCCGGCCGGCTTGGCCGACAGCGCGATGTTGCGGGCCAGGCCGGCACCGTAGGTCGAGCCGTCGTTCCAGAGGGTGACCGCCTTGCAGCCGTCGGACTTCATCACCGAGACCAGGGCGGCGCCCTGGATGGTGTCGCGCGGCACCACGCGCGCGTACGTGCGCTTGCCGGTCGGGTAGTACTTGGCCGGCTCGCCGGGCTCGGAGCCCGGCTCGTTGGTGGTCAGCCCCACATACGTGTTGCCCGGGCTGATGTGGGGGATGCCCGCCTTGTTGGTTATCGGCAGCGAGACCTTGCTGCCGCCCGAGTTGTACTCGCCCAGGTAGAAGATCGTCGTCGGATCCGAAGTGGCGCGGCGGGCGTTCTGGGCCGTCTGGCCCTCGTCCGCGGCTCCGGGGTTCTGAGCTGTCGAGTCGTCCAGCGAGACGTACTTGATCGTCCACTTGCCCAGCTTGCCGCCGGGCGCGTACTTGGCCAGAGCGAGCTTCTCACCATTTACGATGGAGCCCGCGAGCGCGCGCGAGGCGCCCTGCAGCGGCAGGCTCGAGTAGATGGTCAAGGTCGTGCCCTTGACCGTCCCGCCGCCCCCGCCACCGCCGGCACCGCACGCCGCGACGCCGGCGACCAGCATGCAGCAACCGCTAGCTACTGCCAAGCCCTGAAGTCTCAATGGATGGATCCCCCCTCGACGATCGCTACCGACGGCATCCTAAGCCACCCGATCCGGGGCGCGCAATCGCCGGCGGCGCTAGCCGAAGAACACCTCGGCCGTCTCGTACAGCTCCGGATCCAGGAGCTTGGGCTCCCGCAGCGCCTCGTCGAGCGCCACGGGCACGATGACGTTGCCGTGCAGGCCCACCATCCGCCCGAAGTCGCCGCGGGTGACGGCGTCGACCGCGGCGACGCCGAACCGGGTCGCCAGCACGCGGTCGTAGGCGATCGGGGTTCCCCCCCGCTGGACGTGGCCGAGGATCGTCATGCGGGTCTCGTAGCCGGTGCGCCGCTCGATCTCGCTCTCGAGCGTGACCGCGATGCCGCCCAGCCGCACGTGTCCAAACTGGTCGGTGGCCTTGTCCTGCGAAACCGCGCTGCCGTTCGCGTCGCCGGGTTGCGCGCCCTCCGCGACCACGACGATCGAGACCGTCCGTCCGCGGGCGTGGCGCCGCCGCAGCCGATCGCACACCTCGTCGATGTCGAACCGGCGCTCGGGCACCAGGATCGCGTCCGCCCCGCCGGCCATGCCGCTGTAGGTGGCTATCCACCCGGTGTGGCGACCCATCACCTCCAGGACGATCACGCGGTGATGGGACTCGGCGGTGGTGTGCAGGCGGTCGATGGCGTCGGTGGCGATCTGCACCGCGGTCTGGAAGCCGAAGGTGAAGTCCGTCCCGTTGAGGTCGTTGTCGATGGTCTTGGGCACGCCGACCACGTTCACGCCCTCGCCGGCCAGCCGGCGGGCGACCCCCAGGGTGTCCTCCCCGCCGATTGCGATCAACGCGTCGACGTGCTCCACCCCCAGGGTCCGGCGCACCCGCTCGCCGCCATCCGGCTCGGCATAGGGATTGGTCCGCGAGGTGCCGAGGACCGTGCCGCCGCGCGGCAGTATGCCGGCCGTGCTCTCCGGGGTCAGCTCCACCGAGTCGCCCCCGACGGCGCCGGCCCACCCGTTGCGAAACCCGATGACGGTGTGGTGATGGCCGTCGGCGCGGCGCACCACGGCGCGGATCACCGCGTTGAGCCCGGGGCAGTCGCCGCCGCCGGTGAGGATGGCGATGTGCGCCATGGTCAGACTCTGCCCGCCCGGCGCCGGTTCGCGCGCGATGGCACCGCGGGCTACTCGTCCGGGCTGCGTCCGGGAATGTGGGGGGAGATGATCCGGACGGTTGCGGCCAGCAGCACGACGGCCAGCCCAAGCAGGAACCAGTCGAAGGACTTCGCGCCGCCCGCCGCCCAGCCGACGATCCAGATCGTCAGGCCCAGGACGGTCGCGAGCAGCAGCCCCATGCCGGCCGCGATGCTAGCGGAGCGCCGCGGCCAGGGCGGCCAGCAGCTCGGCCACCGCCGCCGCGGGGTGCTCGGCCTCGGCCGCCGCGCGGACCAGGCGGGTCCCGACGATCACCCCGTCGGCGCCCGCGGCCGCCGCGCCCGCCGCCTGCTCGGCGGTGGCGATCCCGAACCCGACCGCCACCGGCAGGTCGGTGTGGCCCTTGACCCGCGCGAGCATCGACGCCAGGCCGCCGCCCAGGGCGTCGCGCTCGCCGGTGGTCCCGGTCAGCGACACCGCGTAGACGAAGCCGCGCGCCAGGGATCCGATGACCTCGAGCCGATCCCCCGCGGTGGTCGGCGCCACCAGCGGCACCAGCGCGACCCCGTCCGCGTCGCAGCGCTCGAGCAGCGCCGGAGCCTCCTCCACGGGCAGATCCGGGACGATCAGCCCGCACACCCCCGCCCTTGAGAGCGCACCGACGAACGCGTCCGCCCCACGCGCGTAGACCGGGTTGGCGTAGCACATGATCACGACCGGTACGCGTGGCGAGAGCCACGCCGCCAGCTCGAGCACGTCCTCGGTGGTGACACCGTGGCTCAGCGCCCGGGTCCCGGCGGCGTGGATGACCGGCCCGTCCGCCAGGGGGTCGGAGAACGGGACCCCGAGCTCGACGAGGTCCGAGCCGGCCGCCGCATACGCCTCGGCGATCGCGCGCGAGGTGGCGAGGTCGGGGAAGCCACCCATCATGTAGGGCATCAGCGCCGCCCGCCGAGACCGCTCCGCGAAGGCGGCCTGGATCCGCCCGATCCCGCTCACGTCGCCCGGACCGGGGCTATCGACCCGGCCGTCCGAGGACCTCGGCGAGGTCCTTGTCCCCCCGGCCCGACAGGCAGACGAGGTCGAGGTCGGCCCCCGGAGTCTCGAACAGCCAGGCCACCGCGTGGGCGGGCTCGAGGGCCGGGATGATCCCCTCGAGCTGCGCCAGGCGGCGAAACGCGCTCACGGCCTGCGCGTCGGTCACCGCCACGTAGCGCGCCCGGCCCGAGTCGCGCAGGTGGGCGTGCTGCGGTCCGGAGCCGGGGTAGTCGAGGCCCGCCGAGACCGAGTGCGCCTCGGCGATCTGTCCGTCGTCGTCCTGCAGGACCGCCGACATGGACCCATGCAGCACGCCCGGCCGCCCTCCGGCGGTGAGCGGCGCGCCGTGGCGTCCGCTGTCGAGTCCTTCGCCCCCGGCCTCCACCCCGACCAGCTCGACGCCGGGATCGTCGAGGAACGCGAGGAAGGTGCCGATCGCGTTCGAGCCGCCGCCCACGCAGGCGACGACCCGGTCGGGAAGCCGCCCCGCGGCGGCGAGCACCTGCGCGCGCGCCTCGTCGCCGATGACCCGCTGGAGATCGCGCACCAGGGCGGGATAGGGCGCCGGGCCAACCGACGAGCCGATCACGTAGTGGGTGGTCCGGACGTTGGCCACCCAGTCGCGGATCGCGGCCGAGACCGCCTCCTTGAGCGTGCGCGCGCCCGCCTCCACCGGCGCCACCGATGCGCCGAGCAGCTCCATGCGGCGCACGTTGGGCTCCTGGCGGCGCATGTCCTGCGTGCCCATGTACACCAGGCATTTCAGGCCCAGCAGCGCGCACGCGGTGGCGGTCGCGACCCCATGCTGCCCGGCGCCGGTCTCGGCGATCACCCGCGCCTTGCCCATGCGCCGCGCCAGGAGCGCCTGGCCGAGCGCGTTGTTGAGCTTGTGGGCGCCGGTGTGCAGCAGATCCTCACGCTTGAGGAAGACCGCATGCCCGATCGCCTCCGAGAGGCGCTGCGCCCGATACAGCGGCGTCGGCCGGCCGGCGTAATCGCGCAGCAGGCCCTCCAGCTCACGGCGGAAGGCCGGATCCGCTCGCGCGGATTGCCATGCCTCCTCGAGCTCTGACAGGGCGGGCATCAGGGTCTCGGGCACGTACTGGCCGCCGTACGGACCGAAGCGGTGCTCGACCGCGCTGGTCATGCGGTCACCGGGGCGTTCCGGCGCACGGCGTCGAAGAACGCCTCCAGCCGGGCCGGGTCCTTGACCCCGGGCTGCGCCTCGACCCCGCTGGCGACGTCGACCGCGAACGGCCGCGTGGTCTCGATCGCCTGGCCGACGTTCTCCGCGGTCAGGCCGCCGCTGAGGATGATCGGTATCCCGCCGCGACGATGGCGCGCCAGCTCCCAGTCGAACGGCGCTCCGGTCCCTCCGCGCAGATCGCGGGCATACGAATCCAGCAGGTGGTAGTCGGTGCGAAACGCCTCCAGGGCCCGAAGATCGGCCCGCGAGCGCACCCGGGCTGCCTTGACCACCTTGCAGCCGGTGCGTCGCGCCGCCTCGGCGCAGTAGGCCGGGCCCTCGTCGCCGTGCAGCTGCAGCATGGTCAGGCCGAGCCGATCGGCCAGGCCCGCCACCCGGTCGAGCGTGGCGTTCACGAACACCCCGCACAGCTCGGCCCGCCGGCGCATGGAGGCGGCGATGGCCTCGGCGTCGGCGATCCGGCAGCGGCGCGGCGAGCGCTCGTAGAAGATCAGGCCCAGCGCCCAGGCGCCGAGCTCTACCGCGTGCGAGGCGTCGGCCAGGTTGGTGTTGCCGCAGATCTTGACCCGGGGGGCCGGCACCCACCCATGGTAGAGGCGGCCCGCCGGCCGGCCGCCCGCTACTGGGTGGGCGCGCGGTCGGGCCGCTGGCCCAGCGTCACCGTAACGGTCCGGCTGCGACCTGCCCGCAGGAGGTCCAGCTTCACCGTGTCGCCCGGCTGGCGGCCGCTGAGCGCCGCCATCACGTCGTCCATCGAGGCCACGTTGCGCCCGTCCAGGCGCCGGATGACGTCCCCGCCGAGGGCGATGTCGGAGCCGTCCAGCGTGGCCCGGGTGTCGCCTCCCCTGATGCCGGCTCTGTCCGCCGGGCTGCCCGGGGCCACCGCCTGCACAAGAACGCCACCGTCCGCGGGGAGATTCAGCCGTCCCAGCGAGCTGTCGATCGTGACCCCGGTGATCCCGATGTACGGCCGCGGCACCCGACCCGACTTCATCAGCTGGGGGATCACCCTCTTGGCGGTGTTGATCGGCACCGCGAAGCCGATGCCGACATTGCCGCTCGCCCCCTCGCCGGTGACGATCTGGGAGTTGATCCCGATCACCCGCCCGGCGGCGTCGAGCAGTGGCCCGCCGGAGTTGCCGGGATTGATGGCGGCGTCGGTCTGGATGACATGGTCGATGCTGAAGCCGTTGGGAGCCGATATCCGGCGCTGGAGAGCAGAGACCACGCCGGTGGTGAGCGTTCGGTCCAGCCCGAACGGATTCCCGATGGCGATGGTGGGATCGCCGACCTGCACGGTGGCGGAGTCGCCCAGGCTGAGCGGGTGGAGGCTCACGCCGTCACGGTGCACCCTCAGCAGCGCGATGTCGGTCGAGCTGTCCTTGCCCACGACGGTGGCGTCGACGCTCTTGCGGTCCTCGAACTGCACGGTCACGTCGGAGGCTCCCTCGATGACGTGGGCGTTGGTCAAGACGTATCCGGACCGGTCCAGGACGAAGCCCGATCCGCTCGCCTGGCCGCGCTGCTCCTGGGGAAAGACGTCGAACGGAGACTCGACCTGACGGACGATCTGGGCCTTCACGTTGACCACGCCCGGCGCGTCGCGCTTGTAGATCTCGCGCGGGGTGAACCCCTGCCCGTCTCGGTCGTTGACCGGGCGGCTGATGGGAGCCTGCTGTACGACGGTCGTCGTCCGCTCTCCCGGCACCAGCCCGAACACCACCATGACCGCCGCCACCACCGCCCCGCCCAGCACCGCCGATACCAGTGAGGACCGGAGCGGAAGGCTCATGTCAAGAGTGTCGGCGCCGGCCGTGAAGCGAAGTTAAAGCCCGCGGCGCGAGAACCGTGGAGCGTCGCTCAGGACTCGGGCTCGCCGTCCGGGCCGGAGAGCGTCCGGCAGGCCGCCTCCACATCCTCGGCGCGCAGCAGCGACTCGCCGATCAGGACCGCATCGACGCCCACCCGCTCGAGCTCGTCCAGCTGGTCGCGCGAGTTGAGCCCGGACTCGGAGACCACCGCCTTTCCAGCCGGGACGTCGGACAGCAGCGCCAACGTGCGGTCGACGTCGACCGAGAAGTCGGTCAGGTCTCGGTTGTTGATCCCGATCAGCGCTGCATCGATCTCGAGCGCGGTCTCGAGCTCGCTCTCGTCGTGCACCTCGACCAGGACATCGAGGTCGAGCGATCTCGCCTCGGCATGCAGCGAGGCAAGCTCGCCCGGCTCCAGCGCAGCGACGATCAGCAGGATGGCATCGGCGCCGATCGCGGCCGACTCGTAGACCTGGTAGGGGTCGATCACGAAGTCCTTGCGCAGGATCGGCAACCCGGAGGCGCCGCGGGCCTCCCGCAGGTCCGCCAGGGAGCCACCGAAGTGATGGGACTCGGTGAGAACCGAGATCGCCGCCGCGCCGCCGCGCTCGAACGCCTCCACCACCTCGGTCACCCCGGCGTCGGGACGAAGCGGCCCGGCCGAGGGGGAACGGCGCTTGTACTCGGCGATCAGGGACAGCCCCGGACGAGAGACCGCCTCGGAGAACGGACGGTCCTCGCCGCGGGCCGACAGCGCGCGCTCGAGGTCCGCCTGCGGCACCTCCTCGCGGCGGCGGTCGAGGTCCTGGCGGGTGGCGTCGACGATCCGGTCCAGCACGCTCACGCCGCGGCCAGCTCCCGCGTGCAGGCCACGAAGCGATCCAGCGCCGCTGCGGCGGAGCCGTCGTCCAGCGCCGCCTCGGCGGCGCGCAGTCCGGCCTCCAGCGTCTCGACACGGCCGCTGACGTAGATGGCGCCCCCGGCGTTCAGCGCCGCCAGGTCCCGTCGGGGCCCCGGCTCGCCGGCGAGGATCCGACGGGTGGTCTCGGCGTTCTGCGCGGGCGTCCCGCCGCCCAGATCCCCGGCCCGCGCCGGCGCCAGTCCCAGCTCGGTCGCATCGACCGTGTAGCGCTCGAAGAGCGGGGCGCCTCCGTCCGCGGCTGCGGCGACCTCGACGACCTGGGTGCGCCCGGCGGTGCTCATCTCGTCCAGCCCGTCCTCGCTGGACACTACCAACGCGCGGGCCACCCCCAGCCGCAGGAGGGCGCCGGCGACCGTCTCGAGATACGCGGGGTCGGAGACGCCGATCAGCTGGCGTGTGGCCCCCGCCGGGTTCGTCAGGGGCCCGAGGAAGTTGAAGATCGTCCGCACGCCCAGCTCCTTGCGGACCGGCACCACGAACCTCGTGGCCTGGTGATGGGCGGGTGCGAACATGAACCCGAATCCCGCCTCACGGATGCAGGCGGCGACCGCCTCCGGCCCAAGGTCGATTCGCGCTCCCAGCGCCTCGAGCACGTCGGCCGAGCCCGACAGGCTCGTGGCCGAGCGGTTGCCGTGCTTGGCCACCGCGCAGCCCGCCCCGGCAGCGATCAGCGCCGCGGTGGTCGAGACGTTGAAGGTCGGCCGCCCGCCCCCGGTGCCCGCCGTGTCGACCAGGTCGTCGCGCCCGCTGTCGACGCGTGTCGCCAGCGCCCGCATCGTGCGCGCCAGCCCGGCGAGCTCGTCGACCGTCTCACCCTTCGTGCGCAGGGCGACCAGGAAGGCGGCGATCTCGACCTCGGAGGCGTCGCCCGCCATGATCACCGCGAGGACCTCGGCGGCGTCGTCGGCGCTGAGGTCGTGCCCCGAGGCCATGGCGTCCACGGCGCGGCTGATGGTCGGCTCGGCCACCTCGGTTTACCGCCCAGACCCGTGCACGAAGTTGTCCAGCAGCGCCCGCCCGCCCTCGGTCAGCACCGACTCGGGATGGAACTGGACGCCCTCGGCGGGCAGGTCGCGATGGCGGATGCCCATCACCACGCCCCCACCCTGCGCCGAGCGCTCGAAGCAGCCGGGCAGGTCCGGGTCGACGACCAGGGAGTGGTAGCGGCCCGCCGTGAGCGGGCTCTCCAGCCCGGCGAAGATCGTCCTGCCGTCGTGCTCGACGGTCGTCGCCTTTCCGTGGACGGGCTCGTGGCGGACCACCCGCCCGCCGAACGCCTGGGCGAGCGATTGGTGCCCGAGGCAGACGCCCAGCGCGGGGACCCCGGCCTCGGGGAGGCGCCGCATCGCCTCGACCGAGATGCCGGCCTGAGCCGGCGTGCAGGGCCCCGGAGACACCACCAGGCGGTCCGGGCGCCGCCCGAGCAGCTCGTCCACCGTCGCGCGGTCGTTGCGGACCACCTCGACCTCGGCGCCCAGCTCGCCGAGGTACTGGACCAGGTTGTAGGTGAAGGAGTCGTAGTTGTCCACAACCAGAACGCGGACGGATCCGCGTTCCGTGCTAGCGGGGCCGACCGGCGACCCGGTCTCCCGCACTCCAGGAGGGTCGCCGGGAGGCCGGGAGCCGAGCGAAGCCGGAGGCGAAGCGAGGCGGTCTCCGCGAACGCCTCCGTGGTCCTCGCCGGTCGGCCCCGCTACCCAGTGAGGCGGATCCATCCGCGTCATTCCCAGTCCTCCTGCTGGCACGCCAGCTCGATCGCGCGCAGGACCCCGCGCGCCTTGGCCTCGGATTCGCGGTACTCGTAGTCGGGCCTGGCGTCCGCGACCGTGCCACCGCCCGCCTGGACGTGGGCGACGCCGTCCTTGACCACCACGGTGCGGATGTGGATGCACGTGTCCAGGTCGCCGGTGTACGACAGGTAGCCGATCGCTCCCCCGTAGCCGCCGCGCTTGACCGGCTCGAGCTCGTCGATGATCTGCATCGCCCGGACCTTGGGAGCTCCCGACAGGGTCCCGGCCGGCAGCGTCGCCCGCAGCGCGTCGATCGCCCCCACCTCCGGGCGCAGCGTGCCGGTCACCGACGACACGATGTGCATGACGTGGCTGTAGGTCTCCACCACCATGAAGTCCTCGACCGCCACCGAGCCGTACTCGCACACCCTCCCCAGGTCGTTGCGACCGAGGTCGACCAGCATCACGTGCTCGGCGCGCTCTTTGGGGTCGTCGAGCAGCTCGTGGGCGATCCGCGCGTCCTCCTCGGCGTTCGATCCGCGCGGGCGGGTG